>NZ_JAOTQT010000034.1:0-72006 GCF_025685725.1 Burkholderia sp. BKH01 | reverse complement strand
CCCTTTGTGAAATTATTTTGAAAAAGCCACCGTGCGCTCGCGCGCACGGTGGCTTTGAACAGAATGGGCCGGGTGTTGCTATTGGCGCCCAGGCCACCGGCAACGCTTCCTCTATATATAGGAGCGCGTCACTTGCCGCCCACGGCAGCCTGCAACTGCTCGACCGGCACCGCGTCGGCCATTGCCGTGTAGCCCGTATCGCTTGGATGGATGCCGTCGCCGCTGTCGTATCGACGCTGCAGCACGCTCGGGCGCGCCGGATCGCGCAGCACCGCGTCGAAGTCGACCACGCCGTCGAACCCTCCACCACTCCGGATCCACCGGTTCACCTCGAGCCGGATCGCCTCGCGCCCGGCCGGCAACCCGGCCGGCGTGAGCGTCGCGCCAAAGACCTTCACGCCCTGGCGGTGTGCCGCGTCGATCAGCCGACGATAGCCGTCGATCAGCGACGCGGCCGTGACCTGCGTGTGCGGATGGTCGCAATCGAGCCCCGCGTGCGGCGGCATCGCTGCGAAGTTGATGTCGTTGATCCCGATCAGCACGACCGCGGCCTTCACACCCGAGCGCGACAGCGCATCGCGCTCGAACCGCGACGCCAGCGACGTGCCGTAGCACGCGGAATCGCTAAGCAGCCGGTTCCCGCTGATACCCAGATTCACGACGCCGATCGAATCGGCGCCCGACGCCGTCAACCGACGCGCCAGCGCGTCCGGCCAGCGGCGGTTCCGGTTCACGCTCGAGCGCAGCCCGTCGGTGATCGAATCGCCGATCGCGGCTACGCTGGCGCGCGCGGAGCCGGCCTCGACGGCCAACTCAGTCACCCACGCATACTGGGTAAAACGGGTACGGAACGTGGCGGCGCCCGGATCGTTCACGTGATCGCCCGGCGCAGAGACATAGTTGAACTGGTTCGACACGCGGTGCCAGACCATCATCCGTTGATTCGGTCCCATCTGGAGACTGATGGCATACGGTTGCCCCGCCGCCACGTCGACCGCAACCGGATCGCTTTCGAGTTCCTGGCCCGGCGCGAGCGTGACCGACGCCTTGCCGCCGAACCGGACCGGCACGGCCGCGCCGCCGGCGAGCGCAGCGCCGTCGCCGGCACGTGCGAGGCTCGCCGCCTCGACGACCAGCGGTGCGTGACCGTATGCATTGCTCATGCGAATTCGCGCCGCCCGCCCCGACACCGTCGGGTAGACGATCTGGCGCACGGTCCGCCCGGCCACGTCGGGTGCGCGATAGAGCGGCGGCGGTGCGGCAAGATCGGGAATCGGCTGCAACGCGGTCGCCCACGCGGCGACCCATCCGGTCGGCGCAGCCGAAGCCGCGAGCGGCGACACGAAAACGGCCGCGCCCAGCGCGGCCGCGGCGAAACTGCTTCGGAATGACATCGGCAAAATCCTCATCGGAAAGCGGGCATTGTGCCGCAGAAGACGCGGGACTCACGCGGCGGTCCGCACTCGCGCAGCCTGGTCGCGCCCCAACGTCCCTCGTTTACCCGAGTCTCGCCGCAAATCCGCAACAAATTTATTAACCGACCGGTCGGTTGGTTTATACTGCGCACACATTCAACCGGACGAGAATCTCGCCATGTACACGCAATCCCTCGACATCCCCGGCAACGTCGCGCCGCTCGACGCCGCAGCCGAGTCGCCCGAGCAGGCGCGGTTCGATGCGGTGATGGCCGCGGACGGCAAGATCGAACCGCAAGACTGGATGCCCGACGCCTATCGCAAGACGCTGGTTCGCCAGATCTCGCAGCACGCGCATTCGGAAGTCGTCGGCATGCTGCCGGAAGGCAACTGGATCTCGCGCGCGCCGAGCCTGAAGCGCAAGGCGATCCTGCTCGCAAAGGTCCAGGACGAAGCCGGCCACGGCCTCTATCTTTATAGCGCGGTCGAAACGCTCGGCGTGTCACGCGATTCGCTGATCGACGCGCTGCACGCAGGCAAGGCGAAATATTCGAGCATCTTCAACTATCCGACGCCGACCTGGGCGGATGTCGGGGTGATCGGCTGGCTCGTCGACGGCGCCGCGATCATGAACCAGATCCCGCTGTGCCGCTGCACGTACGGCCCGTACGCGCGCGCGATGATCCGCGTGTGCAAGGAAGAGTCGTTCCACCAGCGCCAGGGTTTCGACGCGCTGCTGTCGATGATGAAGGGCAGCGACGCGCAGCGTGCGATGGTGCAGCAGGCCGTGAACCGCTGGTGGTGGCCGGTGCTGATGATGTTCGGCCCGAGCGACGCCGATTCGGTTCACAGCAGCCAGTCCGCGAAATGGGGCATCAAGCGGATCTCGAACGACGACCTGCGGCAGAAGTTCGTCGACGCGACGGTCGACCAGGCGAAGGTGCTCGGCGTGACGCTGCCCGATCCCGACCTGAAATGGAACGACGCACGCGGCCACCATGACTACGGCACGATCGACTGGGACGAATTCTGGCGCGTGGTCAACGGCGACGGCCCGTGCAACAAGGAACGCCTCGCGACCCGCGTGAAAGCGCACGAGGACGGCGCATGGGTGCGCGAAGCCGCGCTCGCGCACGAAGCGAAGCGCCGCGCCCGCGCCGAACAGCACGCCGCCTGAGCGGCACCATCGAATTCAGGAATCAGGAGAAAGTGATGAACAAGGAATGGCCGATTTGGGAAGTGTTCGTGCGCAGCAAGCAGGGCCTCGACCACAAGCATTGCGGCAGCCTGCACGCGGCCGACGCGTCGATGGCGCTGCGCATGGCGCGCGACGTCTACACGCGCCGCCAGGAAGGCGTGAGCATCTGGGTGGTGCCGTCGTCGGCGATCACCGCATCGGATCCGAACGAGAAGGCCGAACTGTTCGAGCCGGCGGGCGACAAGATCTACCGTCACCCGACGTTCTACACGCTGCCCGACGAAGTCAACCACATGTAACGCCCGCGCCATGACGATCACGCCCGAACACCTCTCCTACGTGCTGCGCCTCGCGGACAACGCGCTGATCCTCGGTCAGCGCAATGCCGAATGGTGCGGCCACGGCCCGATCCTCGAGGAAGATATCGCGCTCACCAACATGAGCCTCGACCTCATCGGCCAGGCGCGCATGCTGTATACGCACGCGGCCGAACTCGAGCGCCAGCTCACCGGCGCGACGAAGACCGAGGACGACTACGCGTACTTCCGTACCGAGCGCGAGTTCGCGAACTTCACGCTCGCCGAGCTGCCGCACTACGGCCCGGTCTCCGGCACCGCGCACGCCGACAAGGACTACGCGGTGACGATCGTGCGCAACTTCCTCTATGCAGCGCTGATGCTGCACGTGTGGACCGCGCTGGAAACGTCGACCGACACGCAGCTCGCCGCGATCGCCGCGAAATCGGTGAAGGAAACCCGCTATCACGTGCAGCACGCACGCGAGTGGCTGGTTCGCCTCGGCGACGGCACCGACGAATCGCACCGTCGCGCGCAGGACGCGCTCGACTACCTGACCCCGTACACGCGCGAATTCTTCGCAGCCGATGCGATCGACGACGCAATCTCCGCACCGGGCATCGGCCCGGCGCCGGCCGCGATCGAAGCCGCATGGCGCGCGGAGGTGGACGATGCGCTCGCCGAAGCAACGCTCACGCTGCCGGCGCCCGTGATGCATGTGACGACCGGCAAGCAGGGCGAACACTCGGAGCACATGGGCTACCTGCTCGCGGAAATGCAGAGCCTCGCGCGCCAGCACCCCGGCGCGACCTGGTAACCGGCCAACGCCACGGAGCCCGACGATGTCCGTCCAGACCGCCGCACCCGCCGACGCCGCACCCGCCGCGCGTCACGACGATCCGCTGCTCGCCCGCGCATGGGACGTGCTCGAAGCCGTGCCCGACCCCGAGATTCCGGTCGTGTCGATCCGCGAGCTCGGCATCCTGCGCGACGTCCGCCGCGCGGACGACGGCCTGCTCGAAGTCGTGATTACGCCCACCTACTCGGGCTGCCCGGCCATGTCGCAGATCGCCGAGGATGTCGCCGCCGCACTGCAGGCGGCCGGCCTCCCGCCGCACCGGATCGAGACGGTGCTCGCGCCCGCGTGGACGACCGACTGGATCACGCAGGAAGCGCGCGACAAGCTGCGCGCGTACGGAATCGCGCCGCCGGTCGGCCAGTGCGGCAGCGCCGCGCCGCGGGAAAACGTCGTGCGCTTCGTGCCGCGACCGGTCGCGGCGCCGGCCTGCCCGCGCTGCGGCTCCGCCCGCACCGAGCGTCTCGCGCAATTCGCGTCCACGGCCTGCAAGGCGCTGTATCGCTGCGTCGACTGCCGCGAACCTTTCGACTACTTCAAACCCTACTGAAATGAAACAGCCCCCACGCTCTCTTCGTTCGCTGCCCCCCGAGGGGGCGGTCGCCCCCCTTGGGGCGACCCGGCGGGGGTCGACGACCCCGCAATTTCATCCGCTGCGTATCCGCGACGTGCGGCCCGAGACCGCCGACGCCGTCACCGTCTCGTTCGACGTGCCGCCCGAGCTGCGCGATGCTTACCGCTTCACGCAGGGCCAGTTCGTCACGCTGAAGACCCACATCGACGGCGAGGAGACGCGCCGCTCGTATTCGATCTGCGTCGGCACGACGGACTACGACCGCGACGGCGAACTGCGCATCGGCATCAAGCGCGTGCGCGGTGGCCGCTTCTCGAATTTCGCGTTCGATACGCTGAAGCCGGGCCACACGATCGACGTGATGACGCCGGACGGCCGTTTCTTCACGCACCTGAACGCCGACCACGGCAAGCAGTACGTCGCGTTTTCCGGCGGCTCGGGGATCACGCCCGTGCTCGCGATCGTGAAGACGACGCTCGAAGTCGAGCCGCGCAGCACGTTCACGCTGATCTACGGCAACCGCAGCGTCGACGCGATCATGTTCGCGGAGGAGCTCGAGGACCTGAAGAACCGCTACATGAACCGCTTCGTCCTCTATCACGTGTTGTCGGACGACCAACAGGACGTCGAGCTGTTCAACGGCGTGCTCGACCAGGCCAAATGCGCGGAATTCCTCGCTACGCTGATGCCGGCCGACGCGATCGACGAGGCGTTCATCTGCGGCCCCGCGCCGATGATGGATGCGGCCGAAGCCGCGCTGAAGGCGGCCGGCGTGCCGCAGGCGAAGGTGCATGTCGAGCGCTTCGGCACGCCGCTGCCGCAGGCCGGCGCGCCGGTCGTCGAGATCACCGACCAGACGCCGGCCGCCGACCTGGAAATCGTGCTCGACGGCAAGAAGCGCAAGCTGCGCCTGCCGTACGAAGGCGTGAGCCTGCTCGATGTCGGCCTGCGCGCGGGGCTCGCGCTGCCGTACGCGTGCAAGGGCGGCGTGTGCTGCACGTGCCGCGCGAAAGTGATCGAGGGCGAAGTGCGGATGGAGAAGAACTACACGCTCGAGGAGCATGAAGTGAAGGACGGTTTCGTGCTCACGTGCCAGTGCCATCCGATCAGCGACAAGGTCGTCGTGAGCTTCGACGAGCGTTGAGCGACATCGCGTCGCGGCGCCGGACGGTTTCTCGCCGTCACACATCTCGCTTACACTAGGGGCCGCCGGCCGGGTGGACATCGCAACGTTCACCCGGCCGGCGGCTTTCTTTTGTTGACGACAGGCCGATGAGTACCATTCATGTGATTCAGGGCGGCACCGCCGCCGCGTCGCTGAGCGAGGCACTCGCGCAAGCCGGACGCGACGAGCGCGTCGTCGGATTGCTCGACGATCTCGGCGTCGGGCCGCTGAAGGGCGCCGACGAGACGCCCGACACGCGCGCCGCCTTCTGGGAGCGCGTGCTCGGCGACCAGATTGCCGACTGGAACGCGGAAATCGACGACGAGTTCGCACGCCTCGACCAGCTCGCGATGGATACGGGCCAGGTGGTCGTGTGGCACGCGCCGAGCGTCGGCGACAAGCTGCTGCTGCGTCGCGTCGCCTACCACCTGCGCAACGTCCCGCAGCGGCTGAACGAGGTGCGGCTGTCGGCCGCCGACCTCGACACGGCACGGCGCACATCGCTGTCGCGCACCGACCAGGCGTGCTCGACCGGGATGTTCTCGCCCGCGGAACTGGCGCGGAAACGGCCGGTGGCCGCGCCGATCTCGGTGCTGCGGATCGGCCGCCTCGCGCTCGAATGGCAGGAAGCGAAGCACCTGAACGCCGAACTTCGCTATTGGGTCAGTAACACGATCAAGAGCGGCTACTACGCCGATCTCGACGCGCTGATCGTCGCGCGCGCGGAAACCGACTGGCTGCCCGCACGGCGCCTCGTCGGCAGCATCATGGCCGACGCCGACCGCGGCAGCCTGTTCGTCAGCGACTCGATCGCCTGGTGGCGCTGCCGCGAACTCGCGGCGGCCGGCCGGCTCGAGCTGCAGGACGACGCGCCCGCCGCCCTCTCTTCCACGCAGGTGCGCGCGGCCCGCGCGGCCACCACGCACCGCTAATCTTCCGCATTCGACCATGGCCCGTACCCGAGCGCCCGACCACGAATCCCAGCGCGAACAGATCCTCGATCTCGCCGCCGGGAAATTCGCGCAGACGAGCTACCCGAGCACGTCGATGTCCGATCTCGCGACCGCGAGCGGCACGTCGAAGGCACGCCTCTATCACTATTACGAGAGCAAGGAAGCGATCCTGTTCGACCTGCTCGACCGCTACACGAAGCGGCTGATGCTGATCATCGCCGAGGTCGAAGGGGCGAGCCAGCGGCGCGGCCTCAGCGAGCGCGACGCGTTCGCGGAGCTCGTGCGCGCATTTCTCGCCGAATACGAGACGTCGCACAGCCGTCATGTCGCGCTGCTCAACGACGTGAAGTATCTCGAGGACGCGCAGCGCGAGATCGTGCTCGACCGCCAGCGCGATATCGTCGCCGCGTTCACGCGGCAGCTCGCCCGCGCGTACCCGGATCGCATCTCGAAGGAAAACCAGACGTCCGTGACGATGATGGTGTTCGGGATGATCAACTGGACGTTCACGTGGCTGAAGCCGGGCGGCCGTCTCGGCTATCGCGACTTCGCCGAGCAGGTGATCGACCTGATCGAACGCGGACTGTCGACGGCGCCCTGATTGCCGCACAGCAGCAAGCGTTGCGCGACGGGCACACTGCGGCCGCTCGCCGCGCGTTTCATATGATGAATTTTAAATCCATTAAAAATCAAATAGATACGTAATTAACTAAGCGGATTTAGAATTCATCCTCCAGCATAAATAAGGTTAAATACGGGTTTTCCCCAATCCTGGGGCCGACGGTCGGGTAAAATGCTGTTGCGTTGCACAATCCGCTGTACGGTCACACATTGAGGAACCCACGATGAACACGCAATTGAACGGCAATGCCGATGTCGTCGGCACCGCCGGTAGTGCGCCGGTTCTCGTCAGGGAACTGGCTTCCAAAGACCGTGAGCAGATGCTCACCCACTTTCTCTCGCTCGACGAAGAGGACCGCCTGCTGCGCTTCGGCCAGATGGTGCCCGACCACGTGATCGAGAACTATGTTCGGACGATCGACTTCGGTCGCGACACCGTGTTCGGCGTGTTCGACCACGAACTCGCACTGATCGGCGTCGGCCACCTGGCCTACCTGCCGGCCGAGGGCGACAAGCGCACGGCCGAATTCGGCGTGTCGGTGCTCGAAAGCGCACGCGGCCGCGGCGTCGGCTCGAAGCTGTTCGAGCGCGCGGCGATCCGCAGCCGCAACACGCACGTGACGATGCTGTATATGCACTGCCTGTCGCGTAACGCGACGATGATGCACATCGCGAAGAAATCCGGGATGCGGATCGAGTACGCGTACGGCGAAGCCGATGCGTACCTGTCGCTGCCGCCGGCCGACCACTCGACGATCATCGCCGAGATGCTGCAGGAACAGGCCGCGGTGTTCGACTACGCGCTGAAGCGCCAGGCGCACCGCACTTCGAAGTTCATCGAAGCGCTGATGCCCGACGCGCTGACGGCGTAACGTCGGCCGACCGGGCGCGCTGCTGCGGCGTGCCCGGCCCCCTTTTCCCCTTCCTCCGCCATCGGCGCGCGCTAGCGTACCGAACGAATCGGCAACGCCGTCGTCTCCTTGAAGCATTCGAGCGAAAAGCTCGTCTTCACGTCGATGACCGACGGGTGATGCAGCAAGTGCTCCTGCACGAAGCGCGAGAAATGCGCCATGTCCTCGACCTGCACGCGCAGCAGGTAATCCATGTCTCCCGTCATCGCGTGGCACGCGACCACTTCCGGCCACGTCTGCACGGCCGCGCGAAACAGCTCCGCGTGGGTCGCGCCCGCGCGCGCCGACGTCTCGTCGGACCGCACCGGCGCCAAGCCACCGCGCTTCTCGAGCCGCACGCTCACGTACGCAAGCAGGTCGAGCCCGAGCTTCTGCGGATCCAGCAGCGCGACATAGCCGGTGATCACGCCGATCTCCTCGAGCCGCCGGATCCGTCGCAGGCACGGGCTCGGCGACAGGTTCACGCGCTCGGCGATCTCCTGGTTCGACAGGCGCCCGTTCTCCTGAAGAATCGCGAGAATCCGCCGGTCGATGGCATCCAATTCGGCTTGCGCCATCTTCTGCCCTCCAATGATTGTTTAGGGACTGGAAATTGCGTCATCGTAGGCACGGACGATTAAGTTCGCAAGTTTCCGCTCGCGGCCGCCCGCTACACTTTGTCGCACGTACCGATTCGTTGCGCACGCCGACGCGTGCGCCGCCTTTGACATCGAACCGGGCCGGACACGCGCACGTCGCTCCGGCCGATCGCCCCGCACAGGAGACACGACATGCAGATCCCCAACTGGGACAACCCCGTCGGCACCGACGGCTTCGAATTCATCGAATACACGGCGCCGGACCCGAAAGCGCTCGGACAACTGTTCGAACGGATGGGTTTCACCGCGATCGCGCGCCACCGCCACAAGGACGTGACGGTCTATCGCCAGGGCGACATCAACTTCATCATCAACGCCGAACCCGATTCGTTCGCGCAACGCTTCGCGCGCCTGCACGGCCCGTCGATCTGCGCGATCGCGTTTCGCGTGCAGGACGCCGCGAAGGCATACAAGCACGCGCTCGAACTCGGCGCATGGGGTTTCGACAACAAGACGGGCCCGATGGAGCTGAACATCCCGGCGATCAAGGGCATCGGCGATTCGCTGATCTACTTCGTCGATCGCTGGCGCGGCAAGAACGGCGCGCAACCGGGCGCGATCGGCGACATCAGCATCTATGACGTCGATTTCGAGCCGATCGCCGGCGCGAACCCGAACCCGGTCGGTCACGGCCTCACCTACATCGACCACCTGACGCACAACGTGCATCGCGGCCGCATGCAGGAATGGGCCGAGTTCTACGAACGCCTGTTCAACTTCCGCGAAGTGCGCTACTTCGACATCGAAGGCAAGGTGACGGGCGTGAAGTCGAAGGCGATGACGTCGCCGTGCGGCAAGATCCGCATCCCGATCAACGAGGAAGGCTCGGACACGGCCGGCCAGATCCAGGAATACCTCGACGCGTACCACGGCGAAGGCATCCAGCATATCGCGCTCGGCACGAACGACATCTACGGCGCGGTCGACGGTCTGCGCGGCAAGGAAGTGAAGCTGCTCGACACGATCGACACGTATTACGAGCTGGTCGACCGCCGCGTGCCGAACCACGGCGAATCGCTGGACGAACTGAAGAAGCGCAAGATCCTGATCGACGGCGCGCGCGACGACCTGCTGCTGCAGATCTTCACCGAGAACCAGATCGGGCCGATCTTCTTCGAGATCATCCAGCGCAAGGGCAACCAGGGCTTCGGCGAAGGCAACTTCAAGGCGCTGTTCGAATCGATCGAGCTCGACCAGATCCGCCGCGGCGTGGTGCAGGACAAGGCCTGACGCGTCCGGCGCGCGGCGGCCCGGGGCAACCTGGCCGACCGCACGATCCGGCGGCACAAAGAAAAAGGGCGGGAATCCGAGGATTCCCGCCCTTTTTGCATTCCGGCACGGCCCGCAGGCCGCGCGACCGGATCAACGCGCGTTCGCCTTCGACTCGACGACGCGCTCGGCCGCCGGCTGCGCGACGGCATCCTGGGCCGGCACGATCTGACGCATCTGCGCGCCGGCTGCCGCCAGTGCGCTCGCGCCTTGCGCGCGCACCGGGCCGGTCATCGCGAAAAACGCGGCGGACACGATCAGGAAACTCTGGATATGACGTGTGTTCATTGCACCTCCTGTAAAACTGCCGGCGCCTCCCCGAGTGCGTCGAAACGAACCAACGCGGCCGGGCACCTCCGGCAGGCCGACAAGATTAACGGCATTTGCCCGCAGATGGCGCCGGCTTTACATGCATTTACATGATGTAACGCATCATCACGCCCTTTTTTCCTGGTGCGCCGCCGCATTCCGGCCGATGGGCGGCGGGTTTGCCCCAGTGCTACCATCGCTTAAAACCGGCCAATATGCCGGCCACTGCCGACGTGTCCACAAGACGCCGGAGCAGTCGAGTTTTGGTGATCCCAAACTGGGTGGAGGAGACTGTTAATGAATGCCCCGCTAGACGCAGGCCAACGCGCGTCGCTAGAAGCCGCGCTGAAGTCCGTCACGCTTGATGACAAATACACACTGGAACGCGGTCGCGCGTACATGAGCGGCATTCAGGCCCTCGTGCGCCTGCCGATGCTCCAGCAGGAACGCGACCGCGCCGCCGGTCTCAATACGGCCGGCTTCATCTCCGGCTATCGCGGCTCGCCGCTCGGCGGCCTCGATCTGTCGCTCTGGAAGGCCAAGCAGTATCTGGCGGCCCACCAGATCGTGTTCCAGCCCGGCATCAACGAAGATCTCGCCGCCACCGCCGTGTGGGGCTCGCAGCAGGTGAACCTGTACCCCGGCGCGAAGCACGACGGCGTGTTCGGCATGTGGTACGGCAAGGGCCCGGGCGTCGACCGCACCGGCGACGTCTTCAAGCACGCGAACTCGGCCGGCTCGTCGCAGCACGGCGGCGTGCTGGTGCTCGCCGGCGACGACCACGCAGCGAAATCGTCGACGCTCGCGCACCAGTCCGAGCACATCTTCAAGGCCTGCGGGCTGCCCGTGCTGTTCCCGTCCAACGTGCAGGAATATCTCGATTTCGGCCTGCACGGCTGGGCGATGAGCCGCTACTCGGGCCTGTGGGTCGCGCTCAAGTGCGTGACGGACGTGGTCGAATCGTCGGCGTCGGTCGACATCGACCCGCATCGCACCGAGATCGTGCTGCCGACCGACTTCATCATGCCGGACGGCGGCCTGAACATCCGCTGGCCCGACCCGCCGCTCGTGCAGGAAGCGCGGCTGCTCGACTACAAGTGGTACGCGGCGCTCGCCTATGTGCGCGCGAACAAGCTCGACCGGATCGAGATCGACTCGCCGAGCGCGCGCTTCGGGATCATGACCGGCGGCAAGGCGTACCTCGACGTGCGCCAGGCGCTGACCGACCTCGGCCTCGACGACGAAACCTGCGCGCGGATCGGCATCCGGCTCTACAAGGTCGGCTGCGTATGGCCGCTCGAAGCGCAGGGCGCGCAGGCATTCGCGCGCGGCCTCGACGAAATCCTGGTGGTCGAGGAAAAGCGCCAGATCCTCGAATACGCGATCAAGGAAGAGTTGTACAACTGGCCGGACGCGCAACGGCCGCGCGTGTTCGGCAAGTTCGACGAGAAGGACGGCGCCGGCGGCGAATGGTCGGTGCCGATGGGCAACTGGCTGCTGCCCGCGCACTACGAACTGTCGCCCGCGATCATCGCGAAGGCGATCGCGACGCGCCTCGAGAAGTTCGAGCTGCCGTCCGACGTACGCGCGCGCATCGCCGCGCGGCTCGCGGTGATCAACGCGAAGGAAATGGCGCTCGCGAAGCCGCACGTGCAGACCGAGCGCAAGCCGTGGTTCTGCTCGGGCTGCCCGCACAACACGTCGACCAACGTGCCGGAAGGCTCGCGCGCGATCGCCGGCATCGGCTGCCACTACATGACCGTGTGGATGGACCGCAGCACAAGCACCTTCAGCCAGATGGGCGGCGAAGGCGTGCCGTGGATCGGCCAGGCGCCGTTCACGGACGAGAAGCACGTGTTCGCCAACCTCGGCGACGGCACCTATTTCCACTCGGGCCTGCTGGCGGTGCGCGCGGCGATCTCGTCGAAGGCGAACATCACCTACAAGATCCTCTACAACGACGCGGTCGCGATGACGGGCGGCCAGCCGGTCGACGGCGTGCTGACGGTGCCGCAGATCACGCACCAGCTCGCGTCCGAAGGCGCGAAGAAGATCGTGATCGTCACCGACGAGCCGGAGAAGTACGACGGCCAGAAGGCGCTGCTCGCGCCGGGCGTCACGATCCATCACCGCGACCAGCTCGACGACGTGCAGCGCGAGCTGCGCGAGATCGCCGGCACGACGATCCTGATCTACGACCAGACCTGCGCAACCGAGAAGCGCCGCCGCCGCAAACGCGGCACCTATCCGGACCCGGCCAAGCGCGTCGTGATCAACGAAGCGGTGTGCGAAGGCTGCGGCGACTGCTCGGTGCAGTCGAACTGCCTGTCGGTCGAGCCGCTGGAAACCGAGTTCGGCACGAAGCGCCAGATCAACCAGTCGAGCTGCAACAAGGACTTCTCGTGCGTGAAGGGCTTCTGCCCGAGCTTCGTCACGGTCGAGGGCGGCCAGTTGAAGAAGCCGAAGGCGGTTTCGGTCGACGGCGCTGCGCTGCCGCCGATCCCGGAACCGACGCTGCCGGACATCGATCGCGCGTACGGCGTGCTCGTCACGGGCGTCGGCGGTACGGGCGTCGTCACGATCGGCGCGCTGCTCGGGATGGCCGCGCACCTCGAGAACAAGGGCGTGACCGTGCTCGACGTCACGGGCCTCGCGCAGAAGGGCGGCGCCGTGATGAGCCACGTGCAGATCTCGCACGCGCCGACCGATATCCACGCGACGCGGATCGCGATGGGCGAAGCCGACCTCGTGATCGGCTGCGATGCGATCGTCACGGCCGGCGACGAGTGCACGTCGCGGATGCGGCACGACACGACGCGCGTGGTCGTCAACAGCGCGCAGACGCCGACCGCCGAGTTCATCAAGAACCCGAACTGGGCGTTCCCCGGCCTGTCCGCGGAGAACGACATCCGCGCGGCGGCGGGTGAAGCGGTCGATTTCATCGACGCGAACCGCTTCGCGGTCGCGCTGCTCGGCGACGCGATCTACACGAACCCGTTCGTGCTCGGCTACGCGTGGCAGAAGGGCTGGCTGCCGCTCACGCTCGCATCGCTCGAACGTGCGATCGAACTGAACGCCGTGTCGGTCGAGAAGAACCGCGCGGCATTCGACTGGGGCCGGCGCGCCGCGTACGACCCGGCAAGCGTGAAGCAGGCCGCGGCCGGCGATGCGCGCCCCGCGCAAGGCGCCACCGTGATCGCGCTGCACACGAAGAAGGCGGTCGACGCGCTGATCGCGAAGCGCGTGGAATTCCTCACCGCGTACCAGAACGCCGCGTACGCATCGCGTTATGCGGCGTTCGTCGACAAGGTGCGCGCGGCCGAGCGAGCGCTGGCGGACGGCGATACGGTGCAGGAGCAACTGACCGAAGCGGTCGCGCGCAACCTGTTCAAGCTGATGGCCTACAAGGACGAATACGAGGTCGCGCGGCTGCAGTCCGACCCCGCGTTCCTCGCGCGCCTGTCCGCGCAGTTCGAAGGCGACTGGAAGCTGAAATTCCACCTCGCGCCGCCGCTGTTCGCGAAGACGGACGCGCACGGCCATCTCGTGAAGAAGGCGTACGGCCCGTGGATGATGTCGGCGTTCCGGCTGCTCGCGAAGGCGAAGTTCCTGCGCGGCACGGGGCTCGACCCGTTCGGTCGTACCGAGGAACGCCGCACCGAGCGCGCGCTGATCGGCGAGTACGAAGCGCTGATCGGCGAAGTGCTTGGCAGGCTGAACACGGCCAACCGCCCGCTCGCACTCGAGCTCGCGGCGCTGCCGGACGGCATCCGCGGCTACGGCCACGTGAAGGAGAACAACCTGCGCGCGGTACGCCAGAAGTGGAACACGCTGCTCGCGAAGTGGCGTTCGCCGGCCGGCGGCCAGTCCCACCAGCAGGTCGCGTAACGGCGCGCGGCGGGCGTTCGCGGTTCGGACACCTGCCCGCGCCGGCAGCGGATCACGATAAAAAAACGCCACGGAACGCAGGTTCCGTGGCGTTTTTCATTGCGCCGCGCCTGAAGCGCGGCACACGCGGGCGCGAACTTACTTCGTGTTCACGTTCGCGGCGGCAACGGCCGTCATGTTGATGATCCGGCGCACGGTCGCGGCCGGCGTCAGGATGTGGACCGGCTGCGCGGCGCCGAGCAGGAACGGGCCGACCGTCACGCCTTCGCCGCCGACCATCTTCAGCAGGTTGTACGCGATGTTCGCGGCTTCGACGTTCGGCATGATCAGCAGGTTCGCCTCGCCTGACAGCGTCGTGCCCGGGAATGCCTGCTTGCGGATCACTTCCGACAGCGCCGCGTCGCCGTGCATTTCGCCGTCGACTTCCAGGTTCGGCGCACGTTCGACGATCAGCTTGCGAGCCTCGGCCATGCGGCGCGACGACGCCGACGGCGCGCTGCCGAAGTTCGAGTTCGACAGCAGCGCGGCCTTCGGCGCGATGCCGAAGCGCTCGATCTCGGCCGCGGCCTGGATCGTCATGTCGGCGAGCTGTTCGGCGCTCGGCTGCTCGTTCACGTACGTGTCGCACAGGAACAGGTTGCGGCCCGGCAGCATCAGCAGGTTCATCGCGGCGAAGTGCTCGGCGCCCTTCGCGCGGCCCAGCACCTGCTCGATGAACTTCAGGTGGCTGTGGAACGTGTCGATCATCCCGCAGATCATCCCGTCCGCGTCGCCCAGGTGCACGAGCATCGCGCCGATCAGCGTGTTGAACTTGCGCATCGCGGCCTTCGCGACTTCCGGCGTCACGCCGTCGCGCGCAGCGATGTCGTGGTACGCCTGCCAGTAGCGGTGATAGCGCGTGTCGTCTTCCGGATTGACGATCTCGAAATCGACACCGGCCTTCAGCTTCGAGCCGATCTTCGCGAGGCGCATCTCGACGACCGACGGACGGCCGACGATGATCGGCAGCGCGATCTTTTCCTGCAGCACGAACTGCGCGGCGCGCAGCACGCGCTCGTCCTCGCCCTCGGCGAACACGATACGTGCCTGCTTCTTCTTCGCGGTCGCGAACACCGGGCGCATCACCATGCCGGTGCGGTAGACGGTCGCGCCGAGTTGCTCGCGGTATGCGTCCATGTCCTGGATCGGACGCGTCGCGACGCCCGAATCCATCGCGGCCTGTGCGACGGCCGGCGCGATCTTGATGATCAGGCGCGGGTCGAACGGCTTCGGAATCAGGTAGTCCGGCCCGAACTCGAGCGAGTGGCCTTCATACGCCTTCGCGACTTCCTCGCTCTGGTCGGTTTCCTGGGCCAGCTCGGCGATCGCGCGCACGCACGCGAGCTTCATTTCTTCCGTGATCGTCGTCGCGCCGACGTCGAGCGCGCCGCGGAAGATGAACGGGAAGCACAGCACGTTGTTGACCTGGTTCGGGTAGTCCGAACGGCCGGTCGCGACGATCGCGTCCGGGCGCACGGCCTTCGCGTCTTCCGGGCGGATTTCCGGTTCCGGGTTCGCGAGCGCCAGGATCAGCGGCCGGTCGCCCATCGTCTTGACCATGTCCTGCTTCAGCACGCCCGCGCTCGAGCAGCCGAGGAACACGTCCGCGCCGACGATCGCATCGGCGAGCGTGCGCGCGTCGGTGGTCGCCGCATAACGCTGCTTCGACGGATCGAGATTGCCGCGCCCTTCGTAGATCACGCCCTTCGAATCGGCAACGAGGATGTTCGACTTCGTCAGGCCGAGGTTCACCAGCAGGTCCAGGCACGCGATGGCCGCGGCGCCGGCGCCCGAGCACACGAGCTTCACTTCGGACAGCTTCTTGCCGACGACCTTCAGGCCGTTCAGGATCGCGGCCGACGCGATGATCGCGGTGCCGTGCTGGTCATCGTGGAAAACGGGGATCTTCATGCGCTCGCGCAGCTTCTGCTCGATGTAGAAGCATTCCGGCGCCTTGATGTCCTCAAGGTTGATGCCGCCGAGCGTCGGCTCGAGCATCGCGATCGCCTCGACGAGCTTGTCGGGGTCGGACTCCGACAGTTCGATGTCGAACACGTCGATGCCCGCGAATTTCTTGAAGAGGCAGCCCTTGCCTTCCATCACCGGCTTCGCGGCGAGCGGGCCGATGTTGCCGAGGCCGAGCACGGCCGTGCCGTTCGTGATGACGCCGACGAGGTTGCCGCGCGACGTGTACTTCTGCGCGTCGAGCGGATCGGCGTGGATCGCCTCGCACGCCGCGGCGACGCCCGGCGAATACGCGAGCGACAGATCGAGCTGGTTCGACAGCGGCTTGGTCGGGGTGACCGAAATCTTGCCGGGTTTCGGGTTCAGGTGATAAGCGAGAGCGGCCTGCTTCAGTTGTTCGTCCATGATTGACCTGCGAGAGACATGCGAAATTTTGACGGTTCAGTACACAGCACCTTCGGCCGCGTCTGCTTGAATCGAGGGGATGGTCGACTGAGAGACGGCACGCGACGCGCCGGGTCGGCGCGCCATCGAACCTTGGCGGGTGGCAAGAGGAAAGTACAAAGTACTGAACGATTTCTAAGGGTCGCCTAGTGTACACCCCGCGCATGACACATGTTGGTGCAGCGCCGCATCCCCGGCATCGGGGCGCCGCGGTCGGTCCCCGTTTGTTTCGCCAGTGGTGAGCCGCACCGCGAACCTGCGCGAATTCCGCCGAAAACCAGCCTGAATCGGGTAAAATAGCGGGCTACGCGCGCAGCGATGCGATTGGCCCTCCGATCGCGCCCCGGCCCCCTGGGCAGGTTCCCCTTGCTGCGCCACCGGGCCCGCGCCCGCTCCTCGCTCAACACCCAAGGAATGCCCATGACAGGCTACGATCGTCAGTCGATCTCGGATACGACCGCCAAAATCCTGCTCGAAGTGCAGGCGGTGCACTTCAACGCCGAAAAACCGTTCATCTTCACGTCCGGCTGGGCAAGCCCCGTCTATATCGACTGCCGCAAGCTGATCTCGTATCCGCGCGTGCGCCGTGCACTGATGGAAATGGCGGAAACGACGATCACGCGCGACATCGGCTTCGAGCAGATCGACGCGGTGGCGGGCGGCGAGACGGCCGGCATCCCGTTCGCGGCATGGATCGCGGACCGGATGATGGTGCCGATGCAGTACGTGCGCAAGAAGCCGAAGGGTTTCGGCCGCAACGCGCAGATCGAAGGCCATCTGGAAGAAGGCTCGCGCGTGCTGCTGGTGGAAGACCTGACGACCGACAGCCGCAGCAAGATCAACTTCGTCAACGCGCTGCGCACCGCGGGCGCGACGGTGAACCATTGCTTCGTGCTGTTCCACTACGACATCTTCAAGGAAAGCGTGTCGGTCCTGAAGGACATCGACGTCGACCTGCACGCGCTGGCGACGTGGTGGGACGTGCTGCGCGTCGCGAAGGCATCGGGCTACTTCGAAACGAAGACGCTCGACGAAGTCGAGAAGTTCCTGCACGCGCCGGCCGAGTGGTCGGCCGCGCACGGCGGCGCGACGGGCGCCCAGGAGTGAGACGCCGCGCCGGCATGCATGCCGGCGCCCTGGCTGAAAAAGCCGCCTGCTTCATCGCAGGCGGTTTTTTTTCGTCCGTCGCTTCACGCAATGACCGATCTCAATCGCCGGCCCCGGTGTGCGTCGCTCATCGAACCCTAATGCTAGACTTGATCCATCGCCGCCATCAGCTACGCGGGCAACGCACAACGCCAACAACGCCGGGAGCATCAGTCCGGCCCACGTGACGGGAGAAGCGCCATATGCGTGTGGATCGCCGGATCACTCCGCCTGCGCCATCGGGTCGCCCGTCTCCGTTTCTCGCCCTCCTCCTTTGCAGCGCCGTCTTCGCGGCGCCGCCCGCCCATGCGGAAGGCCCGTTCACCGTGTCGAGCGACGACCTGACGCCCGGCGGGCACGTCCGCGCCGCGAACGTGTTCGACCGCGGCGACTGCAAGGGCGCGAACCGCTCGCCGCAACTCGCGTGGCACAACCCGCCGCCCGGCACGCGCAGCTACGCGGTCACGATCTTCGATCCCGACGCGCCCGGGCGCGGCTGGTGGCACTGGGCGGTGGCGGGCATCCCGGCCACGGTCACGAGCCTGCCCGCCGACGCGAGCGCGTCCGGCTTCCTGCGACGCATCGGCGCGATCGAGGCGCGCAACGACTTCGGGATCGACGGTTACGGCGGCCCGTGCCCGCCGCCCGGCAAGCCGCACCGTTACGTGATCACCGTCTACGCGCTGAAGGGCAGCGACCTGCGCATCGCACAGGGCCGCCCCGCGCCGATGTTCGAGCACGAGATCGGCACGCTCGCGATCGGCAACGCTCAATTCACGGTCAACTACGGGCAGTGACCACGGTAACGGGCGCCACGCGCCGCCATGTCGCGATTGCCGGCCGCCGCGAATTTCGGTGCGCCGCATGCGCGCGTTTTCCCGTCATTTCGGCTTGCTAGACTCGTCGTCACCGGTCGCGGCATCACTCGCCGCGCATCCGTCGCGCCGCCCGCCGGCGACGCGTGACCCGGCAGGCCGCTGCGGCCGCCGTTCCCGTCCCTTTCCGGAGAACGCTTCATGTCGAACATCGTCATCGTCTATCACAGCGGCTACGGTCACACGCAGAAACTGGCCGAGGCCGTTCACGCGGGCGCTCAGGACGCCGGCGCGACCGTACGCCTGATCGCCGTCGGCGACCTCGACGACGCGGGCTGGGCCGCCCTCGACGCGGCCGACGCGATCGTCTTCGGCGCGCCAACCTACATGGGCGGCCCGTCGGCACAGTTCAAGCAGTTTGCCGACGCGACGTCGAAAGCGTGGTTCACGCAGAAGTGGAAGGACAAGATCGCCGCGGGCTTCACGAACTCCGCGACGATGAACGGCGACAAGTTCTCGACGATTCAATATTTCGTCACCCTGTCGATGCAGCATGGGATGGTGTGGGTCGGCACGAGCCTGATGCCGGCCAACTCGAAGGCGGCCACGCGCAACGACATCAACTACCTCGGCGGCTCCACGGGCCTGCTCGCGCAGTCGCCGGCGGATGCAACACCCGACGAAGGCCCGCTGCCGGGCGACCTCGAGACCGGGAAGGTATTTGGCCGGCGCATCGCCGAAGCGACTGCCCGCTGGGTTGCCGGCAACCGCTGAGCCCGCCCCGGCGCCCGCGCCGTCAGGCATCAAAGGGACACAAGGCGGCCCGCCGGCCGCCTTTTTTTCGCCCCGCGCGGTGCAGGCGCGCCGGATGACGTCTTAAAATGGCGGTCTCCGGGCGCGGGCCCCCGTTTCATCCAGTGAGAGCGAAATGAGCACCAAAGTTTTTGTCGACGGCCAGGAAGGCACGACCGGCCTCAAGATCTTCGAATACCTGTCGGCACGCCACGACATCGAGATCCTGCGCATCGATGAAGCGAAGCGCAAGGACGTCGACGAGCGCCGCCGCCTGATCAACGCGTCGGACGTCACGTTCCTGTGCCTGCCGGACGTCGCGTCGCGCGAATCGGCATCGCTCGTCGAGAACCCGAACACGACGCTGATCGACGCGAGCACCGCGTTCCGCACGAACGCCGACTGGGCCTACGGCCTGCCCGAACTGACCCGCGCGCAGCGCGAGAAGATTCGCACGTCGAAGCGCATCGCAGTGCCGGGCTGCCACGCATCGGCCTTCGTGCTCGCGATGCGTCCGCTCGTCGATGCGGGCATCGTCGCGCCGACGTTCGCCGCGCACAGCTACTCGATCACCGGCTACAGCGGCGGCGGCAAGTCGATGATCGCCGACTACGAAAACGCGGCACCGGGCGGCAAGCTCGCGAGTCCGCGCCCGTATGCGCTCGGCCTCGCGCACAAGCACCTGCCGGAAATGGCTGCACACACGGGCCTCGCGAACCCGCCGATCTTCACGCCGATCGTCGGCCCGTTCCTGAAGGGCCTCGCGGTGACGACCTACTTCACGCCCGAACAGCTTGCGAAGCGCGCGACGCCGCAGGACGTGCAGCGCGTGTTCGCCGAGTACTACGCGGACGAAGCGTTCGTGCGCGTCGCGCCGTTCGACGCGGACGCGAACCTCGACAGCGGCTTCTTCGACGTGCAGGCGAACAACGACACGAACCGTGTCGACCTGTTCGTGTTCGGCAACGAAGAGCGCTTCGTCACGGTCGCACGCCTCGACAACCTCGGCAAGGGTGCGTCGGGCGCCGCGATCCAGTGCATGAACCTCAACATCGGTGCGGCCGAGGATGCGGGCCTCACGCGCTGATCATCCTCTCTTGCGATGCAAAGCCGGCCGCTGGCCGGCTTTTTATTTACCCGTATCACGCAATGAATAAAATCCTGTTCGCGCATTTACAAATATTTACAAGCTTTCCATTGCGCGATTACCAGCGGATTAACTCCACCCTTCTTTCTCCAGTCAATCCCGAATAGGGATAAACCGGATACCGCCGCTTTAAACGCTGCCGTTGTGCGCGGGAAGGTTCTTCGCCAGCCTTCCGCGCGTGGCACATCCCCCACTCCGGCAGCTTTTGCCAGCCCCTCGCGCGTTTTAATTCTTACTGAATTCCGCGTCGTACAAGGATTCAAAACACGACATCCGTTTCAATCGCCTTTTTTAGACGAGTTCATCAATTGACAGCAAAAATCAAGGCAGCGACATTAGCTCGCACAATTAAACGATTGGAGACAGCGGCATGTCGCACGCCTTATCGAAGGGGGTGGCAACGGCCTTTGCCATTGCCCCTTTCCTGGTTGCATGTGGTGGAGGGGATTCCGGCGGCGCGCTCGCGCCGATCAATGCGCCCCAATGTTCCGGATCGAGCTGCGGCACGCAAGGGCCGCCGCCGTCACAGCCCGTCAACGGTTCGCTTTGTCCGGCCAACGCCGACATCGTGAAGAGCACGTATCTCGGCGGTGCCGGTAGCGGCGAGATCGTCAGCGTCAACATCGACGCGGTCGCGATGACGTACACGCTCAAGTGGCTCGAATCGCCGATTCCGCTGAAGACGGGCACCGTCACGCCCAGCCGCGTCGGCACGACGATCACCGGCAAGGTCATCCACCCGCCGACCGGCACGCTGCCGACCGCCGAGCAGACGCGCTGCGCGTTCGTCCTCACGCCGGGCTCGGGCCCCGCGCCGGACGGCTCGACCTATTCGACGGCCGCCGACTTCAACCAGGCGAACCCGCCGATGCTGCTCGTCGGCATGGGCGTCGCGGGCGGCGGCATCCCCGGCGCGACGATCCAGTACGACGGGCTGACGATCATCCCGGGCCTCGTGCAGAACGTCGGCCAGGTACCGAACCGCCACTTCGATTTCTATCCGTTCCTCGGCTTCGCGAACACGACGACCGACCTGTCGAAGCTGCCGGGCACGTACAACGCGCTGATCTACCATCTCGTGCCGTCGAGCAACTACGCGACGAAAGGATCGAACTCGAGCGAGACGTTCGATGCGAACGGCGCGTGCACGTCGACCGGTTCGGGCGGCTGCCAGACGACCGGCGATCCGTGGAAGACAAGCGCGAACGGCGGCTACTTCGACAGCACGAAGGCACCGCAGATCCTGCCGCAGACGCAACTGCCGATCGTTGGCGCGACCGGCAAGTCGGCGACCGCGCACATGGTGATCGGCCAGCTCAACGGCGCGACGGTGCCGGTGATCGTGCGCACGGGCAACGTGAACCTCGGCACGCCGCCGCTGCACACCGACGCGCAGGTCGACGACGAATCGGGCATCGCGGTGCTCGGCGCGGCGACGGCAATCACGTCGGGCGCGATCGACGGCGGCTACGCGGGCGCGGATTCGAACTTCAAGTACACGGCTGCGCTGATCCGCGGCAGCAACGCGTCGTTCATCAACCCGACCACGCAGGCCGAGGAGGACGGCTTCACGCTCGACTACGGCCAGGCGACGCCGGGCCTGCTGAACGCGAAGACGACGCCGCCGAGCGGCGCGACCTACCCGTCCGCTTCGGGCGTGTTGATCGCGACGGGCGGGCTGTACGCGGCACTCGTGCAGGGCACGGTGAACGGCGGCGTCACGTCGACGTCGGCGAACTCGACGACTTCGTCGACACCGTACTTCGGCGTGGGTGCGCAGATCAGCAAGTAGCGATCGGGAACGCGGCGGCGGCACACCCGCCGCCGCGCGACGGACGAAGCGCATGGCACGGCGCACGCAGGACGAGCACAAGCAACAGAAGCGGCCGACAGGGAGCTGGCCGCCACACAAGACAAATCTGGAGGAGCAACATGAAGCGCAACCTCATTCTGGCGGCGGCCCTTGCCGCCCCCCTTCTTTCCGCCTGCGGCGGCGGCAGCGACAACCCGCCCCCGCTCGTCGAGGATCGGCTCTGTCCTGCGTCGCTCGACTACAGCACCGTGTTTACGGGCGGCGCGGGCAGCGGCGAACTCGCCAAGGTCCAGCTCGACACGACCAAGATGACCTGGCAGGTCACCTACATCGAATCGGCGGTTCCGCAAACGACCGGCACCGTCGTGCCGACCCGCGCGGGCACCGTCGACAGCGGCACGCTCACGCAGGAAACGCTGCTGCCGACCAACAAGCTGAACCAGTGCGCGTTCCGCCTGAACGGCGCGAGCCTCGACTCGACGCGCCCGGCGCGGATCTTCGTCGGCTTCGGCGTCGCCGGCGGCACGATTCCCGGCAAGGAAATCCAGTTCGGCGGCGTGCTCGGCCAGGCCGCGGTGCCCGACACGAAATTCCCGTACTACCCGTTCATCGGCTTCTCGTCGATCGAGACCAACATCGCGAACGTCGCGGGCACGTACAGCCATGTCGGCTTCGGCGAGGTGCCGTCGCAGAACTTCGCGCCCGCGTCGATCGACGCGAAGGTGACGATCAACGCGGACGGCTCGTGGACCAAGTGCGACACGACTGGCCAGTTCGCCGGCGGCGCGTGCACGCAGCAGGGCACGAACTTCGTGCAGTCCGCGGACGGCAGCGGCGCGTTCCAGTCGAACAACTACCAGAGCCAGTTGAAGCCGACGCTGTCGGCGACGCCGCAGGGCAAGGGCTTCATGATCGTCGGCAAGCTGCGCAACCAGCTCGTGCCGATCCTCGTGCGCACCGGCGTCGCGAACCCGAACCCGACGCCGGACCGCAACGGCGTGCCGGGCCTCACCGCCGACGACGAATCGAGCATCTCGATCCTCGCGCCGCAGACGGCGGTCGCGGCCGGCTCGCAGAACGGCGAGTACATCGGCGTCGACAGCGAGTTCAACTACCGGACCACCGCGCTGATCAACACCCAGGCGACGCTGCTCGATCCGTTTCAGCCGTCGCAGGCCTCGCTCACGCGAGTGCTCGACCTCGACTACACGCAGAAGGTGCCGGGCACGGTCACGACGATCCACACGGGTTCGGGCAGCACGTCGCCGACCGGCAAGTTCATCTTCTCGGGTGGCGTGTTCGGTTTCCTCGATAACGCGGGATCGACGCCGTATTTCACGATCGGCGCGTTCGTCCAGTAAGCGGAGGGAAGCCGTGATGAAGAAAACCCTTCTCTGCGCGGCGGCCGGCGCCGCCGCACTGGCGCCGCTCGCGGCGCACGCGCAGAGCGCCGGCAGCAACGTCGTCACGCTGGGCTGGTTCCACGTGATGCCGCAGCAAAGCAGCACGCCGATGACGACCAACGTCGCGCCGACGCCGATCAACACGCCGCTGCGGCTGCCGCCGTCGTTCACGTCGCCGGGCACCGGGTTGCGCACGAGCGGCGCCGACACCGTCGGCCTGACGATCAGCCACTTCCTGACCGACCACATCGCGGTCACGTCGGTGGCCGGCGTGCCGCCGGTGTTCAAGGTGTCGGGCCAGGGCACGATCAAGCCGCCCGGCCCGGCCGGCGCGCTCGGCACGCAGAACATCGGGCTCGCGTCGGTCAACCCGATCGTGAAGAGCGTGCGGCAGTGGAGCCCGGCCGTGCTGCTGCAGTACTACTTCGGGCAGGCGACCGCGAAATTCCGGCCGTTCCTCGGCCTCGGCGTGTCGTACAACTGGTTCAGCGACCTGCAGCTCAACACGAACTTCATCAAGCAGACGCAGGACAACCTCGGCGCGATTCTCGCGGCGGGCGCGGGCAAGCCGGGTACGACATCGGTAGAGGCGAAGGCGTCGTCGTCATGGCAGCCAGTGTTCAACGCGGGCCTGCAGTACAACATGACCGAGCATTTCGGGCTGATCGCGTCGGTGACGTACATCCCGCTGAAGACGACGTCGACGGTGACGATCAAGGCGGCCGACGGTTCGGTGCTCTCCGAGTCGAAATCGGACCTGAAGGCCGACCCGATCATCAGCTACGTCGGGATGACGTACAAGTTCTGAGCCCGGCGACGGACCACGAACGGAAAGCCGCGGCAAAATCGCAGGCAAAAAAAAGCCCGCCTAAGAGGCGGGCTGAATCCATATCAGAGGAGACATGGAGGAGACAGGTGCAACTATAGCGAATCGGTTTCCGCAATGCAACATTTCCGTAGAGAAAATAAGGATTTTCCCTCGAATGCTGCCTCTAGTTCGTTTCCACTGCATCTGACCCCTTCCCGTTCTCCCGGTCGAGCACCTCACCCAGCGCGTCGCGCAGTAGCGCGACGGGCCGCACCAGCCGGCCCGGCAGCGCGCCGTGCACGATCCACACGTTGATCCGCGTCTCCAGCCCCGCCGTTTCCACCACCCTCAGCGCAGCGCGATGCGCGCTTCGCGCCAGCGCGTTCGGCGGCGCAATGCCGATTCCGGCGCCGCGCGCGACGAGCGACAGCTGCAGCTCCGAGCCGAACGCCTCGACCGCGACGTCGAACGGCAGCCCGGCCGCGCCGAGCGCGCGGCTCAGCGCCGAACGCATCCCACAGCCGTCCTGGCTCAGCACCCACGGAAAACCCGACAGCGTGTCGAGCGACAGCGGACCGTCCGGCAGCGGGAAGTCGCGCGCGGCGACGAGCACCGTCGGCTGCGTGGCGAGCAGCGTCGCCGTGAAAGCGTCGGGCAGCACCGCGCTCGCCGGCACCATCACGGCCGCGACGTCGAGCGTGCCGCGCTCGATGCCCTGCATCAGCGCCGGCGACCAGCCGGCCGTCACGCGCAGCGTCAGGCGCGGGAATGCGTCGCGCAGCCGGTCGATCGGCCGCTCGAGCGCCAGCTCGGACAGGAACGGCGGGACGCCGATGCGCAACTCGCCCGACGGCTCGCTGTCCGGCGCGCCCGCCGCCATCAGCTCGTCGACCGCGCCCAGCACGTTGCGCGCGAGCGCGTAGACGTCGCGCCCGGCGGCGGTCGGCTTCAGCGGCTTGCTTTGCCGTTCGAGCAGCGGCATGCCGAGCAGCGTTTCGAGATTCTGCACGCGCCGCGTCAGGCCCGGCTGCGTCAGATGGAGCTTCGCGGCAGCGGCGACCATCGACCCACTGTCGACCACCGCGACGAACGCCAGGAGATCACGCGTATTCAAAACAAACTCGCATAATCATGTTAGACATATTTCAATTGTCGCATAAACATCGGCCGCCTACGATGGGAATTCCTTCGACCCACACCCCAGGCTTCCGATGAACTGCCCTGCCGACTCCTGTCCCGCCGCCGTTCGCACGCCCGTCGACGCGCCGCCCGCGCTGAGCGCGGGCATGACGCTGTTCTTCGCCGCGACGGTCGGCGTGATCGTGATGGACCTGTTCGCCGCGCAACCGCTGACAGGCCCGATCAGCGCCGACCTGCACCTGCCGGCGGGCCTCGCCGGCCTCGTCGCGATGCTGCCGCAGCTCGGCTACGCGGCCGGGCTCGTGTTGCTCGTGCCGCTGGTCGACCTGCTCGAAAATCGCCGCCTGATCGTCACGACGCTCGTCGCATGCGCGGCCGCGCTCGCGCTGCCCGCGTTCACGCGGTCGGGCACCGTGTTCCTGCTGGCGACGCTCGCCGCCGGCGCCGCGTCGAGCGTGATCCAGATGCTCGTGCCGATGGCCGCTTCGATGGCACCCGAAGCGCAGCGCGGCCGCGCGGTCGGCAACGTGATGAGCGGACTGATGCTCGGCATCCTGCTGTCGCGGCCGCTCGCGAGCCTGATCGCGGGTACGGCCGGCTGGCGCGCGTTCTACGCGCTGGCCGCGCTCGCGAACGCGGCGATCGCCGTCGTGCTCGCGCTGCGCCTGCCGTCGCGCACGCCGTCGATCACGGCCGGCTACCGCGCGCTGCTCGCGTCGATGGGGCGCCTGCTCGCCGACGAACCGGTACTGCGCCGGCATGCGCTGTCGGCCGCGCTCGCGATGGCCGCGTTCAGCGCATTCTGGACCGCCGTCGGGCTGCGGCTCGCGCAGCCGCCGTTCGGACTCGACCTGCACGGCATCGCGCTGTTCGCGTTCGCCGGCGCCAGCGGCGCGATCGTCACGCCGCTCGCCGGCCGCGCCGGCGACCGCGGCCACGGCCCGGCCGCGCAGCGGATCGCGCACGGCACGATGCTCGCGGCGCTCGTCGTGCTTGGCATCGCGGGCGCCGGCTGGTTCGGCTTCGACGCGCACGCGCATCGCGGCCTCGCGCTGGCGCTGCTTGCCGGCGGCGCGGCGCTGCTCGACGCGGGCGTCATCGTCGACCAGACGATCGGCCGCCGCGAGATCAACCTGCTGAACCCGGCCGCGCGCGGGCGCCTGAACGGGCTGTTCGTCGGGCTGTTCTTCGTCGGCGGCGCGCTCGGCGCGGCGCTCGCGGGCAGCGCGTGGGCATGGGGCGGATGGGGTGCTGTGTGCGGCGCCGGGTTCGCGTTCGCCGGTGCGGCGGCCACGTTCGGCCTCTCGGCCGGGCGTGGGGCCGGCGCGACGGCGTTGACTCGCCCGCGTGCATGAGCGGATGTGAAGCGGACGCGAAAAGACGAACGCCCCGCCCCCTTGCGAGGGGCGGGGCGTTCGGCGCGCCTGAGTCAGTCGGGAATCAGTGACGGACCAGCGCCATCATCGCGCCGAAGCCGACGAACAACCCGCCCGTCAGCCGGTTGAAGATCTTCGCGACACTCTGGCTCTTCAGCGTCGCGCCGATGCGCGTGCCGAACGACGCGTAGACGAGATACCAGCTCACCTCGATCACCGCGAACGTGACGACGAGGATGCCGAACTGCGGCAGCGTCGGCTCGGCCGCGTTGATGAACTGCGGCAGCAGCGCGGCCGCGAACAGGATCGCCTTCGGGTTGCTGCCGGCGACCAGGAAGCCGTTGCGGAACAACACCCAGCGCGACGCCGGTACTGCCTGGCGCGGCACGGTTTCGACGTCGGCGGCCGACGGCGCGTCGTCGACGCGTGCGCGCCACGCCTTCACGCCGAGATAGATCAGGTAGGCCGCGCCCGCGAAGCGCAGCGCGTTGAACATCGCCGGCCACGCTTCGAGAAACACGCCGAGGCCCGCCGCCGACACCGACAGCATCAGCACCAGCGCGCTCAGGCAGCCGGCCATCGTCGACGACGAGCGCCGCAGCCCGTGCCGCGCGCCGTGCGTCATCACGAGCAGCATGTTCGGGCCCGGAATCGCCGACACGACGAACACCGTCGCCATGAAAAGCCACCACGTATGCAAGTTCATACCCGCCTCTGCGTGAAAGAAAAAAGAAAGACGAAGCGTCGATTATGCCGCGCGCGCCACGCTTCTGTCGCGCCCGGGGTCAGCGGCCCGCGCGGCGCAGCGCGACTTCGCCGAGCACCGCGAAATCCTGCTCGCCGCCGCCGTGCGCGAGCGCATCGAGCAGGCTGTCGCGCACGACGCTCGCCACCGGCAGCGGCACCGACGTGGCGTCGCCGGCCTCCAGCGCGAGCCGGACGTCCTTCAGCCCGAGGCGCGCCTTGAAGCGCGCGGGCTCGTAACGCCGCTCGGCGATCATCGAACCGTAGCCTTCGTAAACAGGCCCCGGAAACACGCTGCTCGTGATCACGTCGAGGAAGTCGCGCATCGCGACGCCGTGCGCGCCGAGCAGCGCGGACGCCTCGCCGAGCGTCTCGATCGCCGACGCGAGCGTGAAGTTCGCCGCGATCTTCGCGATGTTCGCGTGCTGCGGCAGCGAACCGAACCGCCAGGTCTTCTGGCCGATCGCGTCGAACAGCGGCTGCACGCGGTCGATCGCCTCGGCCGGGCCGCCCGCCATGATCGTCAGGCGTGCGGCGGCCGCGACGTCGGGCCGCCCCATCACCGGCGCGGAGACGTAGTCGATGCCGCGCGACGCGTGCGCATGCGCGAGCGATTCGGCGAGCGCGACCGACACCGTCGCCATGTTCACGTGGATCAGGCCGCGCGGCGCCTGCGCGAGCAATGCGTCGTCAAACACGGCGCGCGCAGCCGCGTCGTCGCCGAGCATCGAGAACACGGCATCGCCCCGAAATGCGTCGACCGGCGTGTCGACGATCTGCGCGCCGAATGCCGCGAGCGGCTCGGCACGCTCGCGCGACCGGTTCCAGACCCGCACCGTGTGCCCCGCCTTCAGCAGGTTCGTCGCAACCGCCTGCCCCATTTCGCCCAGCCCGATAAACCCGAGATCCATTGCCCGCTCCTTCGCTCCGTGAAGCCGCGAGTTAAACACAGATGCCGGCCGTCTGCAGCGCCTGCCGCCGGCCGCGCGCGGTGCGATACTGCACTGATGGCGACCGCGACCTTCCGCTTCCACGGCGAACTGAACGCCTTTCTTCCGCGCGCGCGGCGCGACCGCGCGTTCGGGCACGCGTGCGCGTGCGATGCGACGGTGAAGCATGCGATCGAGGCGCTTGGCATCCCGCATACCGAAATCGGCCGGCTCCGCGTGAACGACGCGCCGGCCGCGCTCGACCGGCCGCTCGACGACGGCGACCGTGTCGAAGCCTTTCCGGAGCGCGCGCAGCGGGCTGCGAACACGGCAACGGCGCCGCAATCGGAGCAATGGCGCTTCGTCGCCGATGCGCATCTCGGCGGCCTCGCGCAACTGCTGCGCCTTGCGGGCTTCGACACCTGCTACGACAACCACTACCGCGACGACGAGCTCGCTGCGCTCGCGGGCCGCGAGGGCCGGATCGTGCTGACCCGCGACCGAGAGCTGCTCAAGCGGCGCGCGGTCGCGCGCGGCTGCTACCTGCACGCGGTGCTGCCGGGCGACCAGCTACGCGAACTGTTCGAACGGCTCGATCTCGCGCCGCACATGCGGCCGTTCCGGCTGTGCCTGCGCTGCAATGCGCCGCTGCATCCGCTCGACGCGGAGGCCGCCGCGCCGCACGTGCCGGACGGCGTCCGGCAGCGGCACCGGCGCTTTGCCGCGTGCGACGTGTGCCGGCGCGTGTTCTGGGAAGGCTCGCACTGGCGGCGCATGCGTTCGGTGGTCGACGCAATGCGCGCGCCCGCGCCTCTGTCCGGCCCCGGCGACGCCTGAAAAAACAAAACCCCGCATGCCGGAGCATGCGGGGTTTTTCGACGGACGGCCGGCAGTGCCGGCCCCGGCCGAGGCGCTTAGTTTGCCGCGCCCTTGTCGTTCGTGCCGGCTGCCGAAGCGGCGGCGGCCTTTGCCTTGCCCTTGGCCGAACCGTGTTGCTTCAGCTGGTGCTTCGGCTTGCTGTGATCCTTCTTCATCGGTGCCGAAGCGGGAGCCATCGCGTCAGCTGCCGGCGCGGACGCCTGTGCGAATGCCGAAACCGATGCGAGTGCGAATGCTGCGGTCATGATCGAAGCGAGCGTCTTCTTCATTGTTCTTCCTTTAGCGGAGAAAAAATCAAACGTACCGGTAAGAGATGCGAGGCATTCGCATCGGAACGCCAGTCGCGCCGGGGGTTCCGGTCGCCGCCGGGCGGCCGGCTTGCGCCGTTTCGCCGCGACAAAGACTGACGTACTGGCTCCATAACGCGCTGCCTTCGCGGCAAGTTGACACACGGCTTGCGCCTCGCGGGTTTTCCCCGAGGACGCCGGTTTCCGCCCGCCCCGGCACGCGTGTCCGGCATCGAGCGGCCCGCCCGCCGGCAGCCGCGGCGGCCCGGCAAACCGGCTCTCGCGCGCTGCCCCGCGACGCTATACTGGGCGTCCATCCGTCCCTTTCCCCGGAAACCGGATCGCGGCCGGTCGCCAGACCGCCGCCGTCGCGAGGCGCTCAAATTGCCCGATCACAATCTGGACAAACTGAAAATCGACCGGCGTCCAATCGCACCGGCGCCACGCCGGCGCCGGTGGGCCCGCTATGCGGTCGCCGCCGCGATCGCCATCGTCGCGATCGTCGCCGGCGTCGCGCTCACCGGCCGGCCGACGGTCGAAACGACGTCCGTCACGTCCGCCTACCCGTACCAGAACGACGCGCAACTCAATGCGACCGGCTACGTCGTGCCGCAGCGCAAGGCCGCGGTCGCGTCAAAGGGCCAGGGGCGCGTCGAATGGCTCGGCGTGCTCGAGGGCACCCGCGTGAAGAAGGATGAAATCATCGCGCGCCTCGAAAGCCGCGACGTCGAGGCGTCGCGGGCACAGGCGCTCGCGCAGGCGAAGGTCGCCCGCGCGAACCTCGGCGTGCAGCAGGCCGAGCTGAAGGACGCCGAAATCGCGTTGCGCCGCACCGCGGCGCTCGCGCCGAAGGGCGCCGTGCCGGCCGCGCAGCTCGACATCGACACGGCCCGCGTGAACAAGGCTCGCGCGTCGCTCAGCAGCGGCGAGGCCGCGATCGCGTCCGCCGACGCCAACGCACAGGCCGCGCAGGTCGCCGTCGACCAGACGGTGATCCGCGCGCCGTTCGACGGCATCGTGCTCGCGAAGCATGCGAACGTCGGCGACAACATCACGCCGTTCTCGTCCGCGTCGGACAGCAAGGGCGCGGTCGTGACGATCGCCGACATGGACACGCTCGAAGTCGAGGCCGACGTCGCCGAATCGAACATCGCGAAGATCCGTGCCGAGCAGCCGTGCGAGATCCAGCTCGACGCGCTGCCCGACATGCGCTTCGCGGGCCGCGTGTCGCGCATCGTGCCGACCGTCGACCGCTCGAAGGCCACCGTGCTCGTGAAGGTGCGCTTCGTCGACCGCGACGACCGCGTGCTGCCAGACATGAGCGCGAAGATCGCGTTCCTGTCGAAGCCCGTGTCGGCGCAGGACCGGCAGCCCGTGACGGCCGTGCAGGCGAGCGCCGTCGTCGAGCGCGACGGCCGGCCGGTCGTGTTCGTCGTGAAGGACGACACCGTGCGCGCGGCGGCCGTGACGACGGGCATGCGGATCGGCGAGCTGGTCGCGATCCGCGGCGTGAAACCCGGCGACACGGTCGTGCTCGCGCCGGGCGCGAAACTGAAGGACGGTGCGAAAGTGACCGTCGCGAAGAAGTAGCGCCAGCGTGAACGACACGCCGCCGCCCCTCGTCGAGCTCAGCCACGTCGCGAAGTCGTACCGGCGCGGCAACCAGATCGTGCCCGTGCTGACCGACATCACGCTCGACATCGGCGAAGGCGACTTCGTCGCGCTGATGGGGCCGTCGGGCTCCGGCAAGAGCACGCTGCTGAACCTGGTGGCCGGCATCGACCGGCCCGACAGCGGCGAGTTGCGCGTGGGCGGCCTCGACATCTCGCAGCTCGCGGAAGCGCAACTGGCCGAATGGCGCGCGGCGAACGTCGGCTTCATCTTCCAGTTCTACAACCTGATGCCGGTGCTCACCGCGTTCGAGAACGTCGAGCTGCCGCTGATGCTCACGCACCTGTCGCGCCGCGAGCGGCGCGAGCGCGTCGAGCTCGTGCTCGACATGGTGAACCTCGGCGACCGGACGACCCATTACCCGTCCGAGCTGTCGGGCGGCCAGCAGCAGCGTGTCGCGATCGCGCGTGCGCTGATCTCCGATCCCGTGCTGATCGTCGCCGACGAGCCGACCGGCGACCTCGACCGCGCGTCGGCCACCGACGTGCTCGCGATGCTGCAGCGGATGAACGCCGAGCTCGGCAAGACGATCATCATGGTGACCCACGACGCGCACGCGGCCGGCGCCGCGCGGTCGCTCGTGCATCTGGAAAAAGGGGAGCTGATCGATGGGCACGCCAGCTGACCGACTGCGGGAGCGCGCGCGATGTACGTGCTGAAGCTGATCGCGCGCAACGCGCTGCGGCACCGGCTGCGCACGCTGCTGACCGTGCTCGGGCTCACCATCGCGGTGCTGGCGTTCGGGCTGCTGCACACGGTCGTCGACGCGTGGTACGCGGGCGCGGCCGCCGCGTCCAGCGGACGGCTCGTCACGCGCAATGCGATCTCGCTCGTGTTTCCGCTGCCGGTCAGCTACGAGAACCGGATACGCGGCATCGACGGCGTGACGGCCGTGGTCCGCTCGAACTGGTTCGGCGGCATCTATCGCGACCCGAAGAACTTCTTCGCGAGCTTCGCGGTGTCGGAGAACTATCTCGACCTGTATCCGGAATTCATCGTGCCCGCGCAGCAGCGCGCCGACTATGACCGCGACCGCCGCGGCTGCCTGGTCGGGCGCCAGCTCGCGACACAGTTCGGCTTCAAGGTCGGCGACGTGATCCCGCTGAAGGGCACGATCTATCCCGGCACGTGGGATTTCGTCGTGCGTGGGATCCTCGACGGCCGCGACGACTCGACGATCACGCGCCAACTGGTGTTCCACTGGGATTACCTGAACGAGACGGTGCGCCAGCGCACGCCGAAACAGGCCGACCAGGTCGGCGTATTCGTGCTCGGCGTCGCGAACCCCGACGACGGCGCGACGATCGCGCGCAACGTCGACGCCGTGTTCAAGAACTCGCTCGCCGAGACGCTGACCGAGACCGAGCAGGCGTTCCAGCTCGGCTTCGTCGCGATGTCGAACCAGATCATCGCGGCGATCCGCCTGGTGTCGTACGTGGTGATCCTGATCATCATGGCCGTGATGGCCAACGCGATGGCGATGAGCGCGCGCGAACGCACGGCCGAATACGCGACGCTGAAGGCGCTCGGCTTCGGCCCCGGTTTCCTCGCGCTGATCGTGTTCGGCGAATCGGTCGTGATCGCGGTGGCCGGCGGCGGGCTCGGGATTCTCGCGACGCCGCCCGCCGCGAGCCTGTTCAAGCAGGCGGCCGGCGGCATCTTCCCGGTGTTCAAGGTGTCGGCCGAGACGGTCGCGCTGCAGGCCGCATGCTCGGTCGCGGTCGGCATCGCAGCCGCGATCGTGCCGGCGTGGCAGGCGGCGCGCGTGCGCGTCGTCGAAGGCCTGCGGGCGATCGGATAGACACGCGCATGGCGATCCCGCTCACCTACATCGCGCGCAACCTGTGGACCAGGCGGCTCACCACCGCGCTCACCGCGGGCGGGATGGCGCTCGTGATCTTCGTGTTCGCGACGGTGCAGATGCTCGACGCGGGGCTCACGCAGACGCTCGTGTCGACCGGCGAACCCGACAACGCCGTGGTGATCCGCAAGGGCGCCGAAACCGAGATCCAGAGTTCGATCGACCACCAGCAGGCCAACGCGCTCGAGATGCACCCGGCCGTCGTGCTCGGCCCCGACGGCCGGCCGCTCGTGTCGAAGGAAGCCGTGGTGCTGATCTCGCTCGTGAAGACGTCGAGCGGCAAGCCGTCGAACGTCGTGATCCGCGGCGTGTCGCCGTCCGGCCTCGCGCTACGCCCGCACGTGAAGCTGGTGGCCGGCCGCATGTTCGTGCCCGGCTCGTCGGAAATCATCGTCGGTAGCGCGATCGCGAAAGGCTTCAGCGGCACGCAGCTCGGCGACAGCCTGCATTTCGCGCAGCGCGACTGGACCATCGTCGGCATCTTCGACGCGGGCGGCAGCGGCTTCGATTCGGAGATCTGGGGCGACGTCGACCAGCTGATGCAGTCGTTCCGGCGCACGAGCTACTCGTCGATGGTGCTGCGCATCCCGAGCGCCGACGGCTTCGCGCGCTTCAAGGCCGACATCGACGTCGACCCGCGGCTGACCGACGAGGCGAAGCGCGAGCAGACCTTCTATGGCGACCAGTCGAAGGCGCTGTCGAAGTTCATCAACATCCTCGGCATCACGCTGTCGACGATCTTCTCGATCGCCGCGATGATCGGCGCGATGATCACGATGTATGCGTCGGTCGCGAACCGCGTCGCCGAGATCGGCACGCTGCGCGCGCTCGGCTTCAAGCGCATGAGCGTGCTCGCCGCGTTCCTGCTGGAGGCGCTGCTGCTCGGCTTCGTCGGCGGCGTCGCGGGGCTCGCGTGCGCATCGCTGATGCAGTTCGCGTCGTTCTCGACCACCAACTTCCAGACCTTCGCGGACCTGTCGTTCCGTTTCGTGCTGACGCCCGCGATCGTCGTGAAGACGCTGCTGTTCTCGCTCGTGATGGGGCTCGTCGGCGGGTTCCTGCCGGCGATGCGCGCCGCGCGGCTGAAGATCGTCGACGCGCTGCGCGCGCAGTGACGCGCGCCGCCGCTCAGCGCACGCGCGGCACCCACGCGCCGTGGAACCCGGCCGGCACGCGGCGCGGCAGGTGCACGGTCGCGATCGGCCCCGCCTCGAGCGCGCGCGCATCGAGGATCACGACGTCGCTCGTATCCGTCGCCGCGCGGTAGACCATCACCAGCAGCCAGCCGTCGTCCTCGTCGACGCCGCCCGGGCGCGGCACGAACACGGGCTCGCCGTTCTGGTCGCCGGCCGGCACCGCGTAGCGCGTCGTCGTGCCGCGGATGTGGTCGAAGCGCATCACGCCGCGCATTTCCGCATGGTTCGGCTGCTCGGCCGCATACAGGTAGCGGTAGCGGCGCCCCATCCGGCTTTCGTTGATGCGCGGCAGCTCGATGCCGCCGTCGGCAAGCGGCCCTTCGTCGATCAGCCCGTTCGCCGTGTCGATCACGTAGCGCCACAGCTCGCCGACCGGGTTGTCGGCGAAGCGGCCCGTGCGCGCATCGAGCCGCAGGTACCACGGATAACGCACCGCATCGAGCACGATGCATGACGCGTCGCAATCGTACGCGTTCACGACGTGCTGGATGAAGCACGGCTCGATGCCGAACCAGCGCACGTCGCCGCCGTGGCGCGCGATCACGCCGATGCGCGCGGCCCGGTCGTCGTGCCAGCGCAGCGGCATCCGGTGGCCCTGCTTCAGCATCGAGAAGTCATAGCCGACGTTCAGGTCGAGCAGCAGGCTGCGGGTTTCCGTGATCGCGAGATCGTGCATCATCGACGGCGCAGGCAGGTCGACGGCGATGTCGACGCGCTGCACGCCGTGCGCGTCGACGACGCCGTAGCGCAGCCACGGCGCGCGCCAGTCCGCACGAAACGCGATCAGCTCGCCCGTTTCCGGATCGACCTTCGGATGCGCGGTCATCCCGCCATCGAAGCCCGCATGCCGCGCCGACACGCCGAGCGAATCGAGCGCGGCGGTGATCGCGAACGGCGCGCCGCCCTCCGCCAGCGCGAGCAGTTCGCCGGCGTGCTGCAGCACGTTCACGTTCGGATTGGTGTCGGGCAGATGCGGCGCCTGCGCGGGCGCATGCACGGCGGCCCAGCGGCGCGTGCGCGCCCAGCGATTCCGATAGCCGGCCGCGCGGCCGCGTTCGAACGCGATCGCGTGCAGCATCGCGGCTTCCGGCCACCACGACAGCACGTCGTTCCCTTCGAAGCGGCCGCCCGGCGGATTCGGGCCGTTGCGCAGCAGCGTGCCGTCGAGTTCGCGCGGGATGGTGCCGGTCACGCGCAGGTCGACGAGATCGACCTCGTCGGCGACCGGCGCGATCGCGCCGCGGTTCAGATCGAATGTGGTCATCGCGTCGGGCGTTCCGTCAGCAGTCTTCGGTGGACGGCGGCAGGTCGCCGCGCGCCAGCGCGAGCGCATGGTCGCGCACGTCGCCCGGCCAGCCGGCGATCAGCTCGGCCAGCCGCGCCGGGTCGTTCGCATACAGCGCCCGCGCGGCCTCCTCGAACCCGGGCAGGTCGCCTGCCATCGCCGACATGAAGTGGTATGCGCGTGCCTGCGCGTCGCGGCGCCGGTCGGCCGCCGCATGCGTGCGCCGCGCGTCCTCGACGAGCTTGCGCAGCGCGACGGACGCGCCGCCCGGCTGCGCGCCGAGCCATTCCCAGTGACGCGGCAGCAGCGTGACCTCGCGCGACACGACGCCGAGCTTCGGTCGGCCGCGGCCGCGCTGCTCGCCCGCGCCGGCCGGCTCGCCGGCGGCACCGGACACGCCGCCCGGCGGAGCGTAGCGCGCGCGGATATCGTCCGCCGTGCCGCGCAGGTCGAGATCGATCGAGCGGCCCGTCGTGTCGTCGAAGATCAGGATCGTGCCGGACATTGCGTCGCCGGCTTGCCTGACCGCGAGCGCGACCGTCGCGAGCGGGCCCGACGCGAGCCGCCGGTGGCCGTCGAAGGCGGTGTATGAAGGAAGAATCGTGGAGGTTGTCATCGTGGTCGCCCGCAGGCAGGAATCGGAATGTCGTTATTTTTATCCGGGTATAAATAGAATGTCAATATCACCCGGGTAAAAACATGACGGCGTACCGCCGCTGGCCGCGTCGCGACCATCGATTCAAATGCTGAATCGATCAAGTCAGCAATTGGCATGAAAGTGCAAATATCGACATGACAGAATGGCCTGGACGCCCTGCCCGCATCGGCGTCCGGCGCCCGGCCTCCGGCCGGCGGCGCCTTCACAAACAACGCGCGCACCCGACGCGCCTGCCGCACGACGGCAACCTTCCGCCATTCGGAGGAGACAGTCATGAATCCGCTTCAAGCGCTGCCGGCGTCCGCGTCGGCAACCGCCCGGCGCACGCGCGTGCGCTGGCTCGTGCTGGCCGTCCTGTTCGCGGTCACGACGATCAACTACGCGGATCGCGCGGCGATCGCGATCGCCGGACCGAGCCTCGCCCGCGCGCTGCACCTCAGCCACGTGCAGATCGGCTTCATCTTCTCCGCGTTCGGCTGGTCGTACGTGGTCGCGCAACTGCCGGGCGGCTGGCTGCTCGACCGCTACGGGTCGCGCATCGTCTACGCGTTCAGCATCTTCTTCTGGTCGCTGTTCACGCTGCTGCAGGGCGCGATCGGCTTCTTCGGCGGCGCGGCCGCGTTCGCGCTGCTGTTCGGGCTGCGCTTCCTGGTCGGCGCGGCCGAGGCGCCTTCGTTTCCGGCCAACAGCCGGATCGTGTCCGCGTGGTTCCCGGCCGCCGAGCGCGGCACCGCGTCGGCGATCTTCAACGCCGCGCAGTACGCGGCAACCGTCGTGTTCGCGCCGCTGATGGGCTGGCTCGTGCACGCGTTCGGCTGGCAGTCGGTGTTCGCGGTGATGGGCGTGCTCGGCTTCGCGTTCGTCGCGGTGTGGAACCGCACGATGTACGACCCGAAGGACCACCCGAACATCAACCGCGCGGAACTCGACTACCTCGCCGAAGGCGGTGCGCTCGTCAACATCGACCAGGCGACGGGCGCGCACGGCGGCGGCCCGTCGATGCGTCACGTGAAGGCGCTGCTGAAGAGCCGGATGCTGATCGGCGTGTATGTCGCGCAGTACTGCATCAACGCACTCACCTATTTCTTCATCACGTGGTTTCCCGTCTATCTCGTGCAGGCGCGCGGGATGTCGATCCTCAACGCGGGGCTCGTCGCGTCGATCCCGGCCGTGTGCGGGTTTCTCGGCGGGATTCTCGGCGGCGTCGTGTCCGACGCGCTGCTCAGGCAGGGCCGCTCGCTGTCGGTCGCGCGCAAGGTGCCGATCGTGTTCGGCATGCTGCTGTCGATGTCGATGATCGTCTGCAACTACACCGATTCGCACGTGCTCGTCGTGCTGTTCATGGCGCTGTCGTTCTTCGGCAAGGGGCTCGGCGCGCTCGGCTGGGCCGTCAACGCGGACACCGCGCCGCGCCAGATCGCGGGGCTGAGCGGCGCGCTGCTCAACACGTGCGGCAATCTGTCGAGCATCACGACGCCGATCGCGATCGGCTATATCGTCGACCGCAGCGGCTCGTTCAACGGCGCGCTCGTCTATGTCGTCGCGCACGCGCTCGTCGCCGTGATCTGCTACCTGTTCGTCGTCGGCGAGATCCGCCGCGTCGAGCTTCATTGAACGGCGCGGGCCGCGCCGGTGCGTCGGGCGGCCCGCGCGCCACCGGAACCAGGAGCGAACCGATGTCCGAATCCCACCGTGCCGGCACCCCGCGCGTCACGCGCATGCAGGTGATTCCCGTCGCCGGCCGCGACAGCATGCTGCTCAACCTGTGCGGCGCACACGCCCCCTACTTCACGCGCAACCTCGTGATCCTCGACGACAGCAGCGGCCACACCGGCGTCGGCGAGGTGCCGGGCGGCGAAGGGATCCGCCATGCGCTCGAGCGCATGACGGATCTCGTGGTCGGCCAGTCGATCGGGCGCTACCAGGCGACGCTCAATGCAGTGCGCGCGGCGCTGTCCGGCGCAGGCGCGGGTGCGGGCCGCACGATCCGGCACGAGGTGACGTCGGCCGGCGAAGCGGCCGTGCTGCGCCAGCCACACGAGATCAACCTGCGGCTCGACAACGTGATCACCGCGATCGAGGCCGCGCTGCTCGACCTGCTCGGCCAGCATCTCGACGTGCCGGTTGCGGCGCTGCTCGGCGAAGGCCAGCAGCGCGACGCGGTGCCGATGCTCGCGTACCTGTTCTATATCGGCGACCGGCGCCGCACCGATCTGCCGTATCGCGACGAGACGCACGCATCGGACGCGTGGTTCCGGCTGCGCAACGAAGCGGCGCTCACGCCGGCCGCGATCGCGCGGCAGGCCGAAGCCGCGGTCGAGCGCTACGGCTTCGCCGACTTCAAGCTGAAGGGCGGCGTGATGGCCGGCGCCGACGAGATGGAAGCGATCGCGGCGATCAAGGCGCGTTTCCCGGACTCACGCACGACGCTCGACCCGAACGGCGCATGGTCGCTCGACGAGGCCGTCGCGCTGTGCCGTGGCCAGGGCCACCTGCTTGCGTACGCGGAGGATCCGTGCGGGCCGGAAGGCGGTTATTCGGGCCGCGAGGTGATGGCCGAATTCCGCCGCGCGACGGGCATTCCGACCGCGACCAACATGATCGCGACCGACTGGCGGCAGATGGATCACGCGGTGCGGCTGCAGGCGGTCGACATCCCGCTCGCCGATCCGCATTTCTGGACGATGCAGGGCTCGGTGCGGCTCGCGCAGTTGTGCCGCGACTGGGGGCTCACCTGGGGCTCGCACTCGAACAACCACTTCGACGTGTCGCTCGCGATGTTCACGCATGCGGCGGCGGCCGCGCCCGGCACGATCACCGCGATCGACACGCACTGGATCTGGCAGGAAGGCGACGCGCGGCTCACGCGCGAGCCGCTCGCGATCGTCGGCGGCAAGGTGGCCGTGCCGGAGCGACCGGGGCTCGGGATCGAGCTCGACATGGCACAGGTCGAGGCCGCGCATGCGCTGTACAACGAGGTGGGTGGCACCGCGCGCGACGACGCGGTCGCGATGCGCTATCTCGTGCCGGGGTGGACGTACGATCCGAAGCGGCCCAGTTTCGGGCGGGGGTGACGGGAGGGCGGGTGACGGGTGACGGTGCGGCATTCGCGGCGCTGTCGGTACCGACGTGCAAGGCCGTCAACGATCTGCTGCACTAGCCGCCGCGCAAGCGCCGCAAGGCGGCCCCGCCAAAAAACAAAAAGGCCCGATCTTGCGATCGAGCCTTTCGAATTCCGTTGGTGGAGCGGAGGAGGATCGAACTCCCGACCTTCGCATTGCGAACGCGACGCTCTCCCAGCTGAGCTACCGCCCCAACAGTCAGTAATCATACACACGCATTTCCGCGCTTGGCAATAGGGGTTTCAGCACCCATAAAGCGTTACTTTGACGGCGCGCCGGCCAGCACCCATTCGACCACCGAACGGATGTCGGCGTCGCTCATGCGCGGGTGCGCCGGCATCGGAATCGCCCCCCAGACGCCGGAACCGCCTTCCTTCACCTTCTTCTGCAGCTTCGCCACGGCCTGCGGATCGGACTTGTAGCGGGCGGCGATATCCTTGAACGACGGGCCGACCAGCTTGCGGTCGACCGCGTGGCAGCCCATGCACGCGTTGCCGCGCGCCACCTTCAGGCCGTCGCCGACGTCCGCGTGCGCGGCGCCCAGCGTGCCGGCCACGAGCGCCACGGCCGCGGCGCCCTGCACCATCCACTGTTTCATCTGCTTCATCCGCACGATCTTCATTGCGACGGTGCCTTCGGGTTGCCCGGGTGCACGTTCGACGAATTCGAGATCGGCGCGGGCGGCTGCAGCGGCGTGGACTGCACCGACGCGTCGGGCACCGCACCGACCGTCGCGGTGTCCGCCGGCGCGGCGGCAGCCTGCGTGCCGGACGCGGGCGACGCGGCCTGCAGCGCCTGCGCATCCTGCGGCTTGACGTACTGGAACACCTTCACGACCTTCTCGACGCCCGGCACCTGGCTCGCGGCTTCGGCGCCGCGATTGCCTTCGTCGACCGTCACGAGGCCCATCAGGTAAAGGTTGCCGCGCTCGCTGACGACCTTGTAGTAGTTCGCCGAAATGCCCTTCGTCGCGATCAGCTCGGACTTCACGCGCCCTTCGAGGTACGAGTCGTTCGCGCGCGACGACAACGACGCCGCCGGCTCGACCGACAGCTCGTTGACGATGCCGTTCACGTTGTTGATGCCGCGCACGATCTCCTCGGCGCGCTGCTTCGACGCATTGTTCGGCACTTCGCCCGTCAGCAGCACGCGGCGGTTGAACACCGTCACGTTCACGTGCGACTGGTCCGGCAGCCCGTTGTTGATCTGCGAAAGTGCCTTGACCTGGATCTCGCGATCTTCCGTCTGCGCACCGAGCGTACGGCGATCGGTCGCGATCAACGCGCCGCCGCCGGCCGCTGCACCCACGACCCCGAGCACACAACCCTGCAGCGACACGGCGAGGCCCGCCGTCAGCGCGGCGAGCAGCGTGGTTCTGACGAGCGTCTGTTTGACGCGGCTTTGATTCATCGACGGCTCTCCTTCGTTCAATCCTCACCCAGCAGCATCGCGTCGATGCCGTCGCACAGGCAGTGGATAGTCAGCAGATGGACTTCGTGGATGCGCGCCGCGCGAATGGCGGGCACGCTGATCGGAATATCGGTGTCGGACAGCGCGGCCGCGACCGCGTGGCCGTTGCCACCCGTCAGCGCGACGACGGTCATCTCGCGCTCGTGCGCTTCGTCGATCGCCGCGAGCACGCGCGGCGATGCGCCGCCCGGGTCGAGCACCAGCAGGATGTCGCCGGTCTGGCCGAGCACGCGCACCTGCTGCGCGAACAGTTGCTCGGCGGCGGCCGCGCCCGCGAGGCCGGCCTGCGACGCATCGGTGGCGAGCGCGATCGCGGGCAGGCCCGGACGCTCGCGCTCGAAGCCGCCGACGAGCGACGCCGCGAGATAGTGTGCGGCGGCGGCCGACGGGCCGTCACCGCACGCGACGATCTTGTTGCCGTTCGCCAGCGCGGCGAACATCGCGTCGACCGCGGCTGCGATCGGCAACGACAGCGCGTCGGCCGCTTCGGCGTGAAGCGCGGCGCTGTCGCGAAATTGTTGCTGAATACGTTCGACTGACATCGATTCCTGGTGAACTGGGCGCGTGGCACGCATCGCGCGACATCGTGGGTGCGGCGAGTTTACCGTACTCCGGCACCCTCTCCAGCGGTCCGGCAAGAACTCTTTACATCTCGTCACAGCTCGCGGCTACGCATCGTCGGTACGAAATGCGTCGCGCAGCCACACGAGCCGCCCGGCTTCGAACGCGACGACGTCGAAACGGCACGCGGCGCCGGCACCGTGCCGCGCCCAGAACTGGAGCGCCGCGGCGACCAGACGCCGCCGCTTGCGCCAGCCGACGCTCGCGGCCGCGCCGCCATGCCTGACGCTGCGCCGCGCGCGCACTTCGACGAACACGAGCATGCCGTCGGGCTCGCGCATCACGAGATCGAGCTCGCCGCCGCGCATCGTCACGTTCGCCGCAACGAACACGAGCCCGCGGCGTTCGAGAAACTGCCGTGCACGCTGCTCGAATGCCGCGCCGACCGGTTTGGATCGCGCCGCACCGGAAAAGTTGTCGCCCGCGCGCGGCAAACCGCGCCCGCCATCCGGCCGCGCCGGCGCCGCGTGGCACAATGCCGTCCTTGTTCCGCTTGCGCCGCGATTGCGCGCATTGCCTGCCATGACTGCCCTCCTCGAACTCGCGCATACGCAGCACTACCCGAGCGCCACGCTCTACGTGGTCGCCACGCCGATCGGCAACACCGCCGACATCACGCTGCGCGCGCTGCACGTGCTCGGCCTCGCCGACCGCATCGCGGCCGAAGACACCCGCAACACGGGCCAGCTGCTCGCCCGCTACGGGATCTCGAAGCCGCTCCTTGCCGTGCACGAGCACAACGAACGCGAAGCCGCTCAGCGCGTGATCGAACTGCTGCGCGCCGGCGAACGCGTGGCGTACGTATCGGACGCCGGCACGCCGGGCATCTCGGACCCCGGCGCGCGGCTCGTCGACGCGGTACGCACCGCCGGCTTCGCCGTGATTCCGCTGCCGGGCCCGAGCGCGGCCGTGACCGCGTTGAGCGTGGCCGGCGACTGGGCCGGCTCGTTCACGTTCGCGGGCTTCCTGCCGCCGAAGGCCAAACAGCGCGCAACCGCGCTGCAGGCGCTGGTATCGCACCCGTACGCGCTGGTGTTCTACGAAGCGCCGCACCGGATCGCCGAAACCGTCGCCGCGCTCGCCGACGCGTTCGGCCCCGCACGCCGGCTGCTGATCGCGCGCGAGCTCACCAAGCTACACGAGCAACTGTTCCAGGGCACCCTGGCCGAAGGACAGATCTGGCTCGCCGGCGATGCGAACCGGCAGCGCGGCGAATTCGTGCTGGTCGTCGAAGGCGCGCCGGCGGCGAGCGGCGAAGCCGACGACACCGCGCACGACGCGCTGCTCAGGCTGCTGCTGGAAGAAGTGCCGGTGAAGAGTGCGGCCAAGCTCGCGGCCGCGCTGACGGGCGCGTCGCGCAACACGCTGTATGCGCGCGCGCTCGCGCTGAAGGAAGGCTGACGCGCGACGGCGCCGCGCGGAAACGACAAAGGGCTGCCGGAAGGCAGCCCTTTGTACATGAGCGGATGATCCGCCGCGTTACTTCGCCGAGACCGACGCGAACATTTCGTCGCGCGCGTCGCGCGCTTCCCGCGGCGACAGCCCTTCGATCTTCACGCGGCCGGTGCCGGCGTGCACGAGGCCGATCATCTTGGCGGCGGCATACGACAGGTCGAGCACGCGGCCGCGCTTGAACGGCCCGCGATCGTTGACCTTCACGACGACCCACTTGCCGGTCGACGCGTTCGTCACCTTGATGTACGACGAAAGCGGCAGCGTGCGGTGCGCGGCGGTGAGCGCGTTCATGTTGAAACGCTCGCCGTTCGCGGTGCGGCGGCCGTGGAAATCCCGCCCGTACCAGGAGGCGCGACCCGTCTGGCGGAAGTCGGACACATCCTTGCCGTCGATCGGCTCGGCGTCCGCCAGCGACGGCTTCTTCGCGTCCTTGCTGTCGGCAGCCGGCATCGACGCCAGCGCGGAATCGAAATTCAGTTGTTGCTTGTCGTTGTCCGCCTTCGCGGCAGCGGCCGTCTTGTCGACCGCGTTCTTCTGGTTCGCGCTTCCGGTGGTCTGGCTGGGTGGCACCGCACAGCCCGTCAACGCAAAAAATAATGCAATGGTCCCGAATCGACTCGGAAATCGTACGTTCATCGACGTGTCGCCTTCTGGTTCGGGCCGCCGCGTCAAAACGCTGCTTAACAACGCAGACACGCAGCCCGGACGGCAAATGCGTGCACGCCCCGCTCGAATGCGAGCAGGCGGCTAGCATGGGCGCGGCTTTCGTCTATGCCGCAACCGTCCTGATTAGCTTTCACGTCTGGCGCAACCTGTCCCCAACAGCCTGACCAGACCCCACATGCCGCCATCGAACATGGCTTCACGTTCGCGCGCGTCGATACGACCGACTCACAGGAACGGCGGCACAGGCCTCATCCGGCGGCGCGGCAGCAGGGCCGCAGGCGGGCGCGCAGCACCCGGCCGGACAAGACGTGAGCACCGACTACTCGGTGCTGGATACACCGCCGGACTCCCCGGCGGCTGATGCTTGACGGTGAATCCGACGCCCCATTTAACGGGGCCGAAACACCAGCGAATTGCGTAAAACTCACGCTCAATGGGGCGCATTATACATAAACCAAAACGCCGTCTCGAAAAGCGGCCCGTCCGGAGCATTGATTCTCGCTATGGCGGTAACAATCGACATGCTCCGGGATTGCCCGTAGACACGCGTCGCGCGGTGCGCCGCTCGGGCGGCAGGCAGCGCGCGCGACCGGTACAATCGCTCCTTTTAGCCGCCGGTGCCTCCATGAAAGTCACGCTCATTCCGGTCACGCCGTTCCAGCAGAACTGCTCGCTGCTCGTCTGCGAGAAGACGGGCCGCGCCGCCATCGTCGATCCGGGCGGCGATCTCGACCGGATCGAACAGGAAGTCGCGCGGCAGAACGTGCAGGTCGAGAAGGTGCTGCTCACGCACGGACACATCGATCACTGCGCGGGCGCGAAGACGCTCGCGACGCACTACGGCGTGCCGATCGAGGGGCCGCAGGAAGAAGAGCGCTTCTGGATCGAGAAGCTGCCGACGCAGAGCGAGCGCTTCGGCTTTCCGGCCGCCGACGCCTTCGAGCCGGACCGCTGGCTGAACGACGGCGACACCGTGCGGTTCGGCGACGAGACGCTCGAGGTCTATCACTGCCCGGGCCACACGCCGGGCCACGTCGTGTTCTTCAGCCGCGCGCATCGCGTCGCAATCGTCGGCGACGTATTGTTCGCGGGCTCGATCGGCCGTACCGACTTTCCGCGCGGCAATCACGCGGATCTCGTCCGTTCGATCAAGGAAAAACTGTGGCCGCTCGGCGACGACGTCACGTTCGTGCCGGGCCACGGCCCCGTGTCGACGTTCGGCGACGAGCGCCGCACGAACCCGTTCGTGTCCGACAAGGTATTCGGATGAACCAGACCGCCATTCAGGAAATCTACGTCAGCACCGACGTCGAGGCCGACGGCCCGATTCCCGGCCCGCATTCGATGCTGAGCTTCGCATCGGCCGCCTATACCGAGGACAAGCAGCTGATCGCGACGTTCTCGGCGAACCTCGAGACGCTGCCCGGCGCACAGGCGCATCCGGTTCAGGAAGCGTGGTGGAAGACCGAGCCCGATGCATGGGCTGCCTGCCGGCGCGACCTGCAGGCGCCCGAGGCGGCGCTGGTCGCGTACGTCGACTGGGTCGAGGCGCTGCCCGGCAAGCCCGTGTTCGTCGCGATGCCGGCCGGTTTCGACTTCACGTTCATGTTCTGGTACATGATGCGCTTCGCGGGACGCTGCCCGTTCTCGTGGTCGGCGCTCGACATCAAGACGCTCGCGTTCGCGATGACGGGCCTGCCGTACCGCAAGGCGATCAAGCCGCGCTTTCCGAAGCACTGGTTCGACGACCACCCGCATACGCACGTCGCGCTCGACGACGCGATCGAGCAAGGCGCGCTGTTCTGCAACATGCTCGCCGACCTGCGCCGGCAGCAGGCCGCGCTCGCGGGCCTCGCCGTGTCGGATACCGATCGGTCGGAAAACGCGGGGGTGGGACAAAATCCCACGGATCCGCGAGCAAATTAGCGAATCTCGCTCAACAGCGCCGCGCCAGATTGCCTTTCCTTTCCCGGCCCTCTAACATTCAGCGTGTTGTAGCTGCCGCATGGAGGCGCAGGTGACGCTCGATTCCTTTTCGCAAAAAATCCTTCGCCTGTTGCAGCTCGACGCGCGCCGTTCCGTACAGGAAATCTCCGATCAGGTCGGCCTGTCGAGCACGCCGTGCTGGCGCCGCATCAAGGACATGGAACAGTCGGGCGTGATCCAACGCTACACGGCGCTGCTCGATCGCGAGAAGCTCGGCCTGCACGTGTGCGCGCTCGCGCACGTGCACCTGACCCGCCACAACGAAGGCGGCGTCGAGCAGTTCGAGCGCGAGATCGCGACCTGCCCGGAAGTCACCGAGTGCTACAGCACGACCGGCGAAGCCGATTACATCCTCAAGATCGTCGCACCCGACATCAAGGCCTACGACGTGTTCCTGCACGAACGCATTTTCAAGATTCCGGCCGTGTCGCAAGTGCGCACGAGCGTCGTGCTGCGCGAGATCAAGTTCGACACGCAACTGCCGCTGTAACACGCGGGCCCGCACGGACGGCCCGCGTTCGCGGGCATCGCGTCACGCCTGCGCGGGCACCGTGCGCGTGAAGCCGATCCGGCGCGCGCCGAACTCGCGCTTCAACGCGTCGGCGTCGAGCCGGCCGGCCAGCGCCGCATCGGTGTCGCCCGGATCGCTGGCGAGCGTCACGTCGATCTCGAGCCCCGTACTCAGGTAATGCAGGTTGATCGCCGCCGCGCGCAGCCCGCGCTGCGCGAGCGCCGCCTCGAGCCGTGCCGCGATCTCGCCGCGCGGCGGCAGCGCGAGCGCCGGACGGCGCGCCGCGTCGTTCTCGGGGTCGACGTGGATCAGCGCATCGAGCACGCGCGGGTCGGACAGCACGCGTGCGCGCGCGGTCTCGGCGATGTAATGCCCTTCGGACACGGAGATCTTCGGGTCGACGAGGATGTGCGCGTCGACGAGCGCGGCATCGCCCATCTTGCGCGTGCGCAGGTCGTGCACGTCGCGCACGCCGGGGGTCGCCGCGAGCAGCGCGTGGATCTCGGCCGTGTCGGCCGTGTCGAGCGCGCGGTCGGAGAGGTCCTGCAACGCGTCATAGCCGAACGTCCAGCCCATGCGCGCAACCATGAAGCCGACGATCGCCGCCGCGATCGGGTCGAGCAGCCGCACGCCGGCCAGGCTGCCGACGATGCCGATCGCGACGACGAGCGACGACGCGGCGTCCGAACGCGCATGCCATGCGTTCGCGACGAGCATCGCCGAGCGGACGCGCCGCGCCTCGCGCAGCATGTAGCGAAACAGCGCTTCTTTCGACACGAGCACCGTCAGCGCGACGATCAGCGCGGAAAAATGCACGGCCGGGATGTTTTCGAGATTAACGAGCCGGTCGCCGGCGCGCCAGAGCATGCCGATTCCGACCGCAATCAGGATCGCGCCGAGAAACAGCGACGCGACCGTCTCGTAGCGGCTGTGTCCGTAATTGTGGTCGGCGTCCGGCGATGCGCCGCTATGCCGATTCGCAACCAGCACGACGAAATCCGAGATCAAATCGGAAATCGAATGCACACCGTCGGCAATCAACGCCTGCGAATGCGCAATCGTGCCGACGACGATCTGAAATGTCGCAAGCACGACATTCAGCACAATACTGACGAGCGTGCTCTTGCGCGCAACTGCGTGCTTATCTGCGCTTTGCGCGTCGCCGGAAAACGTGGACATGAAATATGAGATATCGGTGTGCGATACGCAATTCTATCAAAGGCGCCCCGCAAGCTCCGCCAATACCCACAAATTTCTCATTCAAATCAACCGCTTATACGAACGTGTCGCATTTTCATTCACACGGCATTATTACAGTTCCATGACACTTCCCGCGCACCGGCCGGTGTCCGGAAACAAAAAAGCCGCGCTCCTGAACGGACACGCGGCTCTTTTGAGCAGACGACTTAAACAAGCGTTTAAATCGCAAACTGTTCGCGGTTCTTGCCGGCGATCCAGCGCGGCGGCTTGCCGCGGCCCGACCACGTCGCGCCCGATTCCGGATCGCGGTATTTCGCGGCCACGCCTGCGCGCGGACGGCCAACCTTACCTGCCTTCGCGCGGTTGAGGCCGAGTTCGGCGAGCGAAAAGCCGTAGTCGGCAATTTTCTGCTTCACGTCATTCAGCACTTCAGCGTATTCACGCGACTTCGCTTCTTCGATTTGCTTCTCCAGCTTTTCCCGCTGGGCCAGCAGGTCCTTGTAAGAAGACATAGTTTCCCTTTCTATCTGACTAATGGCGCCGGTCTGCAGCCAGCTCACCATTCATGAAATATATGTGCCTCGGATTTTCGAAGGCAGAGATTAGCACAAAAAAGATTTGATAGAAGCGAGATTCATGAAAATCCCTAGATCAATTGTAATTCGCACATGTCATTTTGACCGGACACGGCCTTTTCTCAAATTTTTACGCTCCTCCACAGAGATTAGGACATTAGCGATCGTCTATTAAGGCTATCAACATACGCAATTACCCTGCATACTAAAAATCAAAGCTTTCATAGGACGACAGGTTTGCGAAAATCGGATGGTGCGGCTTGCTGAACTGACAAACCGGTAACCCGCGGCGTCACGTCACATCCCGCGCGCATGCGATCAGCCGGTCGCGCAGTGCGCCGGCATCGGCCGGCGGCGCATCGAACTGCGTGCGCACGCGGCGGCCGTCGCACCGCCAGTCGGCGCCCTGGCGATCGACGCCGAGCAATTCGAGCCCGTCGCGGCGCGCATCGCCGGCATCGTATGCGTCCCACAGTGCCTGCTCCTCGTCAAACCCGAGCGGCGGCAGCGTATCGAGATGCTTGCCGTCGACCCAGCCCATGCGCCCGAAGCCGCCGATATAACGCAGCCGCTCGATATCGAGCGCGCGGAACGTGAAATCGCCGAGCGCGAGATAACGCGCGGCGTCCGGCTCGTAGCGCAGGTAGCGCGCGGTGACGTGCGGATCGTCGCCGAGCGGCACGAAACGGCCGAGCAGCGTCGCGCGTTCGGCGTTCAGCACGTCGCCGTCGGGCGCGTCGACGACGAGGAAGCCCGCGCGCGGATCGGCGTCGAGATTGCGCGTGTGTTCGGCGAGGCCGCTCACGAGGATCACGGGACGATGGCTTGCATCGGGCACAAACGGGACGACCGTCGGATACGGGAAGCCCTGCGGATCGCGCGCATGGGTGGCAAGCGTGCCGAGCGCGCAGCGGTGCAGCAGATGCAGGGCGAAGGCGGGATCGATGTTCAAGAGGACTCCTGCGGTCGAAGGGCGGCGCTTCGGGCACGCCGCATGCGCTTCGATGTTACCCGCGGGCGCTGCGCGTCGCGTATCGGCCGAATGGCCGATACGGTGCCAGGCACCGGACGGACGGCGCGCTGCCGCGACGTGGCCTGATCGCCTGATCGCCGGTTCGCCGGTTCGCCGGTTCGCCGGTTCGCCGGGTCGCCGGGTCGCCGGGTCGCCGGGTCGCCGGGTCGCCGGGTCGCCAGTTCGCCAGTTCGCCAGTTCGCCAGTTCGCCAGTTCGCCAGGTCGCCAGGTCGCCAGGTCGCCAGGTCGCCAGGTCGCCGGATCGCCGGATCGCCGAACTATCCACCGAACGAGCAGCGCCCGGCAGGATCGTAAGCGGTTCGATAGAATCGGACGATTCCGACGGGCGCCGCGTGCGTCCGCGCATCCTTTGACGAGCCTTCCGTGTCCGAATCCTCCTCCCCCGAATCGTCGTCCCCGTTCGCCGCACCGCCCGACTCGCATCGTGTGCTGTCGCTCCCGGCCCGCCAGCGTGCACGCACGGCGTCGATGGCGCTGTTCTTCGTCGCCGGCATGATGTACGCGTCGTGGGGCGTGCACGTGCCGACCGTGCGCGACAAGTTCGTGCTGAGCCCCGGGCTGCTGTCGATCGCGCTGTTCGCGGTCGCCGGCGGCTCGATCGCGGCGATGCTGACCATCGCGCGCTGGATCGCGCGCGTCGGCTCGCGCACCGCGTGCCTCGCCGGTGGGCTCGTGATGTCCGCGTGCGCGGCGCTGATCCTCGTCGTGCCCGACTACTGGATGCTGCTCGGCGTGCTCGCGCTGTTCGGCTTCTCGATGGCGACGCTCGACGTCGCGATGAACGCCGAGGCCAGCGCGGTCGAGATCGCGCTCGGCAAGCCGATCATGTCGTCGCTGCACGGCATGTTCAGCATCGGCGGGATGTCGGGCGCGGCGGCCGGCGGCGCGCTGCTGTCGGCCGGCATGGCGCCGGCCGTGCATCTCGCGCTTGCGGCGGCGGCAAGCGCCGCGGTGCTCGTGGCCGCGAGCCCGGCCGTGCTGCCGCATGTGCCGCACCACGAACACGCGCACGGCGGCGGCAACCGCTGGCGCTCGCCCGCGCTGTGGATGCTCGGCGGCATCGCGCTCGTTGCGTTGATCGCCGAAGGCGCGATGTACGACTGGGCGACGGTCTACATGCGCGACGTCGTCGCGGCGAGCCCTGCGCTTGCAAGCGCCGCGTACGCGGCGTTCTCGGGCGGGATGGCCATCGCGCGCTTCGCGGGCGACGCCGTGCGCGCCCGCTTCGGCGCGCCGCAGCTCGTGTTCGCAAGCGCGTCGCTCGCGTGCGCGGGGATGATCGGCGCGCTGCTGCTGCCGTATCCGCCCGCCGTGCTGACCGGCTTCACGCTGATGGGCCTCGGCCTCGCGAACATGATGCCCGTGCTGTTCGCGGCCGCCGCGCGCGTGAAAGGCATCCACGCGGCCGAAGGGCTCGCGCATGTGGCCGGGCTTGCGTATTTCGGACTGCTGTTCGGCCCGGTCGTGATCGGCGCAGTCGCGCAGGCCGCGAACCTGACGATCGGCCTGTCGGTCGTCGCGCTGTGCGCGGCGCTCGTCGCAGCCGTCGCGCCGAAGGTGCTCGCGCACCTGAAGATCTGACGGCATGGCGCCCGTCAGCCAGAAAGAAAGCGCGCATGCGTTGCCGCATGCGCGCTTTCGCCCCTACTGTTGACCGCCTGTTGCGTTACATCTTCACTTCGTCGAGCAGCGTCTTCTTGCCGCTCTTGTAGTTGTACAGCGAGATCACGCCGTGCTGCAGGTCGCCCTTCGAGTCGAAGGTCGTCGTGCCGATCACGCCCGTGTAGTTCGTCGCCGGCATCGCCGCGAGGATCTTCGCCGGGTCCGTCGAGTTCGAGCGCTTCATCGCGTCGACGACGATGTACACGGCGTCATACGTGAACGGTGCGTAGATCTGGATCGGCTGGCCGAAGCGCTTCTCGAACTTCGCCTTGAACGTGCTGCCGCCCGGCATCTTCTCGAGCGAAGCGCCCGCTTCCGAGCACACGACGTTGTCGGTCGCGTCGCCGGCCAGGTCGGCCAGCTTTTCCGTGCACACGCCGTCGCCCGCGAGGATCTTCGCGCGCACGCCAAGCTGCTTCGCCTGCTTCGCAAACGGGCCGCCGGTGGCGTCCATGCCGCCGTACATGATCGCGTCCGGGTTCTCACCCTTGATCTTGGTCAGAATCGCGCGGAAGTCGACCGCCTTGTCGTTCGTCGCGTCGTGCGACATCACCTTCAGGCCGAGCGCCTTCGCCTTCTTCTCGAACTCGTTCGCGAGACCCTGGCCGTATGCGGTCGAATCGTCGACCACCGCCACGCTCTTCACGCCCTTCGACTGCGCGTAGCTCGCGAGCGCCGGGCCTTGCTGCGCGTCGGTCGCGACGACGCGGTAGGTCGTCTTGAAGCCTTGCTGCGTGTAGGTCGGGTTCGTGGCCGACGGCGAGATCTGCACGATGCCGGCGTCGCTGTAGATCTTCGACGCCGGGATCGACGTGCCCGAGTTCAGGTGGCCGATGACGGCGACGACCTTGTCGTCGACGAGCTTCTGCGCAACCTGCGTGGCCTGCCGCGGGTCGGCCGCGTCATCCTGCGGGTCGAGTTGCAGCGTGATTTTCTGGCCGCCGACCGTGAGACCCTTGGCGTTGATCTCCTCGACTGCGAGACGCGCACCGTTTTCGTTGTCCTTGCCCAGGTGGGCAATGCCGCCCGTCAAGGGCGCGACGTGGCCGATCTTGACGACTTGATCGGCGGCCGCGTTGCTTGCAGCTGCAACGCACAGCATCGCCGCAGCGGTGATCGGCAACAGCTTCTGCATTTTGATATTCATGTAAGTCTCCAGTTTCGGTCCCAAAAAACGCCATCGCCCGGTGCCCCGCTGCCATCCCTGTGTTTGCATTCACTGGACGATTCGCCGGTTGCATCCTTCATGCACTTGGCCTCAAGCACGTGAAAACAGCCGCTTTTAGCAACCGCCCGTCCGTACTTGCGCGCAAGTGTAGGTGATCAAATTAATTTGTGGGACTTTTTTGGGGTAGTGGTAACACTACCGATATGCGCACTTTGGAATGATGACTCGAATATCGCTACAAGCCACGCCGAATAAGGGTTTCCGCTAGTTTCCGGCAGCTTGTCGAAAGGTGGTTTCAAAAGACTCCCGGGGCATTTCGATTCGGTATTTTGTGCCCGCGATCATTGAATGAAACGCGCGTGACAACACGCGCGTTTCGTCGCTCGATACGAACGGTTCAGGCGGTCGATGAAGCGTACCGTTCAGGCGGCCAATGCGCGCCATTCGGCGTCAAGTGCAGCGACGAGCTGCGACGTCGTCGGTGCATCGCCGCGCCGCCGTGCGAGCGGCGCGCCCTGCCCGGCCCACAGCGACAGGTAGTCGCCGTCGTTCGCGCGCGCGGCGGCCTGGCGCAGCGGCTGCGTCAGCGCGTTCTGCACCGGGTACGGCGCGGCGTCGGCCACGCGTTCGCCGAGCCGCGCCATCAGCGTGTTGCGCAGCCCGCGCGCATGGCGGCCGGTGATCGCGCGCGTGACCTGCGTCGACGTATCCGCGCAAGCCAGCAGGCGTGCCTTCCAGTCCGCCGCGATCGCGCTTTCCGCGCAGGTCAGGAACGCGGTGCCGAGCTGCGCGCCCTGCGCGCCGAGCGCGAGCGCGGCCGCGATCCCGCGGCCGTCCATGATGCCGCCCGCGGCGAGTACGGGCAGGCCCGTCGCGTCGACGAGCTGCGGCACGAGCGCGAACGTGCCGATCAACGCGTCTTCGGCGGCGCCGATGAACGTGCCGCGATGGCCGCCCGCTTCGGCGCCCTGCGCGGACAGCGCGTCGGCGCCGGCCGCCTGCCACGCGAGCCCTTCGGCGACGTGCGTCGCGGTGCCGATCACATAGGTGCCGGCGGCCTTGAGCCGCGCGACGTCGGCCGCATCGAGCACGCCGAACGTGAAGCTCGCGACCGGCACGCGCAGCGACACGAGTGCATCGAGCTGTGCGCGGAAGTCGGGCGCGTAGCGCGCGGGCGCGGCGCCCGGCGGCAGCCCGAGCGTCGCGTTCAGCGGGTCGATCGCCGCGAGTGCACGCGCGACGGTCGCCGCATCGGGTGCGACGTCCGGCAGCACGAACAGGTTGACCGCGAACGGGCGATCGGTCGCCGCGCGAATCGCCGCGACTTCGGTCGCGAGACGATCGGGCTCGAACGCGCCGGCGCCGAGGCTGCCGAGCGCGCCGGCGTTCGACGCGGCGGCGACCATCGCGGCCGTGGTCGCGCCGACCATCGGCGCCTGCACGAGCGGCAGGCGCAGGCCGAAACGTTCGGAAAAGGGCGTGGAATACTGGCGGGCAGACATGACGAATCCTTCGATGACGATGCGCGAAAGCGCTTTGTAAAAACCGGCACATCGACTCTAGCGAAGCGGCTTGCCGCCGAAAAATGAATAATCGAGATCGAAACGATCGCTGCGCGAGAAGCTGGCGCACGCGTTGCGCGTGCCCTGCAACACCAGACGATTGGTGGCACACTAGGCCGCCCTATTCCACCCGGGGCGCGCTCGGCGCACCCCGTTCGCCAGGAGTTCAAAACGTGACTGCCCAATGGATCGACATCCCGACCGGTAACGACAGCTTCGGCGGCTATCTCGCGCTGCCCAAGCGCGGCAAGGGCCCCGCCGTCATCATCATCCAGGAGATCTTCGGCGTGAACTCGCACATCCGCGCGGTCGCCGACCAGTACGCATCCGACGGCTACGTCGCGCTCGCGCCGGACGTGTTCTGGCGCACGCAGCCGCGCGTCGAACTGACCTACGAAGGCGCGGATCGCGACAAGGGCATCGAGCTGATGAAAAAGACCGACGTCGGTCTCGCGGTCGCGGACATTGGCGCGGCGGCCGACGCGTTGCGCGCGCGCCCCGAAGTGGCCGGCAAGCTCGCCGCGATCGGCTACTGCTTCGGCGGCCAGCTCGCGTACCGCGCGGCCGCGACCGGCAAGCTCGACGCGGCGGTCGCCTATTACGGCGGCGGCATCCAGAACGCGCTCGATCTGGCCGGCAAGGTCACGCAGCCGATCCTGTTCCACTACGCGGAAAACGACCACGGGATCCCGCTCTCGGCCGTCGATCAGGTGAAGGCCGCGTTCGCCGGCCACGGCCACGCATCCTTCCACGTGTATCCGGGCGCCGAGCACGGCTTCAACTGCACCGATCGCGCGTCGTACAACCAGCGCGCGGCGGCGCTCGCGCACGGCCGCACGCTGACGTTCCTCGCCGAGCACCTGTAACAACGCCCGTCCGCGGGCCCATCGCGCCGGGCCCGCGTTATTCTCCCTTCATCGCCACGAGTCACAACGGGGGTGACAGCGATGCACTCGGACTATCTCGCGCATGACGCGATCGGCCTCGCCGCGCTCGTGCGCGACCGCAAGGCCAGCCCGCGCGAATTGCTCGATGCCGCGATCGGCCAGGCCGAAGCGGTCAATGGCGCGATCAACGCGATCGTGCTGCAGGACTACGAAGCCGCGCGCCAGCGCGCGGCCTCCGCGCCCGAACCCGGCGTCGACGCGCCGTTCGCGGGCGTTCCATATCTCGTCAAGGATCTCGGCGCGGCGGTCGCCGGGCTGCCGCTGTCGATGGGCAGCCGGCACTACCGGTACTACGTGCCCGCCGACGATTCGCCGGTGATCGCGCGCAGCCGTGCGGCCGGCCTCAACGTGTTCGGCAAGACCAACACGTCGGAGATCGGCCAGATGCCGTACACGGAACCCGAACTGTTCGGCGCGTGCCGCAACCCGTGGAATCTCGACCACACGCCCGGCGGCTCGAGCGGCGGCGCGGCGGCGGCTGTCGCGGCCGGCATCGTGCCGCTCGCGCATGCGTCCGACGGCGGCGGCTCGATCCGCATCCCGGCATCGTGCTGCGGGCTGTTCGGCCTGAAGCCGAGCCGCAACCCGATGCTCGTCGACCAGCCGTCGAACGGCGAGCTCGTCGTCCAGCATGCGGTCTCGCGCAGCGTGCGCGACAGCGCGCTGCTGCTCGACGTGACGACCGGCCAGACGCTGCCGCGCGGCGCGCCCGGCACGTTCCTCGGCGAACTCGATACGCCGCCCGGCCCGCTGCGGATCGGCCTCGTCGTCGACCCGATGCTTGCGCCGGCGCTCGCCGACGACACGCGCGCGGCGCTCGACGATGCGGCCGCGCTGCTCGAATCGCTCGGCCACCACGTCGAGCCGGCGACGCTGCACATCGACTACGCGCGCGCGGCCGAAACTTTCCTCACGCTGTGGGCGACGATCGCCGAGGAGATGGTGCTCGGCGCGCGCGAGCTGACCGGCCGCGCGCCGCGGCGCGGCGAATTCGAAGCGGCGACGTGGGCGATGGCCGTGGTCGGCCGGCGCCTCGCGCGCACGCGCCTGCCGGACGTGCTCGAGTGGCAGCGCCAGCTCACCGTGCAGGTGGCCGGCCTCGTGTCGCGCCATGACGCGATCCTGTGCGCATCGCTCGCGGGGCCGCCGGTGAAGATCGGCGAACTGCAGCCGACGCCGTTCGAATCGGCGCAGATGAAGCTGCTCGCCGCGCTGCCGGTAAAGCCGCTGCTGAAGGAAATGCTCGCGAAGTCGTCGGAGAAGGCGTTCGCGTGGGCCGGCTGCACCGAGCTGTTCAACCTGACCGGCCAGCCGGCGATGTCGGTACCGCTCTACTGGAATGCGCGCGGGCTGCCGATCGGCGTGCAGTTCGCCGCGCGCCACACCGACGACGCGCTGCTGCTCAGGCTCGCGCGGCAGCTCGAACAGGCACGGCCGTGGTTCGACCGCCGCCCGCCGCTGATGCAGGCGCAGCGCTGACGCGCGCGGCCGCTTCCGCAAGCATCGAAAAAAAACCCCGCCGGCAAGACCGGCGGGGTTTTGCGCATGCAAAACGCGCGGCGGCGCTTACACGCCGAGCCGTTCGCAGATCGTCCGCGTCGCGGTCGCTGCGTTCAGCGTGTAGAAATGCAGCCCCGGCACGCCCGCGTCGATCAGGCGGCGGCACAGATCGGTGACGACATCCGCGCCGAACGCGCGGATCGCGTCGCGATCGTCGCCGAAGCTCTCGAGCCGGCGCGCGACCCAGCGCGGCACTTCGGCGCCGCACATCTCGGAGAAGCGCATCAGCTGCGAGAAGTTCGTGATCGGCATGATGCCCGGCACGATCGGCACGTCCACGCCCAGCTTGCGCACATCGTCGACGAAGCGGAAATACGCGTCGGCGTTGAAGAAGTACTGCGTGATCGCGGAATTCGCGCCGGCTTTCACCTTGCGCGCGAAATTCTCGAGATCGGCCTTCGGCGAGCGCGATTGCGGGTGGTACTCGGGGTAGCCCGCGACCTCGATGTGGAACCAGTCGCCATGCTCGGCGCGGATGAAGCTGACGAGCTCGGACGCATAGCGCAGCTCGCCCACCGCGCCCATCCCCGACGGCAGGTCGCCGCGCAGCGCGACGATATGCCGGATGCCGTGCGAGCGGTACTGGTCGAGGATCGCGCGCAGGCTGTCGCGCGACGAGCCGATGCACGACAGGTGCGGCGCGGCCTCGAGGCCGTCCTTCTGCATGTCGAGCACGGTATCGAGCGTGCCCTGCTGCGTCGAGCCGCCGGCGCCGAACGTCACGGAGACGAATTTCGGCTTCAGCGGCAGCAACTGCGCACGGGTTGCGCGCAGCTTTTCGACGCCGTCCGCCGTCTTCGGCGGGAAGAATTCAAACGAGAGTTCGATCGGTTTCATGATTCGAAAGGGGTCAGCCGATGTCGCGCTGGCCGAAGATCAGCGCGGACAGCAGCCAGGACACGATGCTGTACAGGATCGAACCGAAGAACGCGGACCAGAATCCCGACACCTCGAAGCCCTTCAGCAGCGACGACGCGAACCAGAAGCACAGCGCGTTCACGACGAGGATGAACACCCCGAGCGTGACGATGGTGACGGGCAGCGTCAGCAGGATCAGCACCGGGCGGATCACCGTGTTGATCAGCCCGAGCACGACCGCGACGATCAGCGCGGTGCCGAAGCTCTTGATGTGGATCGACGGCACGAGGTACGTGATGATCAGCAGCGCGAGCGCGTTGATGACCCAGGTGAGGATGACGCTCATGGAGTGCTCCGGTTCGGTTGTCGATCTGTGCGATCAGTGGCCGCCGCCGGCCGCCGCGCGCGCCCGAAGGCGCAACGCAACGGCCGGCGATCCACCGTGCCGCCGCCGCACCGCGGGCCCCGCAGCGGGGCGCGAGCGGCACGGCGGCGGCGGCGCATCAGTAGCGGTAGTGGTTCGGCTTGAACGGGCCGTCCTTCTGCACGCCGATGTACGAAGCCTGCTCGTCCGACAGCACGGACAGGTTCGCGCCGATGCGCGCGAGGTGCAGGCGCGCGACCTTTTCATCGAGATGCTTCGGCAGCACGTACACCTTGTTCTCGTACTCGCCGCCGCGCACGAACAGCTCGATCTGCGCGAGCGTCTGGTTCGCGAACGAGTTCGACATCACGAACGACGGGTGGCCGGTCGCGCAGCCGAGGTTCACGAGGCGGCCTTCCGCCAGCAGGATCACGCGCTTGCCGTCCGGGAAGATGATGTGGTCGACCTGCGGCTTGATGTTTTCCCACTGGTACTGGCGGGTCGACGCAACGTCGATTTCCGAGTCGAAGTGGCCGATGTTGCAGACGATCGCGTTGTGGCGCATCGCCTTCATGTGATCGTGGTTGATCACGTGGTAGTTGCCGGTCGCCGTCACGAAGATGTCGGCCTTGTCGGCCGCGTATTCCATCGTCACGACGCGGTAGCCTTCCATCGCCGCCTGCAGTGCGCAGATCGGATCGATTTCGGTGACCCACACGGTCGCGCCCAAGCCGCGCAGCGACTGCGCGCAGCCCTTGCCCACGTCGCCGTAGCCCGCGACGACCGCGACCTTGCCCGCGATCATCACGTCGGTCGCGCGCTTGATGCCGTCGACGAGCGATTCACGGCAGCCGTACAGGTTGTCGAACTTCGACTTCGTAACCGAATCGTTCACGTTGAACGCCGGGAACGGCAGGCGGCCGTCCTTTTCCATCTGGTACAGGCGGTGCACGCCGGTCGTGGTTTCTTCGGTCACGCCCTTGATGTGCGCGAGGCGCTTCGAGTACCAGGTCGCGTCGATGTCGAGGTGCTTCGCGATCGACTTGTACAGCGCGACTTCTTCCTCGTTGGTCGGCTTCGCGATCACCGAACGGTCCTTCTCGGCCTTCGAGCCGAGGATCAGCAGCAGCGTTGCGTCGCCGCCGTCGTCCAGGATCATGTTCGCGAATTCGCCGTTCGGCCATTCGAAGATGCGGTGCGAGAACTCCCAGTATTCGTCGAGCGATTCGCCCTTGAACGCGAACACCGGCGTGCCGGATTCGACGATCGCGGCCGCTGCGTGGTCCTGCGTCGAGAAGATGTTGCACGATGCCCAGCGGACGTCCGCGCCGAGCGCCTTCAGCGTCTCGATCAGCACGCCCGTCTGGATCGTCATGTGCAGCGAACCGGCGATGCGCGCGCCCTTCAGCGGCTGCTGCGCCTTGTATTCGTCGCGGATTTGCACGAGGCCCGGCATTTCGGTCTCGGCGATGTTCAGTTCCTTGCGGCCCCAGCCGGCCAGCGCCATGTCGGCGACGACGTAATCCTTGGAAGCTTGCGAATCGATAATGGCGTTCATCACGCCCTCCTTTCTAAAAAAGTTCTAGATTGGTGACGTGAGCGCCGTTCAGGAAGCGGAGCCGGCGCGACGGTCGCGAAACGCGCGCCGCACGGCTGCTTGGTGAAGCCTTCCGAGCCTGGCGGACGCAGGGTGGTCCGTCGCAACGCTCCTCGGAAAACGGGAGGGATTGTAGCAAATCGGCGCGCAAAATGCGCAAGCGACTCAAGCGCGCGGCGTCGGCGCGCGTTGCCGCCCGGAAAGGGTCAGGATTCCGCGCCGACCCACGCCTGTTCGCGCAGCCGCGCGCGCAGGCGCGCGACGGCCTGGCTGTGCAGCTGGCACACGCGCGATTCGCTCACTTCGAGCACCGCGCCGATCTCGCGCAGATTCAGACCCCGTTCGTAGTACAGCGACATCAGCAGCTTCTCGCGCTCCGGCAGCCGCTCGATCGCCTCGACGAGCGCCTCGCGCAGGTGCTCGTCGAGCAGCGACGACAGCGGATCGGCGTGATCGACGCGATAGCGGTCGAGGAACGGCTCGTCGTCGGCCGCGCGGTCGAAATCCTCGTAGTAGATGAGCTGGCTGCCGTGCAGGTCCTGCAGCATCCCCTGGTATTCGTCGAGCGGCATGTTCAGGTGCTGCGCGATCTCGGTCTCGCTCGCCGAGCGGCCGAGATGCTGCTCGACCTGGTGCACCGCGTGCTCGACCTCGCGCGACGTCTTGCGCAGGCTGCGCGGCAGCCAGTCGTTGCTGCGCAGCTCGTCGAGCATCGCGCCGCGGATGCGCTGCGTCGCGTAGGTCTCGAACTGCGCGCCCTGATCTTCCTTGTAGCGGCCAGCCGCATCCATCAGGCCGATCATGCCGGCCTGGATCAGGTCGTCGAGATCGACGCTCGCCGGCATCTTCGCGACGAGCTGCAGCCCGAGGCGACGCACGAGCGGTGCATATTGCGCGAGCACGTCGGCCTGGGACATCTTTCCTTGAGCGTTGTACATCATGGCTCTCTCCTTCCGGTAGCGCTCACGCGGCGTGTGCCGCGCCCGCCTCATACGACGGCTTGCCGCCCGCATGGACGGCACGGCCCGCGCCCGAACGCGGGCGCATCGGCCAGTACAGCAGGTCGGCGGCAATCTGCCGGTAGTCGCGCGCGGCCGACGACGACGGGAATGCGTCGACCACCGCATGCGTCAGCTCGCGCGCGTGTTCGACGAGCGGATCGGCACTCACGCAGCCCGCGTCGGCGATCGACACGGTCAGGTAGCGGCTCGCGACGCCCGCCAGGTTGTCGAAGGCCGTCTTCGCGTCCGCATGGCTGCCGACGTGATTGGTCAGCACGCGAAACTGCGCGAACGCGTGCGCGAAATGCAGCCGCTTCATGCACGCGTACGCCTCGGTGATCGCCTGCGCGGCGACCCGCGTGACGACCAGCACGTCGTGCGCTTCGCGTGCGAGCGCCGAGAACGAGCCGTCGGCGCCGAGCTGCGCGTCGACGAGGACGATGTCGGCCGGGCCGTCGATGAAGTCGCTCAGTTGCGCGTCGCTGTAGCCGGCGCGCGCGAACCGCGCGGCCGCGCACAGGCCGAAGCCGGCGGCCACCCGCGTGCGCTCGCCGTCGCGCAGCCATGCGCCCACGAGCGTCGCGCTGGCCGAATGCACGTCGGCGCGCTCGTCGACGACGAGCACATCCTTGCCGAGCGACGCGAGCGCCGCCGCCAGGTTCACGGTGGTGGACGTGCAGCCGACACCCGCCGGCCCGCCCGTCACCGCGACGATGCGCGACGCGCGCCCGGCCAGCAGGCGCCGCAGCCCTTCGGCCTGGTCGATGATTCGTTTATCCAAATCGCACCTCGTGCAGCTCGGCGGTGGAACGTGCGGTCAGTGCGGAGAGCAGCGTCGGCATGTCTTCGTCTTGCGGCACGAAGGGCGAGCCGTCGCGCGGCACGCAGAACGCGCTCTTCAGCAGGAACTTGGTCGATGCGACATACAGGTTTTCCGGCACCTTCTGGCCGGTCGACACGTAGTGGACCGGCAGCTTGTAGCGGATCACCGTGTCGAGCACGCCGCCGAGGTGGGTCGCCTCGTCGAGCTTCGTGAGGATGCAGCCGGCGAGGTCCGGATGCTCGCCCGCGCTGCGATACGCCTGCACGACCTCGTTGAGCGTGTCGCCGTGGCTCGTCGCGTTGAGCAGCAGCAGGCGCTGCACCGGTGCGTTCGCGCCGTGCAGCATCGCGATCTGGTCGGACACCGCGCGGTCGCGCTGGCTCATGCCGATCGTGTCGATCAGCACGATGTGCTTGTTGCGCAGCTCGGACAGCGCGAGCGCGAGATCGCCCGCATCCTTCACCGCGTGCACCGGCACGCCGAGGATCTTGCCGAAGATGCGCAGTTGCTCGTGGCCGCCGATCCGGTAGCTGTCGGTGGTCAGCAGCGCGACCTTGCTCGCGCCGAAGCGCATCACGCAGCGCGCGGCCAGCTTCGCGGTGGTGGTGGTCTTGCCGACGCCCGTCGGCCCCATCAGCGCGAACACGCCGCCGCGCTCCATCAGCGCGTCCTCGCTGTCGAGCACCGGCAGGTTCGCCGCGAGCACCGACTGCGCCCATTCGGCGGCCTGTTCGAAGGTCTGCGCGCCGTCGCCGGACGGCAGGTTGTCGACGAGCATCCGCACGAGCTGCGCGGACAGGCCGGCCGCGAACAGGTGCTTCGTCAACGCACCATGCACGGCGCTGCGACGCTGGCGGTCGTGCCACATCAGGTTGTCGAACTGTTCTTCCATCATTCCGCGCAGTTCGCCGAGCTCGTGCATCACCGTGTCGTTGACGACCCGCTCGATGCGCGACTTCACCGCATCGGCCACCGCAGCGGCCGTGTCGGCGGACAGGCGCGTGCGCTCGGCCGCTTTCGCTGCGTTCGCTGCGCTCGTGTCGGGCATGCGCGGCGCGGCTGCCGGCATCCGGCGTTCGGCATCGCGCACGATGTCGCGTGCCCAGTCGGGCGACGGTGCGCTCGCGGCGATGTGCGGCGCGGGTGCGCCGGCTTGCGGCGCGGCTTGCGTCGCCTGCGTGCGTGCGATCAGCGCGTCGCGCTGCTGCGTCAGGCGCTTCGCGTGCTCGACGAGCCACGGCGCGGGTTCGGAAGCGGCGGCGGCGGGCGTACCTGCTGCGGGCGTACCGGCGGCCGGTGCGGCGAGCGACGGCGATACCGCAGCCGGTGCTGCCGCATCGATCGTCGAAGGGTGCGCCGTCGTTTCGTCCGCTACGTCCGCTACGTCCGCCTCGGCGCTTGCGCCGAACACGGACGAGAACACGTCCGGCAGCCCGCCGACGCCTGCCGCATACGGATTGGCGCTCGGGCGCGCGAGCGCGGCGCCCGGGCGCGACACGATGCCCTGCACCGCGGCGGCCGGCACGGAATCCGGCACGCGCGGCGCGGCGATGCGCGGCCGTGCAGCGGCCGGCGGCGTCACCGCGGCCAGGTCCGAATCGGCGAGTGCGACGATTTCGACGCTGCCGTCATCGAGCGTGCGGTTCGACAGCACGACCGCGTCGGCGCCGAGCGCCTCGCGCACGAGACGAAGCGCGTCGCGGCTCGTTGCGCCGGTGAATTTGCGAATGTTCAAGCGGAACCCCCGATGACGTTAACGACTTTGATCGTGCGTGTGTCCGGCACTTCGGCGTACGACAGCACTTTCAATTGCGGCAGGCTGCGGCGCAGGAAACGCGCGAGCATCGCGCGCAGCGCGTGCTGCACCAGCAGCACGGGCGGCAGCCCGAGATTCTGTTGACGCAGCATCGCTTGCTGCGTGCCGGTCAGAAGGTTGTGCGCGAGGCCGGGCTCGAGGCCCGGGTTCGCGCCGGTGGCGAGCGCCTGCGACAGCACGCGCTCCAGATTCGAGTCGAGGCCCATCACCTGCATCTCGCCCGCACCCGGATACCACTGCTGCGTGATCGCGCGGCCGAGCGAGAGCCGCACCGCGGCGGTGATCTCGAACGCGTCGCCGCGGCCCGCATGTTCGGACACGGCTTCGAGGATCGTGCGCATGTCGCGGATCGGCACGCCTTCCTCGAGCAGGTTCTGCAGCACTTTCTGCAGCGTCGTCAGCGAGATCGTCTTCGGCACGAGGTCCTCGACGAGCGACGGCGCGTCCTTGCCGGTGCGCTCGACGAGCGCCTGCACTTCCTGGCGGCCGAGCAGCTCGGCCGCGTGCTGGACGACGAGATGGTTCAGGTGCGTCGCGACGACCGTGCTCGCGTCGACCACCGTGTAGCCGTACACCTGCGCCTGTTCGCGCAGCGCGACGTCGATCCACACGGCCGGCAGCCCGAACGCGGGATCCTGCGTCAAGGCGCCCGGCAGCGCGGCCGTCACCTGGCCGGGGTTGATCGCGAGCCACTGGCCCGGGAACACTTCGCCGACGCCGATCTCGACGCCCTTCAGCGCGATCCGGTACGCGTTCGGCCGCAGTTCGAGGTTGTCGCGGATATGGATCACCGGCGGCAGGAAGCCGATTTCCTGCGCGAATTTCTTGCGGATGCTCTTGATGCGCTTGAGCAGCTCGCCGTCGCTGTTCTTGTCGACCAGCGGGATCAGCCGGTAGCCGACCTCGAGGCCGAGCGGGTCGATCAGCTGCACGTCGTCCCAGGTCGCCTCGTGGCTGTCGGACGGCAGCACGGCGGGCGGCGCGATGTCGGTCACGTCGCCGGCCGCCTTGCGGGCCGCCGCGCGCTTCGTCTGCGTGCGGGCCAGCCAGATCGCGCCGCCGCCGAGCGCGAGGAACGCGAAGTGCGGCATCCCCGGGATCAGCCCCATGATCACGATGATCACGCCGGTGATCGTCAGCACGCGCGGATTCGTGAACAGTTGCCCGGTGATCTGCGTGCCGATGTCCTCGTCGGTCGCGACGCGCGACACGATCACGCCGGCCGCGGTCGAGATCACGAGCGACGGGATCTGCGCGACGAGGCCGTCGCCGATCGTCAGCAGCGTGTAGTTCGTGCCGGCCGCCGCGAAGCTCATGTCGTGCTGGACCATCCCGACGATCAGCCCGCCGATCACGTTGATCGCCATGATGATCAGGCCGGCGATCGCGTCGCCGCGCACGAACTTCGACGCACCGTCCATCGACCCGTAGAACTCGGCTTCCTGCGACACGGCCAGGCGGCGCTTGCGCGCCTGTTCCTCGTTGATGAGGCCCGCGTTCAGGTCGGCGTCGATCGCCATCTGCTTGCCGGGCATCGCGTCGAGCGTGAAGCGCGCGGACACTTCGGCGATCCGCCCAGCGCCCTTCGTGATCACCATGAAGTTGATGATCATCAGGATCACGAACACGACGATGCCGACCGCGAAGTTGCCGCCGACGAGGAAGTGGCCGAACGCCTCGATCACCTGGCCGGCCGCGTCGGGGCCGGTGTGGCCCTCGAGCAGCACGACGCGCGTCGACGCGACGTTCAGCGACAGGCGCAACAGCGTCGAGAACAGCAGCACGCTCGGGAACGCCGCGAAATCGAGCGGCTTCATCGTGTACATGCTGACGAGCAGCACCATCACCGACAGCGCGATGTTGAACGTGAACAGCAGATCCAGCAGCAGCGGCGGCAGCGGCAGGATCATCATCCCCAGGATCATGCAGATGAGGACGGGGCCCGCGAGTGCGCGCAGGTTGGTGCCCGCGAACGGGTTCGTGCGCTTCGCGAACAGGCCGGTCGGGGTGCTCATGCGGAAGTTCCTTGCTTGCCGAGCGTGTCCTCGGCTTCCTCGCGTTCATCGTCGGCGGACACCGACGTGCCCTTGTCGAGTTCGGCCGGCACGTCGAGATCGACCGGCACCGCGGGGAACGCGCCGCCTTCCGAACGGAAGCGCTTGAGCTGGTAGACCCACGCGAGCACTTCGGCGACGGCCGAGTACAGCGAGCCGGGAATCTCGCGTTCGAGTTCGACGTTGTGATACAGCGCACGCGCGAGCGGCGGCGCCTCGAGCAGCGGCACGTTGTGCTCGGCCGCGAGTTCGCGAATGCGCATGGCGACGAGGTTCACGCCCTTCGCGACGACCTTCGGCGCGCGCATCTCGCCGTCCGTGTATTGCAGCGCGACGGCGAAGTGCGTCGGGTTCGTGACGACCACGTCGGCCTTCGGCACGGCCGCCATCATCCGGCGGCGCGCGATCGCGCGCTGCTGCTGGCGGATCCGCCCCTTCACGTGCGGATCGCCTTCGTTCTCGCGATGCTCGCGCTTCACTTCTTCCTTCGTCATGCGCAACTTCTTGTTGTACTGCCAGATTTGGTAAGGCACATCGAGCGCGGCGACCACCAGCATCCCGGCGACCGTCGTGCCGCAGCACACGGCGACGAGATGCAGCGCGTCGGGCAGCGCCGCGCCGAGCGGCTGCGTCGCGAGGCCGAGCAGCTCGTCCTTGCTGCGCCAGATCGCAATGCCGCCGATCCCGCCGACGACCAGCGTCTTCGCGAGCGACATGCCGAGCTGGATCGGCCCCTGGATCGAGAAGATCCGGCCGAGGCCCGAGATCGGGTTCAGGCGGTCGAACTTCAGCTCGAAGGTTTTCTGCGAGATCAGCCAGCCGCCGAGCGCCATCGGCGCGAGCAGCGCCGCGAGGCCGGTGAGCACGAGGATCGGCAGCAGCGCGGCGAAGCCTTCGAGGCTCGCGCTGCCGGCCGCCGACAGCATCCGGCTCGTGTCGAACGCGGTCGCGCGGTCGAACGTGAACGCGCCGCGCAGCATCGCCTGCAGATGCGCGCCCGACGGGCCCGCGAGCAGCCATGCGCCGTAGAACCCGGCCGCGAGCAGCGCGAACGAAGCCAGTTCGCGCGAACGCGCGACCTGCCCCTCCTCGCGCGCCTTCTCGCGGCGCCTGGGAGTGGCGGCTTCGGTCTTGTCGAGATCGCTCTCGTCTGCCACGGGGCCTCCAGTCGGGTACGGCGGAATGCCGCTTTCCAGTGACACCGATTATTCATGGAGGCGTCAAACGCCGATCGGTCGAGCAAAGCCGGGAAAGGGGGGTATTTCGGGGAATCGGGCGAGCCGGTGCGAACGAGGCTGGATGAGGGACGGAGCGGCGCGCGAAATGGCGTGACGCGGCGGAAAAACGCGGCGATCGGCGCGACGATGGAGCGCGGTTCCCGGCGAGGTTCCCGGACGGGACGGTGGTGGAATGAAGCGGGGAACGGTGAAGCGAAGAAGCGGAAAAAGCGGGGAAATCAGGCCCCGACGCGACGGCGTCGCGCGTCGGGGCGGGCGGCGCTCAGACCGCCGGGATCGGATCCTCGCCGAAGCGGTTCGGGCCTGCGGTGCCGCGCGAGCACATCCACACGAGCAGCAGGATCGCGCCGACGATCGGAATGAACCCGAGCAGCAGGAACCAGCCCGAGCGGTTCGTATCGTGCAGGCGGCGCACGCTGACCGCAATGCTCGGAATGATCAGCGCCAGCGAAATCAGGAAGATCGCGCCCAGCAGCAGCAGCATGATCAGGCTCGCGTCGCGGCCGATCGCGCCGATCGCCTGTGCAGCGACAGAAAGAACGCAGGTCAGCAGCGCGAAATACCAGTATTCGGCACGCCGCGCGCGGCCTTCGAATTTCGCGTATTGATTGAGTACGGAACGAACAGCCTCGGAAAAATTCATCTTTATTACCCTCCTGTTTTATATTGGCGACCCCGGAAACAACGCCGGAATTATATGTTTGAATTTCGGCAGGCTCCATCTCTTTTCACACGCCGGGCCGGCGCATACCCCGTCGCACGGCGCTGGAACGGCTGTCATGCCGTGATGCGGCGCCACGGACTTGCATGCCGCGTCATTTTAATAAATTTTGAAGACCTGACAGAGTCGACAGCCTCGGATAATCCAGTATTTGATTACAACCGAATGAATCCGGACGCGATCGATAATCGATCCGGTCGCGCGGCATTCGATTTACCGGTCAGCATTACGCCGTCGCGCCGGCCGACGCGGCGCGCATCGAAAGCACCGCGTACGGGCCCGGCCACCGCTTCCTCGACCATACGAGGGCGGTGCGCGGCGGCCGGCCTCCGGCCTGGGCCCTAACCGGCCGCCGCCCGCTGCAGCGCACCGAGATCGAGCTTCTTCATCGTCATTACCTGCGCCATCACGCGCTCGGCGCGTGCCGGATCGCCCGTCATCAGCTCGGACATCTGCACGGGCACGACCTGCCACGACACGCCGAAGCGGTCGCGCAGCCAGCCGCACTGCTGCGCGCGCTCGTCGCCGCCTTCGGACAAGCGTGCCCAGTAGCGGTCGATCTCGTCCTGGTCGCGGCAGTTGACGACGAACGACACGGCCGGCGTCATCTGGAACACGGGGCCGCCGTTCAACGCGACGAACGCCTGCCCGTCGAGTTCGAACGCTACCGTCATCACCGCGCCCTCGGCCTGCCCGGACGCGTGCGCGCCGGCCTTGCCGTAGCGCGCGACGTGCACGATGCGCGCGTTGTCGAACACCGACACGTAGAAACCGGCGGCCGCCTCGGCGTCGCGGTCGAACCACAGGAACGGCGTGATGCGTTGTATGCGCGGGCTCATGGCGCTGTCTCCTCGACGTCGTGCAGGCACCGGTGCCGGTCTTACATCGTAGGCGCTGCGCCCGCGCACGGCGGCGATCCGATCCGTAGTGCGCGCGCGGCCTCCGGATAAAAAAGGGGGCGATCGCTCGCCCCCTCTTTGCTGCCCGCGGCCGTGCCGCGTCAGAACGCGACGAAAGGCGCCGCGCCGCCGCTCGAGCGCTTGTCCATCCCGAAGTAGATCGTCTTGCCGTAGAAGTGCGGCATGCCGAGATCGAGCCATCCGGGCGAACCGAACGGGCCCGCGATGTCGTTGAACGCGAACGTCGACGCGTTCGAGAACAGCGTATCCGCGTTCGCGACGGGCATCGACACGGTGCCGCTCGCGCTGTTCTGGCCGGTCAGCGTCGCCGTATAGGTGGTCGTCGACGACGGGCAGTAGAACTGCGTGTTCCTCGAACAGACCGTCTGCGCCGAATCGTTGAAGAAATACGCGTTCGAACCGGTATCGAAGAAAGCCGTCACCGTGCTGCCGAGGAACGACGCGCTGACGTCGCCCGTCGTGGTCGACGTCATGACGGTGGACGCACCGAGCCCGTTGTTGCCCTGCGTGCCGATCCCGAAGATCAGCAGGCCCGTCGCGCTGGCCTGCCCGCTGGTCGAGATGGCCGGCATCTGCACGATCACGCCGTTGTTGTCGGTCGCGAAACGATGAACCGGGTTGGCGACCTGCTGCGCGACCGGCACGAGCGCAACCGCGCAGCTCGCATTGCCGTTCGGGCATGCGTAGTAGTTGTTGCTCGACGACGTCGACGTCGCGCAGGTCGTACCGCAGTCGACCGGCGCCGGCCCGATGCCGAGGATCCCGTTCGCACCGAGCGCGCTCGCCGAGTTGGCCGATGCGCCGCCGTTCGTGCACGAGCTCGGCACGTTCGTCGTGCCGAGGTCGCCGATGATCTGCACGGGCAGCGAGCTCGCCTGTTCGGTGCCGATCGACAGGTCGACCGTGCGCACCGAGCCCCACGTGTAGCTCGACACGAACTTGCCGCACTCGGCGACCGGCGCGCCGCCGCTCGTCACCTGCGGCAGGCTGTTGAGCACGCCCGACACCGCGCTGCCGACGAGCCGCAGCCCGTAGGACGCAGTATCGACGAGCACGTTGTTGACCACCTGGCAGGTCGACGTGCCCGGCGCGCAGACCTTCACGCTGACGGTCGGGATGTTGATCACGTTCGCGGCGCCGGTGCCGACCGTGATGACGGCCGTGTTCGCGGTATTGCCGTCCGACACGGTCGAACCGTTGCCGTTGCTGCCGCCGTTGTTGCCGGAACTGCCGCCGCCGTCGCCGCCGCCGCATGCCGTCACGAGCACGGCCGTCGCGGCCGCGAGGCCCAGCACGCCGAGCCAGCGCTTGAATGTACGAGGAATTCTCAAGATCGCTCTCCCGCTGTCACTGGATGTCGTTGCCGGCGAGGCCGGCAGGCAGCGCCGCCGGCAGCCACGCCTGGCCCGAGAAGGCGCCCATGTGGCCGCCCGTCCGGATCACGAGGCCGCTGGTGTCGACGGACACGGGCGCGCGCCAGCCGCGCGCCGCGTGCGCCGCCTGGACGCCGGCGGTGTACTGCGGGAAATAGCTGCCGAGCAGCGACGCGAGATCCGGCATCGTCGGTCCGCGCCATGCGAGGCCGAACACGCTGCCGGCCGCCGACGTGTATTCGTGGATGACGGTGCCCGATCCGAGCGTGATCTCGCGGACGGTATAGGCGGCCGTGCTCGTCTGCACGCCGTCGGCCGAGCGCATCGCGCGCTGCATCGCGCGCACGGTTGCAGCCTGATCGTCCGCCGGCGGCGACATCGGCGCGCCGCCCAGTTCCGCGTGTGCGTGGACGGTCCACAGCACACCCATTGCAGCCGCCGCATGCGCGACGGCCCAGCCCAAGCGTTCCAGCTTCACGTTCCCTCCCAAGGGACTGGCTTCGTTGCCGGAGGCGCAGCCATCGTGCCCGCGCCGCCAGCCAACATATGAAAGTCGTTTGAATGACGCTCCGTTGCTGCTGACGCGTAGTATGCCTGCTGAGTGTGTCAAAGTGTCAATTCGACACAGCCCGTACAGGGTCGCGCATGCGGGGTGCGTGCGGGGCGAGCGTGGGGAAACGTGGTGGGAACGGCGCGACGCATGCATCGGGCGGCCCCGCGAAACGGGGCGCGCCGATGCGCTGCAGCAGGATCAGAAGCCCAGGCTCGCGAGCAGGTCGTCGACCTGCCCCTGGTCCTGGACCACGTCGGATTTGCCTTCCGGCGCGATCTGCGGGCCGTTCAGCAGCGACTCGGGGCTGCCGGTCGAGCTCATCTGCTCGGCCGCGAGCGCGGCCGCGGTGGCCGCGAACTGTTCGCGCCGCTCGGGCGCGATGTTCTCGACGAGCACGGTGAGGAGCTGCTGCTCGATCAGGTAGACCATGTCCATGATCTTCTTGATCACCTGCCCGGTCAGGTCCTGGAAATCCTGCGCGAGCATGATCTCGAGCAGTTGCGCGCTGGTCGCCGACGTCGACTCGGGCAGCGTGCGCAGGAACGTGCGCGTGTCGTCCATCAGCTCGCGCACTTCCGCGTGCTCGATCGGCGCCGCGTACCACTGCGCCCAGCGCGCGTCGAGCGCCTCGGCCTCGTTCTGGATACGCTCCTGCACGGGCTTCGCGACCTCGATCGCATTCAGCACGCGCACGGCGGCCTGCTCGGTCATCGTCGCGACGTAGCGCAGCCGGTCGCGTGCATCGGGCACGGCTTCCGCCGCGCGCTCGACATGCTTGTCGAGCCCGAGCTCGCGCATCGAATCGCGCAGCGCCCGCGTGACCTGGCCGATGCGCGCGAGAATGCGGTCGCTCGCGAAATCGGCGCCTTCTGGGTGGCTGTCGGCGCTGAACCCCGCGCCGGCGAGCGCCGCATGGATCGGCTCGTTCACGTCAGCTCCCGGTCTTCGCCATCTTGTCGATGATCTTGTTCAGCTTCTCGTCGAGCGTCGCGGCCGTGAACGGTTTCACGACGTAGCCGCTCGCACCCGCCTGCGCGGCCGCGATGATGTTCTCCTTCTTCGACTCGGCCGTCACCATCAGCACCGGCAGGTGCGTAAGCGTCGCGTCCGCGCGGATTTCCTTCAGCATCGCGAGGCCGTCGAGGTTCGGCATGTTCCAGTCCGAAATCACGAAGTCGAAGCCGCCGCCGCGCAACCGCGCGAGACCGGCCGCGCCGTCCTCGGCCTCGTCGACGTTCGTGTAGCCCAGTTCCTTGAGCAGGTTGCGGACGATCCGGCGCATCGTCGGGAAATCGTCCACCACCAGGATTTTCATGCTCTTGTCCATCGTCGTTCCTTTCCAGATTCGTTTCCGTCGGGACGCGTATCGTGGCACGCGCCCCGTGACATTCCATTCACACGCGCTGCACGCGGTCGCCCATCGTCGCCAGTCGCGCCATCACGCGGCGGCTCATGTCGGCGAGCGGTGCGATCTCGTCCGCGCCGCCGAGCGCGATCGCCTCGCGCGGCATCCCGAACACGATACAGCTCGCTTCATCCTGCGCGAACGTGTAAGCGCCCGCGCGTTTCATTTCCAGCAGGCCGGCCGCACCGTCGCGGCCCATCCCGGTGAGGATCACGCCGATCGCGTTCTTGCCCGCGTGCGTCGCCGCCGAGCGGAACAGCACGTCGACCGACGGGCGGTGGCGATTCACCGGCGGCTCGTCCGACAGCTGCGCGATGTAGTTCGCGCCGCTTCTCGCGAGCAGCAGGTGCGCATGGCCCGGCGCGATGTACGCATGGCCCGGCAGTACGCGCTCGCCGTGCTCGGCTTCCTTCACCGCGATCCGGCACAGGCCGTTCAGCCGCTGCGCGAACGATTTCGTGAAACCCGGCGGCATGTGCTGTGCGATCAGCACCGCCGGCGCATCCGGGGGCAGCGGCGTCAGCACTTCGCGGATCGCCTCGGTGCCGCCCGTCGACGCGCCGATGATGATCAGCTTCTCGGTACTGACGAGCGGGTTGTTGATCATCGGCGCGGCCGGCTGGCTGTCCGCCGTGCGCGCGGCGGCCTGCGGCTGCGGCGCCTGGCGCACGCGTGCGCGCGACGCCGCGCGGATCTTGTCGGCGAGCTTTTCCGCGTAGTCGAGCATCCCGTCGCGAATCCCGACGCGCGGCTTCGTGACGAAATCCACCGCGCCCAGTTCGAGCGCGCGCAGCGTGATCTCCGAGCCGCGCTCGGTCAGCGACGACACCATCACGACCGGCATCGGCCGCAGGCGCATCAGCTTCTCGAGGAAGTCGAGCCCGTCCATGCGCGGCATTTCGACGTCGAGCGTGAGCACGTCGGGGTTGTGCTGCTTGATGAGCTCGCGCGCGACGAGCGGATCGGGCGCGGTCGCGCACACCGTCATGTCGGGCTGGCTGTTGATGATCTCCGTCATCAGGCTGCGGATCAGCGCCGAATCGTCGACGCACAATACTTTGATCTTCTGCACTGCGGTCATGCCTCCTGCTTTTTCGATAGGTTCCCCGCGTACGCGCTTCCGGCGCCCGGGCTCCCGGCATAGGGATTCGCCGGCCGCACACCGCCGGCACTGCCCGCGCCGGTGCCGCCCGGGCTCGCGCCGCGCGCGCCGAACAGCTCGATGCGCGGGCGCGCCGGCTGCGGCGCGGCCG
>NZ_JAOTQT010000033.1:0-74957 GCF_025685725.1 Burkholderia sp. BKH01 | reverse complement strand
GTTTGCCGCCGGACGCCGCGCGCCGCCGCCCGGCGCAGCAAACGCCGGCGCGCGCGCCGCTTTATGCATGGACGGAAAAACCCGCCGCACCGATCACGCCGGCGCCGAGCGTTCACGACACGCTGCGCTCGATCGAGGCCAGCACCGCACAATGGGCCACGCTCGGCGGTGCGCAATCGACCGATGCCGCGCACGCGGCCGCGGCAGCCGGCAGCGTTGCCGCGCCTGTGTCGGCTGCCGTGTCGAACGGGTTCGTCTCCGCGACGCACGGCGTCGCGGCCCATGACGCCGGCATTCAGGCCGGACCCGATGCCGCGCCCGCGTACGACGACAACGCGCCGATCGCGCTGGACGCATTCATGCCGGCAGAACCCGGTATCCACGCGCCGGTTGCCGATTGGGGCGCCACTGCGTTCGACGACACCGCACCGCACACGCTGTCGAATACCGGCATCGACGATGCCGCGTTTGCCCATCACGCCGACAACCCGATCCGGCACGCCGACGATACGCCCGCCGCACCGGCGTCCGGGATCGCGCCCGCGCCGTCGTTCGACGCGCCGATCGACCTCGCTCCGTGGGAAGACCTCGCCAGCCGGCCGGTTTCCGCGTTCGATGGATCGGCCTGGAACCCGATCGCCGTGTCGCTGACGGACGCGACGGGACTGGAGCCGGCCAATGCAGCCTCCGCGCAACTGCAAGACGAAGCGGTTCACGACATCGCTGCAAACAAACCGGTTGCGTCCGTCGATACCGATGACAAACGCGCAGCGCAACCGGTGCCCGCGATCGATCGCGTTGCACCGGCCCGTGCGCCGCAGGGCGTCGCCGATGCTCACGCCGACGTCAGACCCGCCGGGGAGATCCCACCGTTTGCGGCCCTCCCCCCTTCGTCGATCGCAGAATCGTCGGCACGCGCCAGTTCCGACGCCGTGCCGCTTGCGGCGGCGTCGGCATCGGCATCGGCTGCATCGCGTACCGCATCGGAAACCGCCGAGCCGAAAGCAGCTGAACGTGCCGCGCCTCTGCCGGCAATCGCACCGGGCGCCACGCCCGCGACAGATTGGACGCGGACACCGTCGATTCCGCCGACCGTGCAACCTGCAACGACAGATACGGCCATCTCCGCGGGATTGCCGCAATCGCAGGCAGCTCAACCGTTTGCCGCAGCACCGACGGCTTCGGCCGCCGCTACTTCGCCGCTCGGCGGCGCCGCTCGCGGCGCGACCGCGCAGGTACCTGCCTCTGCATCGAGCATTGCGCCCGACACGGCTGCGGCTGCACCGGCCGGTGTAATCGGCGCGGCATCCGCTTCGCATTCGCAGCCGGCCGCATCGGCATCGACCGTTGCACCGGTCGCTTCGACTTCACCGATCGGTGTAACCGGCACGGCATCCGCTTCCCATTCGCAGACGGCCGCATCGACGCCGACCTTTGCACCGGTCGCGTCGACTTCACCGGTCGGCGTAACCGGCACGGCATCCGCTTCGCTTTCGCAGCCGGCCGCCTCGGCACTGACCTTTGCACCGGTCGCATCGACTTCGCCAGTGGGTGCAACCGGCCCGGCATCCGCTTCGCTTTCGCAGCCCGCCGCCTCGGCACCGGCCAGCGTTACGGGCGCGACTTACGGTTCCCTCTCCCGCGAATCAACGCCCGCATCGATAGCCGCACCCACCGCCGCGCCATCGACGGCCGGCGCGCCGAATTCGACATCCGGTTCGACAACGCAAGCGCCCGCACCCACAGCAACGCCTGCGACCGCTCCCGCGACGCCTGTGAATTTCGCGTCCGGCTCGATCGCCGCGCAGCCTTTCGCGTCCGCATCGACTCTGTCGGCCAACACGGCCACCTCGTCGACCGGCACGACATTCGGCGGATCCGGCTCAACCGCACCGCAGCCGGCGGCCAGCCTGCCGGTTCTGCCAGCCGCTTCCGTCGTACCGACATCGCCCTCAGGCGCAGTCGTTACGATGACCACGGCCGCGGCGGCTCCGGCTCCGGCTCCGGCTCAACCGGTCGCAGGCTCGCCTGTCGCCGCGGCCGGATCGCTGGCGCCCATCGCGACAACGACCGCGACGCAGCCGCTGCCGATCGCATCGGCGCCTGCGGCAACCGCAACCACGACGTTCGCTACGCCGCCCGCCCCTGCCGCTTCGTCGGCGAGCTGGTCGACGCCGAATGTATCCGCGACACCGGCTGCCGCATCGATCGCAGCACCGCAGCCGGCAGCAACCGTTCCCGGCGCTGGCCTGCCCACGCCGGCGACTGTCGCTGCCACGCCGACGCTTCCCGTTGCCGCCCCCATCGCCGCCGTGGCAACCGAACCGGACGCGCCTGCCGCAGCCGACACAGCCGCCGCTCCCGACACCCCCGCGCGCCAGCCGCGCCCGAACGCGTTCGAATTCCACGCGCCCGTGGCGTTCAACGTCGAACTTCCGACGCTCGACCTGCTCGAGCCCGCGTCCGACGACGTCGAAATGATCACCGAGGAACACCTCGCGCAGACGGCGCAGGTGATCGAACAGCGGCTGCAGGAATTCAAGGTGCCGGTGACGGTCGTCGGCGCATCGGCCGGCCCCGTGATCACGCGCTTCGAGATCGAACCCGCGCTCGGCGTGCGCGGCAGCCAGATCGTCGGCCTGATGAAGGACCTGTCGCGCGGCCTCGGCCTCACGTCGATCCGCGTCGTCGAGACGATTCCCGGCAAGACCTGCATGGGCCTCGAACTGCCGAACGCGAAGCGCCAGATGATCCGCCTGTCGGAAATCCTTGCCGCGCGCGAGTACCAGCATTCGCCGTCGCAACTGACGATCGCAATGGGCAAGGACATCACGGGCCACCCCGTCGTGACCGATCTCGCGAAGGCGCCGCACATGCTCGTCGCGGGCACGACGGGCTCGGGCAAGTCGGTCGCGATCAACGCGATGATCCTGTCGCTGCTGTACAAGGCGACGCCGGAGGACGTGCGGCTCATCATGATCGACCCGAAGATGCTGGAACTGTCGGTCTACGAAGGCATCCCGCACCTGCTCGCGCCGGTCGTCACCGACATGAAGCTCGCAGCGAACGCGCTGAACTGGTGCGTCGGCGAAATGGAAAAGCGCTACCGGCTGATGTCGGCCGTCGGCGTGCGCAACCTCGCGGGCTTCAATCAGAAGATCCGCGACGCGGAAGCGAAGGAAAAGAAGATCGGCAACCCGTTCTCGCTGACGCCCGAGGATCCCGAGCCGCTGTCGAAACTGCCGCTGATCGTCGTCGTGATCGACGAGCTGGCCGACCTGATGATGGTCGCCGGCAAGAAGATCGAAGAGCTGATCGCGCGCCTCGCGCAGAAGGCGCGCGCGGCCGGCATCCACCTGATCCTCGCGACGCAGCGTCCGTCCGTCGACGTGATCACGGGCCTGATCAAGGCGAACATCCCGACGCGCGTCGCGTTCCAGGTGTCGTCGAAGATCGACTCGCGCACGATTCTCGACCAGATGGGCGCCGAATCGCTGCTCGGGATGGGCGACATGCTGTTCCTGCCGCCGGGCACCGGTTATCCGCAGCGCGTGCACGGCGCGTTCGTCGCCGACGAGGAAGTGCACCGGATCGTCGAGTACCTGAAGCAGTTCGGCGAGCCGCAGTACGAGGAAGGAATTCTCGACGGCCCGGCCGCCGACGGCGCGACGCAGGACCTGTTCGGCGAAGCGCCGGACGCGGAAGCCGATCCGCTGTACGACGAAGCGGTCGCGTTCGTCGTGCGCACGCGGCGCGCGTCGATCTCGTCGGTGCAGCGGCAGTTGCGCATCGGCTACAACCGCGCCGCGCGCCTCGTCGAGCAGATGGAAGCGGCCGGGCTCGTGTCGGCGATGGGCATCAACGGCAGCCGCGAGGTGCTCGTGCCGGCCGCGGCCGACTGAGCGCGGCCGCCGCTCGGCCGCGATCGGCCGGCGCGGGCGCACCGCGCAACCGGCCGCCCCGGAACACGAAGGGCGCTGCTTCGGCAGCGCCCTTCGTCATTTACAGCGCCGGCACCAGCTTGAAGTCGACCGGCTTGCCGACCGCGACCTTCTGCGGACTCGCACCGAGCTGCCCCGTTTCGACATCGCGGCTGAACACGTAGAACGTATCGCTGTCCTGGTTGCCGACGATCAGCCACTTGCCGGTCGGATCGATCAGGAACTCGCGCGGCGTCTTGCCGAGGCTCGACTGGCGGCCGACGTGCTTGAGCCGGCCGTCGGCCTTGTTCACCGCGTAGATCACGATGTCGTTCGCGTCGCCTCGGTTGCTTGCATACAGGAAGCGGCCGTCCGGCGACAGGTGGATCGCGCCGCCGCCGACCTTGCCCTTGAAGCCCGGCGTCGTCATCGGCAGCGTCTCGACCGGCGTCAGCTTGCCGTCGTGATGGCCGAACACCTCGACCGACGCGTTCAGCTCGCTCGTCACATATGCGAACCGGCCGTCGGCGCTGAACACCATGTGACGCGGGCCCGAACCGGCCTTCACCGGCGTGTAGCGCGTGTCGGTCGGGCTGATCAGCCCGCGGCTGCCGTCCACCGTGTAGCGGTAGCCGTAGATCTTGTCCGCGCCGAGATCCTGCACGAACAGGTAACGGCCGTCCGGCGAAAACACCGTCGAGTGCACGTGCGCGCCGTCCTGGCGGCCCTTCACGGGCCCCGTGCCTTCACGGTGCACGGTCAGCACGGCCTGGCCGACCGCACCGTCGTCGCGCAGCGGGAACACCGCGAAGCTGCCGCCCGGATCCGCCGCGACCGAATAGTTGGCCGTCACGAGGTGCTTGCCGTCCGGCGACAGCGCGAGATAGCAAGGATCGTTCCCCTCCGACGACACGCGGTCGATGAAGGTCAGCGCGCCCGTCTTCGCGTCGAAGCGGAACGCGCTGACGCCGCCGCGCTGCGTCGCCGGCCCGTCGTCGCCGGGCAGCTCGTTGACCGCGTAGACGGTGCGACCGTCGCGGCTCGGCAACAGATACGACGGATTCACGGTCTTCGCCGACGACACCGGCGCGACGCTGCCGGTTTTCGTATCGAAGCGGTAAACATAGATCCCGTCGCTGCCGCCGCCCGTGTAGGTGCCGACCAGCAGGTTGTAGACGCCGTCGGCCGGGGCGGGCGATTGCTGCGCAAATGCGTGGGTTGCGGACAGGGAGAGCACGATCGCGAAACCTTTCATCCAGTGAGCGAGCCTAACCGGGAACCCTCGTGTCGAAGCGCGTGCGTCACGCTCGCGTAAACGGTTGGGCATTGAATCCTCCTTGCATCGAGTCGCTTCAAGTGTTGAGATAGGACGAAACGCCGGCCGTTCACGCGCTCCGCCGCCCGGCCGAGTATACGGGGCGCGTCGCCGGCACGTGAAGCCCGGGCGCCGCCGTCCGCATTGTGAACTCGAAACCAAGGATCGCCTGCCCATGCCCGCCCTGATCGAAGACTACGCCCTCGTCGGCGACGGCCACACCGCCGCGCTGATCGCAAAAGACGGCTCCGTCGACTGGCTGTGCTGGCCCCGCTTCGATTCGGGCGCCTGCTTCGCGGCACTCGTCGGCACGCCCGAGCACGGCCGCTGGCTGCTCGCGCCGGCCGCCGACGCCGCGATCACGCACACGACCCGCCGCTATCGCGGCGACACGCTGATCCTCGAAACCGATTACGAAAGCGCCGACGGCGCGGTCACCGTGATCGACTTCATGCCGCCCGGCAACGGCTGGTCCGAACTCGTGCGGATCGTCGTCGGCCGCCACGGCACGATGAAGATGCGCATGGAGCTCGTGTTGCGCTTCGATTACGGCTTCTCGGTCCCGTGGGTCACGCAACTGACCCGTGAGGACGGCATGAAGGCGATCGCCGGCCCCGACACCGTCGTGCTGCGCACGCCCGTGCCGCTCACCGGCAAGAATCTTCATACGCTTGCGGAATTCACGGTGAGCGCCGACGAGCGCGTGCCATTCTCGCTCAGCTATGCGGCATCGCACATGCGGCTGCCGCCCGCGCGCGATCCGCTGTCGATGCTTGCGCGCACCGAGAACTACTGGCTCGAATGGTCGGGCCGCTGCCAGGTACAGGGCCGCTACGCGGCCGCCGTGCGCCGTTCGCTGATCACGCTGAAGGCGCTCGCGTACGAGCCGACCGGCGGCATCGTCGCGGCGCCGACCACGTCGCTGCCCGAGAAGATCGGCGGCAACCGCAACTGGGACTACCGCTACTGCTGGCTGCGCGACGCGACGATCACGCTGCTCGCACTGATGCGCGGCGGCCACTACGACGAGGCGCGCGCATGGCGCACGTGGCTCGGCCGCGTGATGGCCGGTTCGCCCGAGCAGATCCAGATCATGTACGGGATCGCCGGCGAGCGCCGGCTGCCTGAAATGGAGCTCGACTGGCTCCCGGGCTACCAGGACTCGAAGCCGGTACGCATCGGCAACGGCGCCGCGAACCAGCTCCAGCTCGACGTGTTCGGCGAGGTGATGGCCGCGCTGCACCTCGCGCGCGTGGGCGGGCTGCAGGCCGACGACACGGTCTGGTCCGTGCAGTGCGCGCTGCTCGACCATCTCGAGAAGATCTGGCAGGAACCCGACGAGGGGGTCTGGGAAACGCGCGGCGGCCGCCGTCATTTCACGTTCTCGAAGGTGATGGCGTGGGTCGCGTTCGACCGCGCGATCAAGTCGGCGGAAATGTTCCGGCTGCCCGGCTCGCTCGACCGCTGGCGCGCGCTGCGCGAGCGGATCCATGCCGACGTATGCGACAACGCGTGGCACGAAGAGAAGCAGGCGTTCGCACAAAGCTACGACAGCGACGAACTCGATGCGAGCGTGCTGCTGATGCCGCTGCTCGGCTTCCTGCCGCCGGAAGACCCGCGCATCGTCGGCACGGTCGAAGCGATCGAACGGGAATTGCTGCACGACGGGCTCGTGATGCGCTACCGCACGACCGAGTACGACGACGGCCTGCCGCCCGGCGAAGGCACGTTTCTCGCATGCAGCTTCTGGCTGGTCGACAACTACGCGCTGCTCGGCCGGATCGACGACGCGCACCGCCTGTTCAGCCGGCTGCTCTCGCTGTCGAACGATCTCGGGCTGCTCGCGGAGGAATACGACCCGGTTGCCGGGCGGCTCGTCGGCAACTTCCCGCAGGCGTTCTCGCACGTGGCGCTCGTGCATACCGCGATGAACCTGATGCACCACGAGGACGCGATGGCGCGCGCGGCCGGCCAGCCGGCGCCGGCGATGGCCACGGGGCGCTGAACGAGGCGCCGGGAGCTTCTTCAGAGAACGTCAAATCGCAAAAGTTTGATGAAAAATCGGGGAAATGTTGCATTGCACCATCCATCGTTGTCCGATATGATCGACACGATTGACCGGCCGCAGTGCAACATGGCCGGCCGCTGACCCACACGGCACGCCGCGACGCCCCACGCCGCCCTTGCGCACCGTCCCCCACGCGGGAGTAGCCTGCATGCTTTACCAATTGCACGAATTCCAGCGGGCGATCCTGAGCCCGCTCACCGCCTGGGCCCAGGCCGCCTCCAAGTCGTTCGCCAATCCGTCCAGCCCGTTCTCGCTGATGCCGGGCGCGACGCGGATGGCCGCCGCGTACGAACTGATGTATCGGCTCGGCAAGGATTACGAGAAGCCCGAATTCAACCTTCACCAGATCGTCAAGGACGGCCACAACATCCCGATCGTCGAGCAGACGATCGTCGAGAAGCCGTTTTGCCGGCTGCTGCGTTTCAAGCGCTATTCGGACGACGCCGACGCCGTCACGCAACTGAAGGACGAGCCGGTCGTGCTGGTCTGCGCGCCGCTGTCGGGCCACCACTCGACGCTGCTGCGCGACACGGTGCGCACGCTGCTGCAGGATCACAAGGTCTACATCACCGACTGGATCGACGCGCGGATGGTGCCGGTCGAGACCGGCCCGTTCCACCTGCACGACTACATCGCGTACATCCAGGAATTCATCCGCCACATCGGCGCGCGCAACCTGCACGTGATCTCGGTGTGCCAGCCGACGGTGCCGGTGCTCGCGGCGATCTCGCTGATGGCGAGCCGCGGCGAGGACACGCCGCTCACGATGACGATGATGGGCGGCCCGATCGACGCGCGCCGCAGCCCGACGTCGGTGAACTCGCTCGCGACGCAGCACTCGACCGCGTGGTTCGAGAACAACGTGATCCATACGGTGCCCGCGAACTATCCGGGCGAAGGCCGCCAGGTCTATCCGGGCTTCCTGCAGCACACGGGTTTCGTCGCGATGAACCCGGAACGGCACGCGCAATCGCACTGGGATTTCTACCAGAGCCTGCTGCGCGGCGACGAGGACGACGCGGAAGCGCACCGCCGCTTCTACGACGAGTACAACGCGGTGCTCGACATGGCCGCCGAGTATTACCTCGAGACGATCCGCGTCGTGTTCCAGGAATTCCGGCTGGCCGAAGGCACGTGGGATGTCGAAGGCGAGCGCGTGCGTCCGCAAGACATCAAGCGCACCGCGCTGATGACGATCGAGGGCGAACTCGACGACATCTCGGGCAGCGGCCAGACGCACGTCGCGCACGAGCTGTGCACGGGCATCCCGCAAGACCATCGCCGCAGCCTGACCGCCGAGAAGTGCGGTCACTACGGGATCTTCTCGGGCCGCCGCTGGCGCACGATCATCTACCCGCAGTTGCGCGACTTCATCCGCGAGCATGCGCCGGAACCGAAGCACGGCGCGACGAAGGATCGCCCCGAGGCGCCGGCGGCCACGACGCTGACGGCCGTACCGGCCATCGACACGCCGGCTGAAACGACGCGCGCCACCACGGCGAAGCGCACGCGCGCGAAGGCACCGCTCGCGGCCGCCGCGCCCGCCAAGGCCGCACCGGCCGCGAAGCGCGAGCGCGCCGGCAGCAGCAGCCCGCGCGCAAAAGCCGTGCGCACGCGCAAGGCCGCCTGACGCACAGCGTTCCGACGAAAAAGCGCCGCCGTTGCCTGCGCACGGCGGCGTTTTAGCATCCGGCGGCGAATGATCGCCGCGTCAGCGCCGCAGCAGATACGCGAGCAGCACCTCGGTGTTCATCCGGACCATTTCCGCGCGCTCGTCGGTGTCGGTGAAGTCGCGGCCGAGCGTCGCGGCGAGCGTGAAGCGGTTCGACACGATGTAGTAGCCGAGCCCCGACAGCGTCACGTAGAAGCGCAGCGGATCGACGTCGCTGCGGAACAGCCCGGCCTTCTGGCCGCGCATCAGCACGTTGCCGAGCTTCGCGACGATCGGCGACATCATCTCGCGGATCCGCGTCGACTTGTGCAGGTAGCGCGCTTCGTGCAGGTTCTCGTTGTTGATGAGCCTGAGCAGTTCCGGGTGGTCGCGGTAGTAATCCCAAACGAAATGCGCGAGCCGCGTGACGGCTTCGACCGGCGCGACGCCGTCGAGATCGAGCACGCGCTCGGCCTCGGTCAGCGCGGAGAACGCGTGTTCGAGCACGGCCGTAAACAGCTGCTCCTTGCTGCCGAAGTAGTAATAGAGCATGCGCTCGTTGGTTTCGGCACGGCGCGCGATCTGGTCGACGCGTGCGCCGAACAGCCCTCCACTTGCGAACTCTTCGGCTGCCGCCATCAGGATGCGACGGCGCGTACCTTCAGGATCTCTTTTGATTTTTGGCTGATTCATGGTGGCGTTTTGCTATGTGAGCCGCGTGATCCGGACCGGCACCCCCACCGCCTCGGCGCCGGCCGCCGTGGAACGGGCGCGCCGCGTGCGGCCGCCCTCCTGCTGAGCCCCTGCAAAAAAGCGGTTCGATTATGCGCACAGACGGCCTCCAGCGCAATGCGGGAAATCGGCGATAATCGAGCTTTGGCAAACCTTTCCGGCCGCGCCCCGCGCGGCCGAGAGCCATTCGGCGCCGCTGCGCCCGTTGTCACCGTGACCGACTCCAAAACACTCGCGGATCGCATCGAAGATCTGCTTCCCCAGACGCAATGCACGAAGTGCGGCTATAACGGCTGCCGTCCGTACGCCGAGGCAATCGCCGCCGGCGACGCGAACTACAACCAGTGTCCGCCCGGCGGCGCCGAAGGCATCGCGCGCCTCGCCGACCTGCTCGGCAAGCCGGTGATTCCGCTGAACCCCGTCAACGGCAGCGAGCATCCGCGCGCCGTCGCATTCATCGACGAAAGCCTGTGCATCGGCTGCACGCTGTGCATGCAGGCGTGCCCGGTCGACGCGATCGTCGGCGCACCGAAGCAGATGCATACGATCGTCGAATCGCTCTGCACGGGCTGCGACCTGTGCGTGCCGCCGTGCCCCGTCGACTGCATCGCGATGCTGCCCGTGACCGGCGATCGCACGGGCTGGGACGCGTGGTCGCAAGAGCAGGCCGATGCCGCACGCGAACGCCATGACCTCCGGCTCGCGCGCCAGCGCCGCGAACGCGAGGCCGCCGAAGCGCGCGCCGCCGCACGCCGCGCGGCCAGTGCCGGTGCTGCGAAGCCGGCCACGGAACAACCCGGCGTGCAGCCCGACGCGCCGGCCGCCGCACCGGCCACCGACGATGCCGGCGATGCCGACGCGAAGAAACGCGCGATCATCGCCGCCGCACTCGAACGCGCGCGCAAGAAGAAGGAAGAACTCTCCGGGCAAGGCGCCGGGCCGAAGAACACGGAAGGCGTGAGCGCGGCCGTCCAGGCCCAGATCGACGCGGCCGAGGCCCGCCGCAAACGGCTCGCCGAACAGCAGGCGCAGCGCGACGCCGAAGCCGCGGCGGCGGACGGCAACGACCCCGACACAGGCAACGACGACCAAGGCGGCCCGTCCGCGCCGCCCGACCAGAACGCTCCATGAACGCCAGCAAACGACGCGCGATCTACGAAACGCTGCAGAGCCTCAATCCGCATCCGACCACCGAACTCGAATACTCGACGCCGTTCGAGCTGCTGATCGCCGTGATGCTGTCCGCGCAGGCGACCGACGTGTCGGTCAACAAGGCGATGCGGAAGATGTTTCCGGTCGCGAACACCCCGCGACAAATCGTCGCGCTTGGTGAGGAGGGCGTCACCGAATACATCAAGACGATCGGTCTCTACCGGACCAAGGCGAAGAACGTGGTCGCGACGTGCCAAATTCTGCTCGACCGCTACGACGGCGAGGTACCGGCCGATCGCGAAGCGCTCGAAAGCCTGCCGGGCGTCGGCCGCAAGACCGCGAACGTCGTGCTGAACACCGCGTTCGGCCAGCCGACGATCGCGGTCGACACGCACATCTTCCGTGTCGCGAATCGCACGGGGCTCGCGCCGGGCAAGGACGTGCGCACCGTCGAGGCCGCGCTCGAGAAGTTCACGCCGAAGGAATTCCTGCAGGACGCGCATCACTGGCTGATCCTGCACGGGCGCTATGTGTGCAAGGCCCGCAGGCCCGAATGCTGGCACTGCGCGATCGAGCCGCTGTGCGAATTCAGGCCGAAGACGCCGCCGCCCAACGAGTAAGCGTCACGCGCGACCGAGCCGCAGCGCGCCGGTCCGGCGCGGTGCGGCACGCGGGCTCCGTCGCGGTGCACATACCCTTCCCCTCCCCGGCTACGCGTTGGACGTCGCGGTCGCATCGTCGGCCGCCGCGCCGCCCGCGCGCACGAGCGCCAGCACGGCCGCGAGGATCGCAACGCCGCCCGCCCACTGCAGCGGCGACAGCGCTTCACCGAACAACAGCGCCGCGAGCGCGACCGTCACGACCGGTTCGAGCGTCGACAGCATCGACGTGCGTGCGGCCCCGAGCCGCTCGAGCCCGGCGAAGAACGCAAGCATTGCCGCAACCGTCGAGATGAGCGCGATCGCGAGCATCGACGCCCAGCCACCGGCCGTCGCAGGCCAGCGCGGCGGCGCGCCGAACGCCGCAGTCCGCACGACTGCGATCGCCACGAGCGTCGCGGTCGCCGACAGGCAGATGATCGCGGTGGTCGCGAGCGGATCGACGCCGCGCGTCGCCTTCGTGCCGCCGACGATGTACAGCGAATAGATCACCGCGGCGGCCAGCGCGAGCGCGATCCCGAGCGGCTCGCCGTGCCCGCCGCCGACCATCAGCGCGGATCCCGCGACGCACAGCACGAGCGCGACGGCCTTCGCGCGCGTGAGGCGCTCGCCGAGCCACCATGCTGCCAGCAGCGTGACGAACGCCGGATACAGGTACAGCAGCAGCGCGACGAGGCTCGCCTGCGCGTGCTGCAGCGCGCTGAAATAGCAGAACGACTGGCCGACGTAGCCGAGCGCGCCCATCGCCACGAGCGGCGCGAGCGCGCGTCCGCGCGGCCACGCGACGCGGCGGTGCCGCGCAATCGCGGCGAGCACCGCGCCGCCGATCGCGAAGCGCACGATCAGCAGGCCGAGCACGTCGACGCCCGCCGCATATGCGTAGCGGCCGAAAATCGCCATCGCGCCGAACGCGGCGGCGGACAGCGCGACGTAGAGCGTGCCCTGCAGGGCGGCGGACGATGAGCGGGCGGTGGCGGTCATGACGGAACGGGCGAGAACGGTTCGGTAACGGGAATCGTCGGAGTTTAGCGGCGCGGCGGCGGCAAGCCTAGCCCACGCTTACCCGTTTCGCCGACCCGGTACGGAGCGGCCGCAACCGGCTGCGGATTCAACCGGCCATCGCCGCGCACCCGCACCGCCGGGCAGTCCGTCCCGCTGCCGCTTGCCGCGCCAACCGCTCCAGCCTGCCGCCGGGCCGTCTCCAGCGCCGTCCGCCGACCCGGCGTACAATGCGCGACGCGGCACGACGCCGCCCGAATCACGACGTTCCCCCACCATGTTCAATCCAAGCCGCGACGAAGTGCGTCGCTTTTTCACCGAGACCTGGCGCAAGCAGCGCGCGGGCGAGATCCTGACGCCGCTGGAAGCGATGGCGGCCGACTGGATCGTCGAACATCCCGAATACCACGCCGAACTCGACGATGCCGATGGCGCGGCCGCGCGCAACTACACGCCCGAGGAAGGTCGCACGAACCCGTTCCTGCATCTGTCGATGCATCTCGCGATCAGCGAGCAACTGTCGATCGACCAGCCGCCCGGCATCCGCGCTGCGCACGACAAGCTGGCGGCGAAGCTCGACTCGACCCACGACGCGCAGCACGCGATCATGGAATGCCTCGGCGAGACGATCTGGGAAGCGCAGCGCACCAACACGCCGCCCGACACCGACGCGTACCTGCAGCGCATCCTGCGCCGCGCGTCGCGCGACTGAGCGCCGCGGCGGCGGCACGCAGCCCCCGGGCCGCGGACAAAAAAATACCCCGCCGCGGCGGGGTATTCTTGCTGCGCAGGCCCGACAGGCCCGTCACGCTTACTTCTTGAACACGAGATCGGTCTCTTTCAGCGATTCGATGTAGGCCGCGATGTCCTTCATGTCGCTGACCGACAGGCTCTGCACCTGCGCCTGCATGATCGCGTTGTTGCGGCCGATCAGCGGGTTCGCCAGCCCCATCTGGTACTGGCGCATCGCCCACACGAGGTAGTCGGCATGCTGGCCGGCGAGGCGCGGGTATTCGGCGTTGATCGGCTTGTTCATCTGCGCGCCGTGGCAGGCCGCGCAGTTGTGCGATTCGACCAGTTCCTTGCCCTTCGTGGTGTCCGCAGCGTGCGCGGTACCGATCGCGAGGCCGGCCGCCAGTGCAACCGCCGCCGTCTTGAATGCGTTGTTCATGAATGCTCCTGTCCCGCCGGAGAGATCGGCGGCGCGCGCTTTACTTGTAGGGATTGTCCTTCGTGTCGGCCTTCTGGGCGGCATAGTAGGCCGCCAGATCCGCGATGTCCTGGTCCGTCAGCGAACCGGCGATCGCGTTCATCGACGGGAAATGACGATCCTTCTTGCGGTAGGCCTTCAGCGCGTTCTCGAGGTATTGCTGGTTCTGGCCGCCGAGGACAGGCACCCGGTAGACCTCCGGGTACGCCGCGCGGTAGTCCTGGATGCCGTGGCAACCGATGCACATGGCGGCCTTGCTCGCCCCGTCCTTCGGGTTGCCGACCACACCGGCCGCCTGCGCGCTGCCCGCGAGCGCCACGAGCGCTGCGACAACGACGTGTTTGCCGACGAATTTGTTCATAGCTCTTGTAACCTAGCTTGAGGGGAAACTGGCGCCTAAGCGGCAACGGCCCGCGCCGTTTTGCTTATCGGATCGCCACGCAGGCCAAAAAAAACGGCCAGATTGTACCGCGTCGGCGGGGAACGCGTCCACCAGGCGCCCCGGTCCGCCCCGCCACAGCTCCGCTACGATACGCGGGCGCGGCCCAACCGCACAGCCCTTCTGACTTATACTGGGTTTTTTTCCCGAGAAAGAAGAGCGCCGCCATGCGTTTCGAAGGGTCCTCGCACTACGTCGCCACCGACGATCTGAAGCTCGCGGTCAATGCCGCACTGACGCTGCAACGCCCGCTGCTGATCAAGGGCGAGCCCGGCACCGGCAAGACCATGCTCGCCGAGGAAGTGGCCGCCGCGCTCGACATGCCGCTGTTGCAGTGGCACATCAAATCGACGACGAAAGCACAGCAGGGCCTGTACGAATACGACGCGGTGTCGCGGCTGCGCGACTCGCAGCTCGGCGACGAGCGCGTGAAGGACATCTCGAACTACATCGTCAAGGGCGTGCTGTGGCAGGCGTTCGACGCCGAGCAGCCGAGCGTGCTGCTGATCGACGAGATCGACAAGGCCGACATCGAATTCCCGAACGACCTGCTGCGCGAGCTCGACCGGATGGAATTCCACGTGTACGAGACGCGCGAGACGGTACGCGCGAAGCACCGCCCGCTCGTCATCATCACGTCGAACAACGAGAAGGAGCTGCCCGACGCGTTCCTGCGCCGCTGCTTCTTCCACTACATCCAGTTTCCCGACCCGTCGACGATGCAGAAGATCGTCGCGGTCCACTTCCCCGACATCCGCGAGGAGCTGCTGCGCGCGGCGCTCGAGAGTTTCTTCGAATTGCGCGGCGTGTCGGGCCTGAAGAAGAAACCGTCGACGTCCGAGCTGCTCGACTGGCTGAAGCTGCTGCTCGCCGAGAACCTCCCGGCCGACGCGCTGCGCGGCACGGACGCGAAGCAGATCGTGCCGCCGCTCGCGGGCGCGCTGCTGAAGAACGAGCAGGACCTGAGCCTGCTCGAACGGCTCGTCTACATGAACCGGCACAACCGGTAATCCTCCCCCACCCGCGAAGGTTCGGCCATGCTGCTCAATTTCTTCTACGCGCTGCGCGCAGCCAAGCTGCCCGTCTCGGTGAAGGAATACCTGACGCTGCTCGAATCGCTGAAGGCCGGGCTGATCTCGCCATCGATCGACGCGTTCTACTTCCTCGCGCGGATGACGCTCGTCAAGGACGAGCAGTACTTCGACAAGTTCGACCAGGCGTTCGGCGCGTATTTCCACGGCGTGTCCGCGCTGCCGTCCGAAGCGTTCGACATTCCGCTCGACTGGCTCGAGAAGCGCCTCGAGCGCGAGCTGTCGCCGGAGGAGAAGGCGCAGATCGAAGCGATGGGCGGCCTCGACAAGCTGATGGAGCGCCTGAAGGAACTGCTCGACGAGCAGAAGGAACGCCACGAAGGCGGCAACAAGTGGATCGGCACGGGCGGCACGTCGCCGTTCGGCCACGGCGGCTACAACCCGGAAGGCGTGCGCATCGGCGGCCCGTCGAACGGCAACCGCACCGCGGTGAAGGTGTGGGAAGCACGCGCATACCGCGACTACGACGATTCGGTCGAGATCGGCACGCGCAACATCAAGGTCGCGCTGCGGCGGCTGCGCCGCTTCGCGCGCGAAGGCGCGGCCGAGGAGCTCGACCTGCCCGGCACGATCCGCAGCACGGCCGCGAACGCGGGCTGGCTCGACCTGCGGATGGTGCCCGAGCGCCACAACAACGTGAAGGTGCTGATGCTGCTCGACGTCGGCGGCTCGATGGACGATCACATCAAGCGCACCGAAGAGCTGTTCTCGGCCGCGAAGGCCGAATTCAAGCACCTGGAATTCTTCTACTTCCACAACTGCGTGTACGACCACCTGTGGAAGAACAACCGCCGCCGCCACTCGGAGCGCACCGCGACGTGGGACGTGCTGCACAAGTTCACGCCCGACTACAAACTGATCTTCGTCGGCGACGCGACGATGAGCCCGTACGAAGTGCTGCAGCCCGGCGGCTCGGTCGAATACAACAACCCGGAAGCCGGCGCCGTGTGGCTGCGCCGCCTCGCCGACCAGTTCCCCCATCATGCATGGCTGAACCCCGAGCCCGAGCGGCTATGGGAATACCGGCAGTCGGTCGCGGTCATCCGCGACCTGCTCGGCCATCGCATGTATCCGCTCACGCTCGCGGGCCTCGAAACCGCGATGCGCGCACTCAGCAAGTAACGAATCCAACCAGCAGACACGAAGGCCGCGTCCACGCGGCCTCCTCCCGGAGATAGCATGAACCCCTCGCCCACCGCGAGCGCTGACCGCGCCGGCGGCCGCCGCTTTTTCGCCGACACGTCCGTCTCGGCGCTCGTCGCCGGCTTCGTCGCGATGATGACGGGCTACACGAGTTCGCTCGTGCTGATGTTCCAGGCCGGCCGCGCCGCGCACCTCACCGATGCGCAGATCTCATCGTGGATCTGGGCGCTGTCGATCGGCATGGCGCTGACGACGATCGGCCTGTCGCTGCGCTTTCGCGCGCCCGTCGTCGTCGCGTGGTCGACGCCCGGCGCCGCGCTCCTGATCGCATCGCTGCCCGGCGTGCCCTACGCCGAGGCAATCGGCGCGTTCGTCGTGTGTGCGCTGCTGCTGACGGCCATCGGCGTGAGCGGCCTGTTCGACACGCTGATGCGCCGGATTCCGGCCGGCATCGCCGCCGCGCTGCTCGCAGGCATCCTGTTCGAGATCGGCATCGAGATCTTCCGCGCCGCGCAGTTCCAGACCGCGCTCGTGCTCGCGATGTTCTTCACGTACCTGATCGTCAAGCGGCTCGCGCCGCGCTATGCAATCGTGACGACGCTGATCGTCGGCACGGCAGTGGCCGGCGGCCTCGGGCTGCTCGACTTCAGCCGGTTCCACATCGCGCTCGCGCAGCCCGTGCTCACGATGCCCGCGTTCTCGATCGCGTCGATCGTCAGCATCGGCATTCCGCTGTTCGTCGTCGCGATGGCGTCGCAGAACGTGCCGGGCATCGCGGTGCTGCGCGCGGACGGCTATCAGACGCCGTCGTCGCCGCTGATCGCGACGACCGGCCTCGCGTCGCTGCTGCTCGCACCGTTCGGCTCGCACGGCGTGAACCTCGCGGCGATCACCGCCGCGATCTGCACGGGCCCCGAAGCGCATGAGGATCGCGCAAAGCGTTACACGGCCGCCGTGTGGTGCGGCACGTTCTACCTGATCGCCGGGATCTTCGGCGCGACGATCGCCGCGCTGTTCGCGGCGCTGCCGAAGGCGCTCGTCGTGTCGGTCGCCGCGCTCGCGCTGTTCGGCTCGATCATGAGCGGGCTCGCGAACGCGATGCAGGACGTGAAACAGCGCGAAGCCGCGCTCGTCACGTTCATGGTCACCGCGTCGGGCCTCACGCTGCTGTCGATCGGCTCGGCGTTCTGGGGGCTCGTCGCGGGGATCGTCACGCAGGTGATCCTGAACGCGCGACGCCCGGCGTGACGCGGCTCACCGACCGCTGCGGCGGTTGCCGTGCACACCCCGGGGCATCCCAAAACGTGCCCGACACGAATCGGGCCTAAAATGATGGGTCGAAAGCGGCGCCCTGCGCCGCTTCGCTTCGCCGCCGCGCTCGCGCGGCCCGTGAGAACCCGGCGCCCCGCGCCCTTCTTCCGAATCGCCATGACTACCGCACTCGACCAGCTGAAGCAGTACACGACCGTCGTCGCCGACACGGGCGACTTCCAGCAGCTTGCGCAATACAAGCCGCAGGACGCGACCACGAACCCGTCGCTGATCCTGAAGGCCGTCCAGAAGGATGCGTACAAGCCGATCCTCGAGAAAACCGTCCGCGATCACCGCAACGAAAGCACCGCCTTCATCATCGATCGCCTGCTGATCGCGTTCGGCACCGAGATCCTGAAGCTGATCCCGGGCCGCGTGTCGACCGAGGTCGACGCGCGCCTGTCGTTCGACGCGCAGCGCTCGATCGACAAGGGTCGTGAGCTCATCAAGCTGTACGAAGCAGCCGGCATCGGCCGCGAGCGCATCCTGATCAAGCTTGCGTCGACGTGGGAAGGCATCCGCGCGGCCGAGGTGCTGCAGAAGGAAGGGATCAAGTGCAACATGACCCTGCTTTTCTCGCTCGTGCAGGCCGCCGCGTGCGCGGAAGCCGGCGCGCAACTGATCTCCCCGTTCGTCGGCCGCATCTACGACTGGTACAAGAAGCAGGCCGGCGCGGAATGGGATGAAGCGAAGGACGGCGGCGCGAACGATCCGGGCGTGCAGTCGGTGCGCCGCATCTACACGTACTACAAGACGTTCGGCTACAACACCGAAGTGATGGGCGCGAGCTTCCGCACGACCAGCCAGATCATCGAGCTCGCCGGCTGCGACCTGCTGACGATCAGTCCCGATTTGCTGCAGAAGCTGCAGGACAGCAACGAGACGGTTTCGCGCAAGCTGTCGCCGGAAGCGCTGCAGGACAAACCGGCCGAACGCGTCGCGATCGACGAGGCATCGTTCCGCTTCCAGTTGAACGACGAAGCGATGGCGACCGAAAAGCTCGCCGAAGGCATCCGCGTGTTCGCCGCCGACGCGGTGAAGCTCGAGAAGCTGATCGACGCGCTGCGCTGAAGCCAGGCGAGCGTCAGCGGTTGTCAGCAACACTGACAACAGCCGTCAGCAGGCGCGCCGCAAACGGCCGCGAACGTGATGTTCGCGGCCGTTTTATTTTTCATTCCATCGTCAAGCACGCGCACTACAATCCACGTCACGGGTGCGCCGGCCGCCTCTCGACGTGCCCCTTCCCAGTCAATCTTGCACGACGCCGAACCCGCGCCGACGCGCGGGCCCGGTCCATCACTGGAGACAACGATGCAAGTTCAACCGTATCTGACGTTCTACGGTCGCGCCGACGAAGCCCTTCAATTCTACGAAAAGGCGCTTGGCGCGAAGACGATGTTCAAGATGCACTTCAAGGATGCGCCGCCGAATCCCGAACACGCGATCACGCCCGAGATGGCCGACAAGGTGATGCATGCGAGCTTCACGATCGGCGACTCGATGATCATGTGCTCGGACGGCGACTGCAGCCAGCCGGGCGGCACGCACGCCGGCTATTCGCTGTCGCTGAACCCGGCGACGGTCGAGGAAGGCCAGAAGCTGTTCAATGCGCTCGCCGACGGCGGCGAAGTGACGATGCCGTTCGGCAAGACGTTCTGGGCGCTCGGTTTCGGGATGGCGAAGGACCGATTCGGCGTGCACTGGATGGTCAACGTCGAGGACCTGTCGCAACGCGAGGATCTCGCGAAACGCGCGCAGGGCTGACGCAAAAAAACGCCCGCCACCTCGCGGTGGCGGGCGTTTTCGTTACCGCGCGTCGTCCGTCTCAGCTCTCGACCACGTCGAGATAGTCCTCCGGCCGCGTGCGATCTTCCGCATGCGCCATGCCCATCACGCGCACCAGCACGCTCACCACGATCGACACGACGAGGTTCACGATCAGCGACCACACGGCAGCGTAGCCGGGAATCGCGAGGCCGAACAGGTGGATCGTGAAGATCGAGCTCGCGAGCTTCAGCGAGATCGCCATCCAGGTACCGCACACGATGCCGGCCGCCCAGCCGACCAGCAGGCCGCGATGGTCGAGCAGCCGCGTGTACAGGCCGAGCACGATCGCGGGCAGCGTCTGGATGATCCAGATCCCGCCGAGCAGCTGCAACTGGATCGCGTAGGTCAGCGGCAACCCGAGGATGAACGCGACCGCGCCGACCTTCACGATCAGCGAAGTGAGCTTCGCGACGTGCGTCTCCTGGTCGTGCGTCATGTTGCGATTCACGAACTCGCGGTGGATGTTGCGCGTGTACAGGTTCGCGGCCGCGATCGACATGATCGCCGCCGGCACCAGCGCGCCGATGCCGATCGCCGCGAACGCGACGCCGACGAACCACGACGGGAAATACTCGAGGAACAGCGCGGGCACCGCGAAGTTCGGGCCGAACGCCTTGAAGTACGGCACGTACTGCGGCATGTCCTTCACGCCCGCCGCGAGCGCCATGTAGCCGAGCAGCGCGAGCAGGCCGAGCACGAACGAGTACGCGGGCAGCATCGCCATGTTGCGGCGGATCGAGTTGCCGGACGACGACGACAGGATGGCCGTGACCGAGTGCGGATACAGGAACAACGCGAGCGCCGACCCGATCGCGAGCGTCATGTACGCGCTATAGCCGTTCAGGCTCGCCGCGTCCGGCGCCTTCAGCAGCAGCTTCGCGGGCGGCACGCTCGCGAAGATGTGACCGAAGCCGCCGAGCTTCGCGGGAATCACGATGACCGCCGCGGCGATCGTGATGTAGATCAGGATGTCCTTCACGATCGCGATCATCGCGGGCGCGCGCAGCCCCGACGTGTACGTGTACGCGGCGAGGATCGCGAACGCGATGATCAGCGGCAGGTCGCCGACGAAACCGGTCGTGTCGAAACCGAGCGCGCCGATCACCACTTCGATGCCGACGAGTTGCAGCGCGATGTACGGCATTGTCGCGAGGATGCCGGTCACCGCGATCGCGAGTGCGAGCATCCGGCTGCCGTAGCGCGCGTTGACGAAGTCAGCGGCCGTCACGTAGCCGTGCCGCTTCGCGATGCTCCACAGCTTCGGAAACACGACGAACGCGAACGGATAGATCAGGATCGTGTACGGCAGTGCGAAGAAACCCATCGCGCCGGCGCCGAACACGAGTGCGGGCACCGCGACGAACGTATATGCCGTGTAGAGGTCGCCGCCGAGCAGGAACCACGTGACGATCGTGCCGAAGCGGCGTCCGCCGAGGCCCCATTCGTCGAGATGGGCGAGATCGCCGCGCCGCCAGTTCGCGGCCAGGAAACCGATGATCGTGACGCCGATGAACAGCAGGACGAAGACGAAGGTTGCGCCGAGGTTCATCGCGCACCTCCCTGCGGGCCGCTCGCCTTCCACGCGTTCTTGGTCTTGAAGTACACGAACGCGGTGATCACCGCGCTAATGAAGACCCACAGCAGCTGGTACCAGTAGAAGAACGGAAAGCCGAGCCATTGCGGATCGACCTTGTTGTACGACGGCACCCAGACCATCGCGATCAGCGGCAGTACCAGCAGCCAGAGCCAGCGCTTGGTGGCTCGATTGGCGTCGGCATCGTGAGCCATGACGTCTCCTCATCTTTCCCGGTTATCGATCTTGTTGAGCGGGTACGGCGGCGAGAGGAGCGGCAAAACGGGTAGGCTGCGGCTCCGCTGGCTTCGCGCCAGTATAGGAGCCGCGAGCACGCGGTCAAGCGGGGGCGAACCCGAGGTGATCCGCCCCTTGTCGCGCGGTTGCACCGGCATGCCGCCTGTGCATGAAGCGTCAGATCGCGAACGACGTGTCGCGCGCGCCGGTCGTTTCTTTCAAAGCTTTCACCCACTTGCGCGCGGGCAGCTTCAGCGTGTCCTCGATCAGCTTCGCGCGTGCGTCGAGCTGCGCGAACGGCACGTCGAGCGCGGGGCCTGAGAACGCGATCGCGATCCGGTTGCCGTCGTGCACTTCGGGCAGCGCGATCACGCGATGATCGAACGCCGCGTTCAGGTGCTTCATGTTGCGCACGAAGCTCGGATGATCGCCGAACAGGTTGATCGTCGCGATGCCCGCATCGGCGAGGCAGCCGCGCACCGCGCGGTAGAACGCGACACTGTCGAGCACGGGGCCGCGCGCGGTCGCGTCGTACAGGTCGATCTGGATCGCGCCCGTCGTGCCGCGGTTGGCCGGATCGTTGACGAAATCCCAGGCGTCGGCTTCGTGCACGGCGAGGCGCGCGTCGTCGGGCGGCATCGCGAACATCGTGCGCGCGGCGACGATCACGGCCGGGTTCAGCTCGACGGCCTCGACTTTCGCGTGCGGCAGGAAGCGGTGCGAGAACTTGGTCAGCGCGCCGGTGCCGAGCCCGAGCTGGACGATCCGCTCGGGCGTTTCGAGGAACAGCAGCCACGCCATCATCTGCTGCGCGTATTCGAGCTCGATATGCAGCGGCTTCGAAATCCGCATCGCACCCTGCACCCATTCGGTGCCGAAGTGCAGGAAGCGCACGCCGCCCTCTTCGGAGAACGTAACGGGCGCGAAGCGCGGCTTGCGCGGCGCTTCGAGCACGGGCACGTCGTCGTGTTCGTCGATTTCCGGGCGGCGCTTCACGCGCGGCGGCTGGAGTTTTTCGGAGCCGTTGTAGGAGGACGGCTTGCCTTGCTTGAACGCACGTGCCTCGGCGGACGCGCGCTTGATCAGTCGGGTCATGATTGAATCTCTTTGGGTGATGCTGGATGAGCGGACGAGAGGATAGCATTGGTGCGGGGTGGTGCCCGTTGGAGGCAGATTCACCGCTACGCTCCGTTGATCGATTGGCGTGCACCCATGGTCGGCGTGAACGATAATGCATCGCATCGGCGTTGGAGGAAGTTGCCTGATGAGGAGCGCCACCTTTCCGCCCGTCCACGTCGAGCCGCAACTGCTCGCTGCTGCCGAACGTGTCCTATATGACGGTGAAACGCTGTCGAGCTTCGTCGAGCGATCAATCCGCGAAGGCATCGAGCGTCGCCAGCTTCAAAGCCAGTTCATTGCTCGCGGCATTGCATCCCGCGACAACGCGATGCACACGGGTCGGCATGTTTCGTCGTCCGACGTGCTCGCAGGGCTGCAACGCCGGCTCGATGCGATGCGTGATCGCCAGCGGCAAGCTCGCTGACGGAACGGTCCGCGTCACAACCGTCGGACGACGAGGGACCACATGGCCTCGCACGACAAGAAGCGTTGCTGGAATGGCTCATACTGGAAAACCTGGAGGTTTCGATGGCCGATCACGACAGACAACATCCACTACGCCCGTTCCTGAAAAATTGGATTTGGGAGCATGGTCGAATCGGGACTCGCTATCTGGACTGCGTCGATGGCGAAATCAAGTTCGACGAAGGCAAGAAATCGCATTTCGCTGCCGAGAAATATATCTACGTGCCCCTGGGCAAGACCGCTGACGACGATGCATCTGCGGATGGCCCTGCGATCCACGAGTCGGGACTTGCCCGCTTCCTGCGGGCTGCGCAGTTGGGCACGCCGGAGGAAGCCGGTTCCGTAGCGGAGGTTCAGCGCGCAGTGCAGGACTGCGTGGAGATCGGCATGTTCAGTGCGTATCAATGGGAGGCTCGAAAGGCATTTGCCCGCTACGCGCAGGAACCCATGTTCGATGACGAGATCCGCGCGGCGGTTGTCGACGACATCCGGCGAATTTACGTCGGCATGAGAGAGCAGCTGGCGCTGTACGATTTCAGTGTGCTCTACGGCTTGCCTACGCCGCTGCTGATCAGCGATACACCCTTCATCGACTGGCGCGTGATCGCCAGTCCGGCACTTCCGTTCGTATCGCTTCCGCTGGGACCTTACTGCCTGCTGGTAGGCGCGCCGTCGGGCAGGAGTAGCCGAGTCGGCCCGGTGGTCTGGAAGGCCGCTGCCGCGATGGGTCCATTGAAGGACCACAACCGTCGGATCGAAGAGCACGCACGTCTGTGGCTGGTGGCGACCACCGATGACCAACTCGTCGCTGCACAAAGTCGCATTGCCGCGGCCACGGGCGCCAAGCAAGGCGATGCGAAGCCCTGACCCGTGGAGTCGAGTCGTGGAGCGGTAGCATCGCTTCGGTTTGTCTGTTGCCGCTCCTTTCGATTTCGCAACCGGCCGTTCGGCGCGGAGAAGTCGAACGGCACTGAAGGTTCGCGAGGCGCGATCGCGTACTGCTGCATCGCGACGCTCCGCTCCTCGCATCCATAGCATGTCGATCGGGAGGATCGATGGATCGCCGCCATTTCCTCAAGTCGTCGACCTTTTTCACGGTTGCGGCAGCCACCGGTACGCTTGGCGTTCCGCGGTCGGCCCCGTCTGCCAGCACAGTGCGCAAAGGCCGGTATCGGTTCCCGCAGGGCGTCGCCAGCGGTGATCCGCGCGATCGCTCCGTCGTGTTCTGGACGCGATGCGTGCCGGTCTTCGAGGACGCGCGGCACCGCGCAAAAGGCGTCGCGCACACGGTCCCGTTACGGCTCGAAGTATCGACGCGGCCGGATTTCTCGGCGCTCGTCGCCAGCGTACCGTTGAGGGCACGCGCCACCTATGACTTCACCGTGCGCGCGAAGGTAACGGAGCTCTCACCGAATATCACGTACCACTACCGGTTCGTCGCCGGCGACGACGTGAGTGCCGCCGGCGCCGCACGCACGGCTCCGGATGCCGATGAAGCCAACAACCGCGTTCGCTTCGCCTGGCTCACCTGCCAGGACTGGAGCATCAATCACTGGCAAGCCATGAGCCTGCTGGCAGCCGAAAGCGATCTCGATTTCGTCGTGCATGTGGGCGATTACATCTATGAAACGGTCGGGTCCTCGAAACCCGGCGCGGTCGAGGCGGCGCATCCTCCGCTGCGCCTGCCTGACGGAAAGCCTCTCGCCGATGGCCGCGTGTATGCCGATACGCTCGAAGACTATCGGACGCTCTATCGCACCTATCGTACCGACCCGCGCCTGCAGACGCTGCACCGGCGCCTGCCGATGATCGCGATATGGGACGACCACGAATTTTCCGACGACTGCTGGCAGGATCATCAGGTCTATACCAACGAGGAAAGGCAGGAGACGCAGCGCCGCCGCAACGCCAGTCGCGCGTGGGCGGAGTACATGCCGGTGGACTGGGGCGACGTGCGCTTCGAGCCGGACAATCCGTCGTACACCAACATTCGTATCTATCGCGAATTTCGCTTCGGCATGCTGATGCATCTCGTGATGACGGACGAGCGGCTGTATCGCGACGACCATGTCGTAAGCGAGGCGGCTGTCGCGCGCACACACGGGCACGACCCGGTCAATGGCGATGACGCGGCCGGCTCGCGCTACTTCGTCAACCAGAATGTGCTGCAGCGCTTCGAGGCGAGGGATACCGCGCAGCTTGGTCGCGCGCCGTCGATGCTCGGCCTGGAGCAGACGCAATGGTGGAAGGCCACGCTAAAGGGTTCGCCCGCGACCTGGAAGGTGTGGGGCAACGAGGTGATGTTGAACCGTCTGTGGGCCGTGATGCCAGGCGCGCCGAAGACACCGGCAGCACGCCTCGTGGTCGATTGCGACGCATGGGACGGCTATCCGGCGCACAAGCACGAACTGCTCTCATACTTGAACGAGCAGGGGATCCGCAACGTCGTCGCGATCAGCGGGGACCTGCATGCGTTTCAGTGTGGCGTCGTGCGGGACGACCCCGACCCTGCAAAAGGCAAGCCCGTGGCCGTCGATTTCGTCTGCGCAGGCATCAGCAGCGCGTCCTTCTATTCCTACGTGAAAGCCGCATGGAGCGGCACGCCGCTTGTGTCGCTGGCCGCCACCCCGGCCAAACTCGACACCTTCCTGATGACGAACAACCCCGATCTGCGCTACGCCGACCACGACGCACAGGGTTATGCGTCAGCCACCGTCACGCCGGAGCACTTTTCCGTGGTGTTCAACAAAGTGAGGCCGTTGAGCCCGGACGGCACCGCGCCCGCGGATGCCCTGCTCGACCGCACGCGGCTGACCGTGCCCAAGGACTCGGTCGAGGTACGCGTCGAGCGTTTCTAGCTTCACGCTTCAGCGATCGCGCATGCTCGCGCAGCGCATCGAAGTCATTCGAACGGCTTGAGGTTTTGGCTGAGTTAGCACTCGGAGTGCCATCCATGCAGTCAGGATTCGACTTCGCGCCAACGCAGCAGCTTTTGCTCGAACGAAAGCGAAGCATTTGCCGGGCTCGAAGACGGCAGAACGAGCGTTTCATAACCGGCGGCGCCGATCACTTCAGCAAACCGCCCCGCCGTCTTGCCGTTGAAGCAGACCTTCTTCAGCAACGGCGCATGCTCGCGCAATGAGTCGAAGTCGTTCGGCTTCGCATTCCGGATCGCCGAATCGAGACTGCCTTCGCGATGGCACGCGGCGAGCACGTCCCAGATGCCGATGCCGTGCTTCAGCACGCGTTCGAGCCGTGCGTCGTAATCGAGCGCGTGCAGTTCCGGCTCAAGCAGAACCGCCCCCAAGAGCCGCCAGAACTGGTTGCGCGGATGCGCGTAATACTGCGCGGCATCGAGCGACGCCTCGCCCGGAAAGCTGCCGAGGATCATCGTATGCGTATCCGGCCCGACCACCGGCCCGAAACCCTGCAGCATCACGCGCCTCCGCCCGGGCCACCCGAGCGCGGCCCGTCGCCGTGTACGTCGAGATGGCGCCACAGCGCCGGCAGCATGCACTCGGTGACCATCAACGGTTTGCCGTGACGCTGGAACACCGAGCGCCGTGCCACGAACGCGTGCGGCGCTCGCGCGCCCTGCAGCGCATGGCTCGCGAGCGCATACAGCGGATGGCCGGCGATCACGCGCCGGCTGACGAGTGCCGAGCGCTCGACCTGCGGATCGCTGTACAGCAGCTCCGCCAGCGGCCGCGTGCGCAGCCGCCGCATCGCCTGCCACACGCCCTTGCTTGCGGCGAGCGGCACGATGCTGTGCGCGGCGACGTACGGCGTGCCGTCGACCGACAGGATCACCTCGCGCACCCACATCGGCGCGCGCGGCGAACTGGCAAGCGCGTCGGGCTCGTCCAACCACGGACAGTCGACGGCCTCGCGCGTCACGCGCACGTTCACGCGGCCGAGCCGCGCGAGATGCGCGGTCAGCGACCCGCCGCGCGTCAGCCAGTCGCGCTGGTCGAGCGTGCAGCCAGGCCGCGGCGTCTCGCACCAGCCGGCCTGTCCGCCGTCGAATCGCATGCGCACGTTCACGCGGTGCGCGACAGCAGCAGCGCGTTGGTCCGCTTCACGAAGCTCGCCGGATCGTCGAGCATGCCGCCTTCGGCCAGCAGCGCCTGGTCGAACAGCAGATGGCACCAGTCGCCGAAATCGGCGCTGTCGGCGTTCAGTTGCTTCACGAGCGCATGCTCGGGGTTGATCTCGAGGATCGGCTGCATCGCGGGCGCGTTCTGGCCGGCCGCCTTCAGCATCCGCTGCAGGTAGCCGCTCATGTCGTTGTCGTCCGCGACGAGGCACGACGGCGAATCGGTCAGGCGGAACGTGACGCGCACTTCCTTCACCTTGTCGCCGAGCGCTTCCTTCATCTTCTCGACGACGGGCTTGATCGCCTCGCCCGCTTGTTCCTGCGCCTTCTTCTCTTCGTCGTTCAGTTCGCCGAGATCGAGGTCGCCGCGCGCGACGCTCGCGAGCGGCTTGCCGTCGAACTCATTGAGGAACGACAGCATCCATTCGTCGACGCGGTCGGTCAGCAGCAGCACCTCGACGCCCTTCTTGCGGAACACTTCGAGATGCGGGCTGTTCTTCGCGGCCTGCCACGTATCGGCCGTCACGTAGTAGATCTTGCTCTGCTCGGGCTTCATGCGCGACACGTAGTCGGCGAGCGACACGTCCTGCGCGTCGGTGTCGCCGTGCGTCGACGCGAAGCGCAGCAGCTTCGCGATGCGCTCGCGGTTCGCGTGATCCTCGCCGAGGCCTTCCTTCAGCACCTGGCCGAACGCGCCCCAGAACGTCTTGTACTTCTCCTTGCCGGCATCCTCTTCGGCGTTCGCGAGCTCTTCGAGCATCGACAGCGCGCGCTTCGTCACGCCTTCGCGGATCGCTTTCACGTCGCGGCTTTCCTGCAGGATCTCGCGCGACACGTTCAGCGGCAGGTCGGCCGAATCGACGACGCCCTTCACGAAGCGCAGGTATTGCGGCAGCAGCTGCTCGGCATCGTCCATGATGAACACGCGCTTCACGTACAGCTTCAAGCCGCCGCGATAGTCGCGGTTCCACAGGTCGAACGGCGCGTGCGACGGCACGAACAGCAGTTGCGTGTATTCGCTGCGGCCCTCGACGCGGTTGTGCGTCCACGTGAGCGGATCCTGGTGGTCGTGCGCGACGTGCTGGTAGAACTGCGTGTACTGCTCGTCGGTGATGTCGCCCTTCGAACGCGTCCACAGCGCACTCGCCTGGTTGACGGTCTCGTCTTCGTCCTTCAGGACCATCTCGCCCTTTTCCTGATCCCATTCTTCTTTCTGCATCAGGATCGGCAGCGCGATGTGGTCGGAGTATTTCTGGATGATCGACTTCAGGCGGTGCGACGACAGCAGTTCGTCCTCGCCTTCACGCAGGTGCAGCGTGATCGTCGTGCCGCGCTGCGCGCGCTCGATCGCGTCGATCGTGAAATCGCCCTCGCCCGCGCTTTCCCAGCGCACGGCTTCGTTCGCCGGCAGGCCCGCGCGGCGCGTCTCGACGGTGATCTTGTCCGCGACGATGAAGCCCGAGTAGAAGCCGACGCCGAACTGGCCGATCAGCGCCGCGTCCTTCTGCTGGTCGCCGGACAACTTCGTGAAGAATTCCTTGGTGCCCGAGCGCGCGATCGTGCCGAGGTTCGCGATCGCCTCATCGCGGCTCATGCCGATGCCGTTGTCGTCGATCGTGATCGTGCGCGCGGCCTTGTCGTAGCCGATGCGGATGCGCAGGTTCGGATCGTTTTCGTACAGCGCGTTGTCCGCGAGCCCCTCGAAACGCAGCTTGTCGGCCGCGTCGGACGCGTTCGACACCAGTTCGCGCAGGAAGATTTCCTTGTTGCTGTAGAGCGAATGAATCATCAGGTGGAGGAGTTGCTTGACCTCTGCCTGAAAGCTCATCGTTTCGTGTGCCATGGATGCTGTTTCCTCTTACTTGAACTTGAATGGTGTGGCGCAGGCGCCGGGCGCGCGATGCCGGCAAGCCCGTGAACGGACCACCGCCCGGCGCAGCGGTTTGCGCGCCTATCTGGGGACGGCGCGCGGCATTTCAAGGGCCGGCGGCCCGCAGCGCATCACGACGCCCGCCGCACCGCCGAATCGATATAGCGCCCGAGAAACCCCGGCAACGCCGGATCGCCGCAGTTCGCGACGTTGAAGCGCGTCCACGTCGACGACGACTGCTGCGGCGAAAACAGGCTGCCGGGCGTCAGCAGGAACCCCTCTTCGTGCGCGGCGGCCGCGAGCGCGTCCGAATCGACGCCCGTGTCGGCCCACAGGAACATCCCGGCTGCCGGCATCGTGAAGAGCCGCAGCCCCGTGCGCTCGAGCATCCGCGCGGTCTTGTCGCGCACGCCGTCGAGCCGCGCGCGCAGCCGCTCGACATGGCGCCGGTAATGCCCTTCGGTCAGGATCTTGTACAGCACGCGCTCGTTGAGCTCGGGCGTCGTCATCCCGACCAGCATCTTCTGGTCGGTGATCGCCTTCGCGATCTCCGGCGCGCACGCGACGAAGCCGACCCGCAGGTTCGCCGCGAGCGTCTTCGAATAGCTGCCGAGGTAGATCACGCGCTTCAACTGGTCGAGGCTCGCGAGCCGCGTGGCCGGATAGCTCGGCGGGCACAGGTCGCCGTATACGTCGTCCTCGACGACGAGGAAGTCGTACGCCTCCGCGAGCTTCAGGATCCGGAATGCCTGCGCGGCCGACAGCGACGTGCCGGTCGGGTTCTGCAGCACCGAGTTGATCACGAGCATCTTCGGCCGCCACATCTGCACGAGCGTCTCCAGCGCGTCGAGATCGGGGCCGTCCGGCGTGTACGGCATCCCGACGAGCTGCGCACCCTGCGACGCGAAGCGGCCGAACATCTGGAACCACGCGGGATCGCCGACGATCACCGCATCGCCCGGCCGCACGTAGATCCGCGAAATCAGATCGATCGCCTGCGTGATCCCCGATACGAGCACGAGCTGGTCGGGCGTCGCGCCGATCTCGACTTCGGCGAGGCGCGTCTGCAGTTGCTGGCGCAGCGGCAGGAAGCCCTGCGCGGTGCCGAAGCCGAGCATCTGCGCGCCGGACTGGCGCCCGAGCGCACGCAGCGCGCCGGTGATCAGCTCGCCGTCGAGCCAGCGGCCCGGCAGGTAGCCGAGACCGGGCCCCTTTTCCGGGCTGACGGTGTGCAGCATGTTGCGCAGCAGCCAGACGACGTCGATCGTGTTGTGCACGGGCGCGGCCTCGGTCACGCGCGACACGTTGTCGGCCGACTGCGGGCCGGCCGTGCGCTCGCGCACGTAGAAGCCGGAGCCGCGCCGCGAGTCGAGGTAGCCCTGCGCGACGAGGCGTTCGTACGCCTCGACGACGGTAAAGCGCGACACGCTCTTGTCGAGCGCGAGCTTGCGGATCGACGGCATCCGCATGCCGGGACGGAACACGCGTTCATCGATGCGCCGCCGGGCCCACTGGACAAGCTGGTCGACGAGCGTGAGCGTGGCCGTATCGTGCGGCACGGGAATCTGGGCGAGTGGAACGATGGACATGGGCGGCAACTCCAACTGTACCGAAGGCTATCGCGCCGATTGTACCGTTACTGTGCCGGTGCCGACGATTACAGTTGACCGGAATGGCGACCGTGCGGCCGCCGTTCCGGCCCCGCCGCACCTGGAGCCGCGCCAGCCGGCCCGATCCGCGGCCCGGGCGCCGGCCGGTCCGGCAACCGCCCGGCGCAACGCCCGCCCACCATGACACTTTCGCTTCCCGACCGACGTTCATGCCAGCCCGCTCCCTGACACTCGACCATCTCGTGATCGCCGCGCGCACGCTCGACGACGGCGTGCGCCATGTCGCCGACGCGCTCGGCATCGAACCGGCCGGCGGCGGCCGGCACCCGCTGATGCGGACCCACAATGCGCTGTTCGGCGCATGGGGCGGGCTCTACCTCGAAGTGATCGCGATCGACCCCGATGCACCCGCCACGGACGACGGCGCGGCGCCGCCGCGCGCGCGGCTGTTCGCGCTCGACGATCCGGCGATGCACGCCCGGCTCGCGCAGGGCCCGTTTCTCGCGCACTGGGTCGCGCGCGTCGACCGTCCGCGCCAGCTCGCGCTGTGGCAAAGCCAGTATCCGGCCCGCATCCCGCCCGTCGTCGCGATGCGGCGCGGCGACCTGAGCTGGGGCCTCACGGTGCCCGACGACGGCGCGTTCCCCGCATGGCAGCGTGCGGGCGACGGTCTCGTGCCGTCGCTGATCCAGTGGGACAGCCCGCGCCATCCAGCCGAATCGCTGCCGCACGACGGCGTCGCGCTGAAGTCGCTCAAGGGCACCCACCCGCGCGCGGAGATCATCCGCGAGCAGCTCGACTGGCTCGGCGCCGCCCACCTGCTCGACCTCGAAACCGGCGACGGCCCGCCCGCGCTGGTCGCCGAGTTCGATACCCCGCAGGGTGCGCGCACGCTGCGCTGAACACCCCGCCGATTACAACAACCCTGCAATACGGAGCCATCCACGACATGAATTCGCGCGAAACCCGGGGCATGCTGCTCGGCCTGATCGGCGTGATGATCTTCAGCCTGACGCTGCCGATGACGCGCATCGTCGTGTCCGAACTCAATCCGCTGCTCAACGGGCTCGGCCGCGCGCTCGCCGCCGCCGTGCCGGCCGGCCTGCTGCTGTGGTGGCGCCGCGAGCCGCTGCCGACCCGCGCGCAGCTGAAAAGCCTCGCGATCACGTCGGCCGGCGTGATCATCGCGTATCCGGTGTTCTCCGCGTGGGCGATGAAATCCGTGCCGGCCTCGCACGGCGCGGTCGTCAACGGGCTGCAGCCGCTGTTCGTCGCGCTGTATGCGGCATGGCTGTCGCACGAACGGCCGTCGAAGGCGTTCTGGGCCAGCGCGGTGGCCGGCAGCGCGCTCGTGATCGCGTTCGCGCTGCGCGACGGCGGCGGCACCGTGCAGGCCGGCGACGCGCTGATGCTCGTCGCGGTCGGCATCGGCGCGCTCGGTTATGCGGAAGGCGCGCGCCTCGCGCGCCAGATCGGCGGCTGGCAGGTGATCTGCTGGGCGCTCGTCGTGTCCGCGCCGTTCCTCGTGCTGCCGGTCGGCTGGCTCGCGTGGATGCAGCATGCCGCGCATCCGGGCCCGCTCGCGCTGCGCACGTGGCTCGCGTTCGGCTACGTGACCCTCTTTTCCCAATTCATCGGCTTCTTCGCGTGGTACGCGGGGCTCGCGATGGGCGGCATCGCGCGCGTCGGTCAGGTGCAGCTGCTGCAGATTTTCTTCACGATTGCATTTTCCGCGCTGCTGTTCGGCGAAACGGTCACGCCGTCGACGTGGCTGTTCGCGGCCGCCGTGATCGCCACCGTGGTGCTCGGGCGCCGCTCGGCGGTCGCCGCCGCCGCGCAACCGGCTCGCGCCGGCTGAACAGGTGCGCCATAATGGCTGTTTTGCCTGATCGGTTTTGCCCACACGGCCGCGAAGGCTCGACCGCACTCGCGCATGCCCACCCGGCAGCGTCGAAGCGATCCGCCCGAACGACCTTTCTTGACTGACCACGATATCCGAACGAGGAGACTATGAATCCGAGCGACCTGCATCCGCCGCACTGGCAGCTTTCCGAACGCGCCCGCAAGCTGACGAGCTCTGCGATCCGCGAGATCCTGAAGGTCACGGAACGCCCCGAGGTCATCTCGTTCGCCGGCGGCCTGCCCGCCCCCGCGACGTTCCCGGCCGAGCGCATGCGCGCCGCCGCCGACCGCGTGCTGCGCGACGCGCCGGCCGCCGCGCTCCAGTACAGCGCGACCGAAGGTTACCTGCCGCTGCGCGAGTGGATCGCCGAGCGCTATAGCGTGCGCGTGTCGCAGGTGCTGATCACGACCGGCTCGCAGCAGGCACTCGACCTGCTCGGCAAGGCGCTTATCGATCCGGGCAGCCCGATCCTCGTCGAAACGCCGACCTACCTCGGCGCGCTGCAGTCGTTCTCGCTGTACGAGCCGCGCTACGTGCAGGTGCCGACCGACGAGCAGGGCCTGCTGCCGGAAGGCCTCACGCCCGAACTCACGCAAGGCGCGCGCCTCCTGTACGCGCAGCCGAACTTCCAGAACCCGACCGGCCGCCGCCTGCCCGTCGAGCGCCGCCGCGCGCTCGCCGCGTTCGCGCAGACGAGCCCGTTCCCGGTGCTGGAAGACGATCCGTACGGCGCGCTGAACTACCGCGGCGAGCCGCTGCCGACGATGCTGTCGATGGCGCCCGACCACGTCGTGCACCTCGGCACGTTCTCGAAGGTGCTCGCACCGGGCCTGCGGATCGGCTACATCATTGCCCCCGAGGAACTCCACTTCAAGCTCGTGCAGGCCAAGCAGGCCACCGACCTGCACACGCCGACGCTGACGCAGCGCATCGCGCACGAAGTGATCAAGGACGGCTTCCTCGACGAACACATCCCGACGATCCGCGAGCTGTACAGCGCGCAATGCGACGCGATGCTCGGCGCGCTGGCACGCCATATGCCGGAAGGCGTCACGTGGAACCGCCCGGAAGGCGGGATGTTCATCTGGGTGAACCTGCCCGCGCAGATCGACAGCATGAAGCTGCTCGCCGCGGCCGTCGACAACCACGTCGCCTTCGTGCCGGGCGCACCGTTCTTCGCGAACGATGCGCAGCAGAACACGCTGCGCCTGTCGTTCGTCACGGTGCCGCCCGAGAAGATCGAGGAAGGCGTAGCTCGCCTCGGCAAGCTGCTGCGCGAGCGCCTCTGATCCCACCCTTTTCCTGTCACGACTCTCTACGAGGAATCGAACGCATGGCTAACGTCTACGACAAACTGAAGTCGCTCGGCATCGAGCTCCCGACCGCCGGCGCACCGGCCGCCGCCTATGTGATGAGCGCGCAAAGCGGCAACACGGTCTACCTGTCGGGCCACATCGCGAAGAAGGACGGCAAGGTCTGGGCCGGCAAGCTCGGCGCGGATCTGCAGACGGAAGACGGCAAGGCGGCCGCACGCTCGATCGCGATCGACCTGCTCGCGACCCTGCACGCGCACACCGGCGACCTGAACAAGGTCACCCGCATCGTCAAGCTGATGAGCCTCGTCAACTCGACGCTCGACTTCACCGAACAGCACGTCGTGACGAACGGCGCGTCGGAGCTGATCGCGGAAGTGTTCGGCGATGCGGGCAAGCACGCGCGCTCGGCCTTCGGCGTCGCGCAGATCCCGCTCGGCGCGTGCGTCGAGATCGAGCTGATCGCCGAAGTCGCGTAACAGGCGCAGCGCGATGCCCGGTCATCTGGTCCGCTTCAAGCAGGTCGACGTGTTCACGTCGGTGCCGTTCAAGGGCAACCCGCTCGCCGTGGTGTTCGACGCCGATTCGCTCGGCGACGACGCCATGCTCGCGATCGCCCGCTGGACCAACCTGTCGGAAACGACGTTCGTCTGCACACCGACCGATCCGGAAGCCGACTACCGTGTGCGGATCTTCACGCCCTGCGGCGAACTGCCGTTCGCCGGCCACCCGACGCTGGGCACCGCGCATGCGTTCCTCGAAAGCGGCACGCAGCCGCGGACGCCGGGCCGGCTGATCCAGCAGTGCGGGGTCGGCCGGGTCGCGCTGCGCGAGCAGGCCGACGGCTGGGCGTTCGCCGCGCCGCCGGCACGCGTCACGCCGCTCGACCGTTCGGACTACGCGGCGCTGGCTGCCGCGTTGCGCAGCGACGCGATCGACCCGGATGCCGAGCCGTGCGCGGTCGACAACGGCGCGCCGTGGCTGGTCGTGCGGCTGAAGTCGGTCGACGCGTGCATCGGCCTGACGCCCGATCCGGCCGCGCTGGAAGCGCTCACGCACCGCTACGGCGCAGACGGCCTCGCGGTCTACGCGCCGCACGCCGAAGGCGGCCCCGCGACGTTCGAAATCCGCTGCCTGATGACGGGCGGCAACTTCGGCGTCGGCGAGGATCCCGTCACGGGCAGCGCCAACGCCGCGCTGGCCGGGCTGCTGACGCGGCAGGAACGCCGGCCCGGCAGGTCGTATACGGCCCGCCAGGGCACGGCGATCGGCCGCGACGGCCGCATCTTCGTCAGCTACGACGAAGACGGCACGACGTGGATCGGCGGGCACACCGTCACGGTCGTCGACGGCACGTTCAGGTCACCTGTCTGACATTTCGCGATGTGCGATGGCGCCGGCCCGTCCGGCGCCCCTCCGATTCGCCCAACTATCGCAAAAACGTTCCAGCCAGTAATATCGGGCCTAATCCGTTGTTTCGGAGGTCTGTCCATGGTTGCGCATCCCGCGGACGAACAGACGCCGGAGCGACCCCAACCATAGCCGGCCATCCCGACGGATGGCGCACGCGAGCAGGACGCCACCCTCTTCGATGAGCTCCGCCCGGTCCAACCCTACGCCGCCGACCCGGCCGCTGCGCGCACCGCGCAAATCGCGCCGGCGCGCGCTATTCGCGATCCCGCTGCTCGGGATGCTGGCGCTTGCGCTGCTGTGGGCCGTGATCGTCGCGCGTCTGTCGGTGGAGAAGGACAGCGCGTACAAGGAAGCGGCAGCGTCCGCGGCGATCCTGTCCTCCGCGCTCGAGCAACATACGGTCAAGGCGATCCACCAGGTCGACCAGATCACCCGCTTCGTGAAATTCGAGTTCGAGAAGTCGCCCGCGCGCTTCAATCTCGCGAGCGCCGTCGAGAAAGGCGTCGTGCCGAGCGACACGCTGATCCAGGTGTCGCTCGTCAACGCGAAGGGCATCCTGTTCGCGAACACGGCCGAGCTCCATCCGCAGCCGATCAACCTGGCCGATCGCGAGCACTTCAAGGTCCACCTCGCGCACAACGACGACCGCCTCTACATCAGCAAGCCCGTGCTCGGCCGCGTATCGAGCCACTGGACGCTGCAGATGACGCGGCGCCTGAACAACCCGGACGGCAGCTTCGCGGGCATCGTCGTCGTGTCGGAAGACCCGAGCTACTTCACGAACGACTTCTACAACAACGCGGCGATCGGCAAGGAAGGCGTGATCGCGGTCGTGTCCGACACGGGCACCGTGCTCGCGCGGCGCACGGGCTCGCTCAGCAACGCGCCGGGCGCGTTTTCGGCGTCGGGCGTCTACCCGATCGCCGAGCGTGTGACGGGCACGATCATCGACCCGATCGACGGCGTGACGCGCATCGTGTCGTACCGCCACCTCGACGGCTACCCGCTCGCGGTGATGGTCGGGTTGTCGCAGACCGAGGAATTCGCGGATTACTACCACACGCGCAACGTCTACCTGCTGATGACGAGTTTCATCACGCTCGCGATGCTCGCGTTCTTCGGCGTCGCGACGGGCCTGATCGGCAAGCTGCTCGGCCGCGAGCGCGAAATGACCCAGCTCGCGGAATACGACCTGCTCACCGGCCTCGCGAACCGCTATGCGACGCTGCGCGGGCTGCGCAACGATGTGGCGATGCCGGCGAGCCTGTCGCGTCTCGGCCTGCTGTTCATCGATCTCGACAACTTCAAGACCGTCAACGACACGCTCGGCCACAACGCCGGCGACATCGTGCTGCAGATGACCGCGTCGCGCCTGTCCGATGCGGTCGGCGACGAGGGCTCGCTCGCGCGCATCGGCGGCGACGAGTTCGTCGTCGTGATGAAGGGCGACGACGTCGAGCGGCGCGCGGTGCGGCTCGCCGAAGCGATCATCCGGATGTTCGGCGAACCGTTCGACGTGCGCGGCAGTTCGTTCGTGCTGCATGCGAGCATCGGCATCGCGCTGCACACCGTCGCGAACGAAAGCGAGATCGACCTGCTGAAGAAGGCCGACCTCGCGATGTACAGCGCGAAGGACGCCGGCAAGAACTGCTACCAGTTCTATGCGCCGCACCTGTCGCACCGCGCCGACCACCTGATGCGCTGGGAACAGCAATTGCGCGTCGCGCTCGCCGAGGGGCAACTGTTCCTCGCGTACCAGCCGAAGATCGACCTCACGCACCGCTACATCACCGGCTTCGAAGCGCTCGCGCGCTGGGATCACCCCGAGCACGGGATCATTTCCGCGAACGAATTCATTTCGATCGCCGAATCGACGGGCCTGATCGTGCCGATCGGCGACTTCGTGATCCGCACCGCGTGCGAGCAGATCGCGCGCTGGCGCGACGAGGGCCACGACACGCTGACGCTCGCGGTCAACATTTCGCCCGTGCAGTTCTGGCGCGGCGACCTGATCGAGACGATCTCGCGCACGCTGCAGGAAACCGGCATCGACGCGAACCGGCTCGAGCTCGAGATCACCGAAACCGCGATGATGGAATATCCAGAACTCGTGTCCGAGAAGATCGTCGCGCTGAAGAAGCTCGGCATCCGGATCGCACTCGACGATTTCGGCACCGGCTATTCGTCGCTGTCCTACCTGCACCGCTTCTCCGTCGACACGCTGAAGGTCGACCGCTCGTTCGTGCAGGCGATCCCGAACGATCGCAGCGTATGCGTGATGGTGTCGTCGATCGTGCATCTCGCGCGCTCGCTCGGCCTGACCGTCGTCGTCGAAGGCACGGAAACCGAGGAGCAGATCACGTGGCTATCCGCGCTCGGCGAGATCGAGGCGCAGGGCTTCCTGTTCTCTCGCCCGGTGCCGGCCGACGCGATTCCCGCGCTGATCGCGCGCTTCGGCGTGCGCGGCGACCATCCGAACGTCATCGCGCACCGCGCGACCGGCAGCACGGGCGCCTGAGCGCACCGCGGCCCGACCGCGGCGTGCGTTGCGCACCGCCGCAACTGTTGCGTTTTCCGATCCGATAGTTAGGTTCATTAACTAGCGTTTCCGCGCATGGCGGTGTCACGACGCGCGGCGGACAATCGGGAGGGCCACCGTATCGGCGGGCCGCCGGAAAGCCTACACGCACGAGATCCGGCTCCTGCGCCAGAACCACATTCATGACAACCGTCGAAATCGAAGCAACCGCTCGTGTCGAAGAGGCACAGGCATCCCTATGGACCTTGTTCAAGGTCATCGCCGGCATTTCTGCGATCTCGTGGGGCGGGCTTTCGATGATGGCGCAACTCGAACGCCACTACGTGGAACGGCTGCAGCGCATCGAACCGCACGTATTCGGCGATCTCGTCGCGCTCGCCTGGCTCGTGCCGGGGCCCGTCGGCTGCAATGTTGCGGTGCAGGTCGGCCAGACGCTGCACGGCCGCGCCGGCGCATGGGTCGCAGGTATCGCGAGCGTGCTGCCGTTCTCCATACTAATGACGCTGTTCGCGATCTTCTATCGCACGCCGCTCGTGCGCTCGCTCGCCGCGCCGGTGCTGATCAATCACTTCGGGATGGTGCTCGCCGCACTGATCGGCGTCACGTGGGTCAAGCAGTTGCGCACGCTCGCGCGCACCAGGCTCGAACAGGTGATCGCCGCGCTGTCGACGATTCTGCTCGCTTTCGCACATAGTCCGGCCGCTTTCGTCGGGATTCTTTTCGCTGCGTTTGCAGCGGGTTGGCTGACTGGGCCGCCGCAACGCGATGCGGTCGATTTCAGGCTGTCGACACGCGACCGCAACCTGCTCGTGCTGCTCGGCGTGCTCGTCGTGCTGTTCGCGGTGCCGCTGCCCGGCGATTACCAGGAGCAACTGCTGTGGCCCCGCCTCGCGGGCGCCGGCATGACGCTGTTCGGCGGCGGCTTTTCCGCGCTGCCGGTGCTCAAGACGCTGTTCGTCTCGCCGGCAACGGGCATCTCCGATCACGACTTCACGCTGGCGTTCGCGCTGTCGCCCGTAGCGCCGGGGCCGCTGCTGAACGTCGTGCCGTTTCTCGGCTACCTGACCGACGGCTGGGTCGGCGCGTTGTTCGCAACGGCCGCGCTGTTCATTCCGTCGGGTTGTCTCGTCGTGTTTGCGCAGAACCACCTGTCCCGGCTCAAGCGCCATTCGCGCTTCGAGCACGGGATGCGCCTGCTGCGCGCGGCGACGACGGGCTTTCTCGTCGTCGCCGTCGTGAAGATCCTGCATCGCGAGCCGGCGGACCCGATCTACTGGCTGACGGGTGCGTTCGCGACGCTGTGCTTCACGCGCTTCAGGGTGCCCGTCTATGCCGTCTATGGCGCGGTCGCGGTTGTCTGCGGCGTGTGGCTGTTGGCCGCCGCGCGCTGACGGGCGGCCGCCACCCCGCCGGACTCGCCCGGCACTAACCGGCACCGGGCGACTTCAACCCGCCTGCATCGCGACCCGGCGTGCCATCCAGCGAGCGCGCAGCGCGTCGTACGCGAGGTTGAAGCAGAACGTGTACGGCAGGAAGAACAGCACGATGCCAAGATCGAGCAGCAGCGCCTCGACGAGGCTCACGTCCAGCCACCACGCGGCAACCGGCACCACCATCGCGACGAGGCCGAGCTCGAAGACGACTGCGTGCGCGATCCGCATGCCGAGCGTGCGCGACAGCCCCGCGCGCCGCTCGAAGCGGTCGAACAGCGTGTTGAAGGTCATGTTCCAGGCCATCGCGATCAGCGACACCATCACCGTCAGCACGCCGACGTGCGACACCGGCATGTCGAGCAGCCACGCGCCGATCGGCGCGCACAGCGCAATCGCGATCAGCTCGAACGTCAGCGCATGCAGCAGGCGTTCCGTCACCGTTTTATTCATCTGTTTCATGGTTCCCTCCGATTCGTTGCTTCATTCATGCCGATCATTTTGATCGGTGTAACCGTATGAATCCAGTTTGATATCATCGGTTTTACCGATACAACAAAGTCCGGAGCGCCACATGCGCCACGCCCCCGAAGCCCTGCTCGCGTTCGCCGAAGCCGCGCTGCTCGGCTCGTTCACGGCCGCCGCGCGCAAGCTCGGCAAACGCCAGTCGACCGTGTCGGAGGCGATCGCGAACCTCGAGATCGATCTCGGCGTGCAGTTGTTCGACCGCTCGACGCGCGCGCCGACGCTAACCGACGCCGGGCGCGCGCTGCTGCCGCAGGTGCAGCGCACGCTCGAGGCCGGCGCGGCGATCGACCGCACGGCCGCGCGGCTCGCGCGCGGCGAAGAAGCGCGGCTGACGCTCGTCGTGTCCGATACGTACCAGTCGAAGCGCTACGAGGAAACGTTGATGGCGCTCGAACGGCGCTTTCCGGCGCTCGAGCTCGAATGCCAGATCGCCGAGCACGAGGACGTGCTCGACCTGATCCAGCAAGGCCGCGCGCAGCTCGGACTGATGGCCGCGCGCGCGGCCTACCCGGCCGATATCGGCGCGGCGACGGTGGCGGAGGAATCGGAGATCGGGCTGTTCGTCGGGCGCACGCACGTGCTTGCCGAATACGGCGATGCCGACGTGCCGCACGCGGCGCTGCGCGACGTGCGCGAACTGCGCCTCAATACCTATGTGAAAACGGAAGGCCGCGGCGCCGACGACCGGATCGTCGTCGGCACGCAGCGCTGGCTGGCGCCGAGCTATCTGATGCTGCTGGAGATGGCCGTGCTGGGATTCGGCTGGGCCGAGCTGCCGCGCTGGATGGTCGACCACTTCGCGCGCGATCGCCTGTGCGAACTGCACGCACGCGGCTGGCCGCGCCGCGTGCGGGTGGATGCCGTATGGTCGCGCAACCGGCCGCTCGGCCCGGCCGGCTCCTGGCTGCTCGACGCGATGCTGGCCGCATAGCGGCGCGTGCCGGCGCGCCCGCGGTTGGCGCCGGACGGCGCCGGAAGATCAGAAGCCGCGCGACAGCACGGCCGCACCGATCGTGACGACACCGAGCACGAGATTGACGACGACGAGCAGGCGCACCGCGTTCACCGCGCGCGCGCCGTCCGGCCAGTTCTGCGCCTGCACCGCGCGGCGGATGCGCGGGAACAGCGCGAAACGGATGTGCCCGAAGATCAGCATCATCACGACGCCGAGCCCGGCCATCGCGTGCAGCGACCATGTCGCGTGCGCGCCGCCGAACTTCATGAGCAGGAAGCCGCCGGACAGCAGGATCACGATCACGGAACCCGCCACCCAGTTGAAGAAGCGGCCGAACACGCCCTCGATCAGCGGCAACCGGAGCTGCGGCGACAGGTCGGACAGTGCCGGACGCAGGCAGAAGTTCGCGAAGACCATCCCGCCCACCCACACGGCAACGGCCAGCAGATGAAGAAACAGCGCGACGGCAACAGCGTGGGACATGGCGACAATCCTGTGATGGGTTCGGTGCAGCGAACGGCCGCGTCGCACGCGGCATCGAACGTCGTTCGACCGCCCCGCCGCCGCGCGGTTCAGACCCCACGCGCGATTTCACAATATTTTGCAAGTTCCGCGTGACGGCGCCACGCTTGCTTACCCGGATCCGCGGTCCAAAAGAAAAGGCCGCACGTCCGCCGAAGCGGAGGTGCGGCCTTCGTCGCGGCCGAACCGGGCGATCGCGCGGCGTCAGCCGAGCAGCGGACGCAGCTCGTTGACGACCTTGAGCTTCGACTCCGGCGCGCGGCCCTTGCGTGCGCGCTTGCCGATATGCGGCGCGAGCCCCGCATACGACAGCGTGTCGTCCTGCGCCTTGCCGCCACGGCCGGTGCCGATCAGCACGACGCCCGCCGGATCGATCGCGAGGGCCTGCACGAGCGTTTCCTTGTCGTCGAGCGCCATCAGGATCACGCCGCGGCCGCCGCCGGACAGCGTCTTCATCTCGTCCATCCCGAACACGAGCAACCGGCCGCCGCTCGACAGGCACGCGACCTGCGTCGCGTTCGGCAGCACGGGCATCGGCGCGAGCGGCACCGCGCCCGTGTCGATCGTCATGAACGACTTGCCGGCCTTCACGCGGCTCACCATGTCGCCGACCTTCGCGAGGAAGCCGAAGCCGTTGCTCGATGCGAGCAGCAGTTGCTGGTCGGCCGGCGCCGCGTAGTAGTGCATCAGGTGCGAGCCCGATTCGAGCTCGATCAGCGACGTGACCGGCACGCCGTCACCGCGCCCGCCCGGCAGCACCGACACGTCGACCGAATACACGCGGCCGCTGCTGCCCCACGCGATCAGGCGATCGGGCGTGCGGCACTGGAACGCCGCGTACAGATGGTCACCGGCCTTGAACGTGAAGCCGGCCGGGTCGAGCCCGTGGCCCTTCAGCGCGCGCACCCAGCCCTTCTGCGACACGACGACCGTCACCGGCTCGTCGACCACCTTCGCCTCGAAGGTCGCGCGCTTTTCCTGCTGGATCAGCGTACGGCGCTCGTCGCCGTACTGCTTCGCGTCGGCCTCGATCTCCTTGATCATCAGCCGCTTCATCGCGCTTTCGTTCGCGAGCAGTTCCTCGAGCTTCGCCTTCTCGTCGCGCAGCGTTTCGAGTTCCTTCTCGATCTTGATCTTCTCGAGCCGCGCGAGCTGGCGCAGCCGGATTTCGAGAATGTCCTCGGCCTGCCGGTCGGAGAGGCCGAACGCGCTCATCAGCGCGGCCTTCGGCTCGTCCGACTCGCGAATGATGCGAATCACCTCGTCGATGTTCAGGAAGACGATCATCCGTCCTTCGAGGATATGGATGCGGTCGTCGACCTTGCCGAGACGGTGGCGCGTGCGCCGCGTCATCGTCAGCTGGCGGAATTTCACCCATTCGTCGAGGATCGTCAGCAGGCCCTTCTGGCCCGGCCGGCCGTCGGCGCCGATCATCACGAGGTTCAGCGTCGCGTTCGATTCGAGGCTCGTGTACGCGAGCAGCGTGTTCACGAATTCCGTCTGGTCGATCGTGCGCGACTTCGGCTCGAACACGAGCCGCACCGCCGCTTCCTTGCCCGACTCGTCGCGCACCGCGTCGAGCAGGTCGAGCATCGCCTTCTTCGTGTTGAGCTGCTCGGGCGTCAGCGTCTTCTTGCCGAGCTTGAGCTTCGGGTTGGTCAGTTCCTCGATTTCCTCGAGCACCTTCTGGCCCGACGTGCTCGGCGGCAGCTCGGTGACGACGAGTTGCCACTGGCCGCGCGCGAGATCCTCGATCTTCCAGCGCGCGCGCACCTTCAGGCTGCCGCGGCCCGTTTCGTACGCCGCCGCGATTTCCGTGTCGCTCGAAATGATCTGGCCGCCGCCCGGGAAATCCGGGCCGGGGATCAGGTTCATCAGTTCCGCGTGCGAAAGCTTCGGATTGCGGATCAGTGCAACCGCCGCGGCCGCGACTTCGCGCAGGTTGTGCGACGGGATTTCCGTCGCGAGGCCGACCGCGATGCCCGACGCGCCGTTCAGCAGCACGAACGGCATGCGGCTCGGCAGCGTCTTCGGTTCATCGAACGAGCCGTCGTAGTTCGGCATGAAGTCGACCGTGCCCTGGTCGATCTCGTCGAGCAGCAGCTTCGCGATCGGCGTGAGCCGCGCTTCGGTGTATCGCATTGCGGCCGCGCCGTCGCCGTCGCGCGAGCCGAAGTTGCCCTGCCCGTCGATCAGCGGATAGCGCAGCGAGAAATCCTGCGCAAGACGCACGAGCGCGTCGTACGCCGACTGGTCGCCGTGCGGGTGGTATTTACCGAGCACGTCGCCGACCACGCGCGCCGACTTCACCGGCTTCGCGTCCGGGCCGAGGCCCATTTCGTTCATCGCGAACAGAATCCGGCGCTGCACCGGCTTCTGGCCGTCGCACACGTCGGGCAGCGCGCGGCTCTTCACCACGCTGACCGCGTAGCTGAGATACGCCTGCTCCGCGTAGTTGCCGAGCGTCAGCGCTTCGGCGTCCGGTGCGTCGGACCCGGCGAAGAGATCGGAAGTATTGTCGTCCATCTGAATTCCGTATTCGTAAGTGGCGTGAGGCCGGGCCGGGCGTCATGCCCGGCCGCGCGCGGGCGCTAGCGTGGTGTTCGGTGCCGGGCGGTTCCGACGTGCCGGCGGATTCGTGCTCGTGGCAACGCGCAAACCGCGGCGATGCCCGATGGCATCGCGAGGATTTGCAACGCCGCCACGGGTGCGAAGGCGCAGCACACCAGTACCGATCGGTGCCGAACACTGCATTAGATGTCCGCTTCGACGTCGTTGCCCTTTTCCTCGAGCCAGCCGCGCCGCGCGGCTGCCTCGCCCTTGCCCATCAGCATCGTCATCCGCGCGACGGTCGCCTCGTAGTCGAGCTCGCCGAGCTTGATCGGCATCAGGCGGCGCGTGTCGGGGTTCATCGTGGTGTCCCAAAGCTGCTCTGCGCTCATTTCGCCGAGCCCCTTGAAGCGGCTGATGCTCCATTGCGTCTCGCGCGCGCCGTCCTTGCGCAACTTGTCGAGGATCGCTTCCAGTTCGCCGTCGTCGAGCGCATAGAGCTTCTGCGCGGGCTTCTTGCCGCGCGCGGGCGCGTCGACGCGGAACAGCGGCGGCCGCGCGACGTACACGTTGCCGCGTTCGATCAGTTGCGGGAAATGCTTGAAGAACAGCGTGAGCAGCAGCACCTGGATGTGCGAGCCGTCGACGTCCGCGTCCGACAGGATGCAGATCTTGCCGTAGCGCAGGTTCGACAGGTCGACGGTGTCGTCCGGGCTGTGCGGATCGACGCCGATCGCGACCGAGATGTCGTGCACCTCGTTGTTCGCGAACAGGCGGTCGCGCTCGGTTTCCCACGTGTTCAGCACCTTGCCGCGCAGCGGCAGGATCGCCTGGTATTCCTTGTCGCGGCCCATCTTCGCGGAGCCGCCCGCCGAGTCGCCCTCGACGAGGAACAGCTCGTTGCGCGCGATGTCCTCGGTCTCGCAGTCGGTCAGCTTGCCGGGCAGCACCGCGACGCCCGAACTCTTGCGCTTCTCGACCTTCTGGCCCGCGCGCGTGCGCGCCTGCGCCTGCTTGATCACGAGTTCGGCAAGCTTCTTGCCGTGCTCGACGTGCTGGTTCAGCCACAGTTCGAGCGCGGGACGCGAGAACGACGACACGAGCTTCACCGCGTCGCGGCTGTTCAGGCGTTCCTTGATCTGCCCCTGGAACTGCGGATCGAGCACCTTCGCGGACAACACGAACGACACGCGCGCGAACACGTCTTCCGCGAGCAGCTTCACGCCCTTCGGCTGCAGGTTGTGCAGCTCGACGAAGCTCTTCACGGCCTGGTACAGGCCGTCGCGCAGGCCCGATTCATGCGTGCCGCCGGCCGGCGTCGGGATCAGGTTCACGTACGACTCGCGCACGAGCGAGCCTTCCTCGCTCCACGCGACGACCCACGATGCACCCTCGCCCTCGGCGAACGTATCGTCGCCCGAACGCGAATCGGCGAAACGCTCGCCTTCGAACAGCGGGATCAGCAGCTCGCTGCCGTTCATTTCGTCGAGCAGGTAGCCGCGCAGGCCGTCCTCGTACTTCCACGTCTGGCGCTCGCCGGTTTTCTCGTTGACGAGCACGACTTCGACGCCCGGCAGCAGCACGGCCTTCGAGCGCAGCAGGCGCTGCAGTTCGCCGAGCGGCAGGTTCGGCGAATCGAAGTACTTCGGATTCGGCCACACCTGCACGCGCGTGCCGGATTTCTTCTCGCCGCGGCCCGCGCTCTGCGTCACGAGCGGCTTCACGACATCGCCGTCGGCGAAGCCGAGCTCGGCGATCTTGCCGTCGCGCCAGACCGTCACGTCGAGGCGCGTCGCGAGCGCGTTCGTCACCGACACGCCGACGCCGTGCAGGCCGCCCGAGAACGTATAAGCGCCGCCCGCGGCCTTGTCGAACTTGCCGCCCGCATGCAGGCGCGTGAACACGATCTCGACGACCGGCACGCCCTCCTCGGGGTGCATGCCGAACGGGATGCCGCGGCCGTCGTCCTCGACCGATACCGACTGGTCGGCGTGCAGCGTGACCGTGATCTGCTTGCCGTAGCCGCCGAGCGCCTCGTCGGACGCGTTGTCGATGACTTCCTGGATGATGTGCAGCGGATTCTCGGTACGGGTGTACATGCCGGGCCGCTGCTTGACCGGCTCGAGACCCTTGAGCACCTTGATCGATGCTTCGCTATAGGCCGCGCTGGGTTTCTTCGTTGACATAGGCGCTGAATTTCGTCATTCATCGGGACGTTGTCCACACCTCGTGTGGATAACGTCGTGGACAAAACGTTGAGTTCCGTAAAAAAGCGAATCGAAACAACGGTGTGCTTGGACTGCTCCGAAAGCGGGCGCGCGGCGTGCTGCGCTACCCGGGACGCGCGGTATTTTACTGGTTCCGCGTGGCACGCCAATCGCGAGATCGCTGCGCGGCCGCCGCCGGCCGCGTGGCGTGTGACGCGCGTTATGCCGGCTTGCGTTTCGCCTCGAGCGTTTCCCACCGTTCGAGCGCGGCGAGCAATTCGTCGTCGATCGCCGCGAACCGCTCGGTCAGGCGCGTGCCTTCCTGCGGATCCTTCGCGAAAATCGAGCCGTCGTCGAGCTGCGCATTGATCGTCTTCTGCTCCTCTTCGAGCGCGGCGATCTTCTCCGGCAGCGAATCGAGTTCGCGCTGCTCGTTGAACGACAGCTTCACCGTGCGCTGCGCATTGCGGCCCGCGGCGCTCTTCGCCGGCTCTTCCTTGACGGGCGCCGCTTCCTTGACCGCGCGCTTCGCGGCTTCCTGCTGCGCGAGCTGCTCCGAACGCTCGCTCTGGATCTGCCAGTCGGTGAAGCCACCGACGTATTCGCGCCACTTGCCGTCGCCCTCCGCCGCGATCACCGACGTCACGACGTTGTCGAGGAACGCGCGATCGTGGCTGACGAGCAGCACCGTGCCGTCGTAGTCGGCCAGCAGTTCCTCGAGCAGTTCGAGCGTCGGGATGTCGAGGTCGTTGGTCGGTTCGTCGAGCACCAGCACGTTGGCCGGACGCGCGAACAGGCGCGCGAGCAGCAGCCGGTTGCGCTCGCCGCCCGACAGCGACTTCACCGGCGAACGCGCGCGCTCCGGCGCGAACAGGAAGTCGCCGAGATAGCTCATCACGTGCTTGCGCACGCCGCCGATCTCGACCCATTCGCTGCCGGGGCTGATGGTATCCGCGAGGCTCTTCTCCTGGTCGAGCTGCGCGCGCATCTGGTCGAAATACGCGACCTGCAGGTTCGTGCCGGTGCGCACCGTGCCTTCGTCGGGCTTCAGCTCGCCGAGGATCAGCTTGAGCAGCGTGGTCTTGCCCGCGCCGTTCGGGCCGACGAAGCCGATCTTGTCGCCGCGCATGACCGTCGTCGAGAAGCGGTCGACGACCGCGCGGCCGCCGTAGCGCTTCGTCACGTCGGTCAGCTCCGCGACGATCTTGCCGGACTTCTCGCCCTGCGCGACGTCGAGCTTCACGTTGCCCTGCGAATTGCGGCGCTCCGCGCGCTCGTGACGCATCTGCTCGAGCCGCGCGACGCGGCCGACGCTGCGCGTGCGGCGCGCCTCGACGCCCTTGCGGATCCACACTTCCTCCTGCGCGAGCAGCTTGTCGAACTTGTCGTTTTCCACGCGCTCGACTTCGAGCTGCTGCGCCTTGCGGGTCTGGTACGCGGAGAAATTGCCCGGGTACGACAGCAGCCGGCCGCGGTCGAGCTCGACGATGCGCGTTGCGACCCGGTCGAGGAACGCGCGATCGTGCGTGATGAACAGCAGGCCCGCGCGCTGCGCGACGAGCAGTTCTTCCAGCCAGCGGATGCCTTCGAAGTCGAGGTGGTTGGTCGGTTCGTCGAGCAGCAGTACGTCGGGCTGCAGCACCAGCGCGCGCGCCAGCGCGACGCGCTTCTGCATCCCGCCCGACAGCGCGTCGACGCTCGCGTCGCCGTCCGGCAGGCCGATCTGCGCGAGTGTCATCGACACGCGCGTGCGCCAGCTCCACGCGTCGTGCGCGTCGAGCGACGACTGCAGCGCGTTCATCCGCGCCAGCAGCGCATCGTGCTCGGCGCCTTCCGGTATATCCGCGAGGCGGTGTGCGATCGAATCGTATTCTTCGAGCAGCTCGCGCGTATGCGTGAGCCCCGACGCGACCGCGTCGAACACCGTCGCGCCCGGCTCGAATTCGGGCTCCTGCGGCACGTAGACGGTCACCAGTTCCTGCTGGCGCGTGACCAGCCCGTCGTCGGGCTTCGCGAGGCCGGCGACGATCTTCAGCAGCGACGACTTGCCCGCGCCGTTGCGGCCGATCAGGCCGACGCGCTCGCCGGCTTCCAGCGAGAAATCCGCGTGATCGAGCAACGCGACGTGACCGAACGCGAGCTGCGCGCCGGTAATGGAATAAAGCGACATGGGGAGACGGCGAAGAGAGGAATCGGAAGCGCCCATTGTACCGGTCGCGGACGCCGCCACCGGTATGGCCGGACGGATAATGCCGCAAGAACGGGCCGCGACGGCCAGTTGACGGCCGATTGCCGGCCGTCGCGCGCGGGCAGCGGGCACCCGACAGCGGGCGGGCGCCGCCCCCTTGCAAGGATGGCCGGGACGCCCGCGCGGTGTGCCCGATTACTTGACGTTGACGGTGATGGTCTGGCTCAGTATGGGGCCGTACGACCGATGCATGCCGTCGCCGAACTGCACCGTCAGCGTATGCTGGCCCGGCGGCAGCGTGATGTCGGTTTCGGTCTGCGCCTTGCCAAAGTGCAGCGAACGTCCATTCGCGGGAATCACCTCACCCACCGGGATCGGCCGGCCGTCGATCAGCAAGTGGTGATGACCGGAGTTCGGCGTCATGTCGCCGGCCGGCCGAAGCTCCATGCCTTCCAGACCGAACTTCACGTGCACCGGGTTCGACACCGTTGCACCATTTGTCGGCTCGACGAAATACGCGTGCCTCTCCTCGGCCCGCGCGATCGTCGACACGGCCATCGCCGCCACGCACACCGCACCCGCGATCCATTTTCTGTTCAGCATCGCATTCTCCTTATGATTGGACAGCCCGGGAAGCATACACCGCACACACGGCGTATGTGTTTCGGTTGCATTGTTCGCGATGCGCACGTTTAAAACGACGTTGCACAGGCGTTCGGCGAAATTCCGGTAACATTGCGCCTTTCGTCCGCCGGCGAGGCTGCGGACGGCGTCACCGAGTTTCCATTATCCCGAGCGCAACATGAGCGAAGTAACCGAATACCAGAGCTGGGTCTGCCTGATTTGCGGGTGGGTCTACAACGAAGCGGAAGGGCTGCCCGACGAGGGCATCGCAGCCGGCACCCGTTTCGCCGACATTCCCGCCGACTGGCGGTGCCCGCTGTGCGACGTGGGCAAGGAAGATTTCGTCGTCGTCGACTTCTGATCGCGGCCGAGCGCGCGATACGCGCGTCGGCGTGCAATCCGCCCGCCGATGCGCCGCGCGTTTGCTATACTCTGCGCGCTGTCCACACTGCCGTCCGGTTCGCGTTTTTTGCGCGATCACCCGGACATGGCTCTCCCCGTAGTTCAATGGATAGAACAAGCGCCTCCTAAGCGCTAGATACAGGTTCGATTCCTGTCGGGGGGACCAGCCAAGCCCCCAAACCTCCCCCAAGATCACCAAGAAACTCCCCGCTCAAGCCCGTCTGGCGGCGCTCTAGCTCCTATCGTTACCCAAGGTTGCTCAGTGACAGCCAGAGAAAGTGTTGGTATTTTTGTTGGTATCAGCCGATACCAACAACACAGATACCAACAATGCCTCTCACAGACGTGCAGGTACGGAACGCGAAGGCCAGCGCGGCCCCGTACAAACTCACGGACGGCAACGGAATGTTCTTGCTCGTCCAACCGAACGGCGCGAAGTACTGGCGCTTCTCATACCGCTTCCTTGGCAAGCAGAAGACGCTCGCCCTCGGCGTCTACCCTTCAAGATCGGCAGCGAAAAAACCATCCGGCACTTTCGGCAAAGCGCGCAGTTCAGACGCCTTGAACTGAAGTTCCTTAGGGATCATCTCTTTAACGTTGGGCCGACGTCGAAAACCAGTAAAAATGGAATAATCCAAGATAAAAGCCTCAAATCGCTCCCCAGCTTTACCGGGCGTGATCGACTGGTGAATCAAATGCACCATGCGTAGATCACTAAGCACTTGAACGATAACCCGCTCTTTAGAATCGTCGCTTCGAACAAGAAACGCATTGATCTTATTGTCATCTAAACACAGCGACTCCAATCTCGACAATGCGTCTCGAAGCACGCCGGCTTCGTTGCGCGCATCCCTCTGCAAATCGCCCATTTTTTGCTGACCGAATTCCCCGATCGCGATATTAACATCGGACAGAGTAACCGTCACATGTCGATTACGACTCGCATGTTCCAATGAGCGTCCAAACATTTGCAGAAAATCTCGGGGCACACCAGCATTAGCCCATGCCAATCGACGAAACGCAGCTTCCGGTATCACTGAACCTCCAAGGCCATAGCCGACGGCATTCAGAAATCCTTCAAGGATTGCTCGCAGGTGTGCCTGAGCAGCTTCGGGATTTTCCAGCGTCAAATCCAGCGACACATATTGGGCGTCACCAGGAACTTGCAGCCCCTTCCTGTCGCTTGGAGAATATACATTCAGGAGCGAACTGAGTCCTGCGACCTTTAACCAACCATTTGCGCCCTTCAACGACGCATTTAGCGTGTGCAACAAACGTGGTTGGCATTCATGGTCTATAAGATGAAAGTCGTCGAGGAAAAGAAAAGCATTACCCTTCGCCGTCTTCGTCAGCTGCGCAAGTACGCGCTTTATAGCGACGGGCGCTCGATCTACCGATGTCGCTCCCGAAGAGATATTTTCCGCAATCGACATAAGCGGTTGCGCGTCGATCGCTACATGCGTCCGAAAGCCGACCTCTTGTGCCGCAGACGCCATCGAGGTGCACATGTCGTAAAGCACTTCTCGAATCAAATCATCGCCACTTAACGTGGAGTAGGTCTGCATGTCGAGAATAGCAACAATGGATGGCGTCTCCGAGAGAAGTTCTGCAGCCCTTCTTATTAGTGTTGATTTTCCGACACCCCGTCGACCTCGGACGATATGTGATGCCGGCTGGGCCAATTGATGATCTTCTCGTTTTTGAAACGGCACATACGGGACAGAGTAGCCACCAATAGGAGCCCCTTGTGATACTTCTCGCGTCGACCGAGTTAGCAGAGTCAGTAACGCACTAGCTTCGGTGGATGCAGGGAAGCTGCTCGCTTTTTCTGGAGCAAGCGCCATCGCCCCCTTAAAGGGATTGCTATCGGGCAGTCTCTTTTGGCTTTCATAAAGAGCATAGGTGTAAAGCGGCGCCTCACGCCCCACTGCAAATTTCAAGAATTCTCGGTTTCCCACCAATACCCGGCAATTGGGGATGCCAGTAACCCCGATCTCACGCTCAAATGCGTCAATTGCCTCTTCGGCGCTACGATCATCATTCATTTCATTGGTCATAGTGTCATACCGCATTTGGCGTTCAGATAATGTCGTGCTGCGTGGATAAATGCTTCGGCTTCTGCTATAGCCTCATCGGGCTTCATGGTGTGCTCTGACGCTGTCGTGCCCCAATTGTCATAATCAGCCCGCAACCGATGCTCGTACAGTTTCCCAACTCGACTTGCCCAGGAGCCAACATCTGGAAAATCACCGGGCAAATCCGATGACGCCTTGCTATGGTCATCACCTTTAAGGCTCACGAAGCCCTGAACCATGTATCGAACGCCCTTTGATGCGTTGTAAGCGGCGTAATATGCACGCGAGAAGCAAGCCCTAGGGCATCCGACCGCGAGAATTTTCTTGGCCTCCGCCAAGTGCTCTTCGCCGAGTTGAAACCAAGCGGTGCAGACATGCTGGGCGTACCGCGCAAGGTCAGGAGTCGGCCAACCGAGAGTTGATAGCTTCCGCGCAAACTCAAGGTGATTGGTAGAGAGTTTCAAAAACTCCAACTCGTGAACCGGCAGTGCAATTTTCACCATGATTTGTGGGTACCGGCTGTCCATTGGGTCGGCCGATTGTACATCGGCAGTAGGCGAATCTCAGTATGAGCGACCATGGTCAGATCGTAGGGAAGTGACAGACCGAGGTCCCGAAATATGGACCACGGCCGGGAAGGTGGCGGCGCGGGGACACTCTTTGCGCGCAGCGTTCCAGACCGCAGGGCAACTTGTAAAACAGTGAGCGAGCGCTCCACACGAGCCCGCCTGTCTCCAATGTTGTCTCCAAGAAAATGTGTGTTTTGGAGATAGACTCGAAGATAGCCGCAGCCTTGCCAGACCAGGCTCACAAGCCGAAACGAGTGTTTATCTCCAAATCTCCAGATATTTTTGCTTCCAGCGGCACGACAAGGTTACGCGCAGCGCCCCTTTCGACTGATCGAGCCTGCACCGATGCGTTTGTTGGTATTTTTGTTGGTATATCCGGAACATCGCCGCCCAAGGAGCCTATGCAGCCGTGAGATATAAATTCTGTCGGGGACCAGCCAAGCCCCCAAACCATCCCCGAGATTCACAAGAAACTCCCCGCTCAAGCCCGTCTGGCGGCCCTCCAGCTCCCGGCATCACGCACCTGCCGGGTATCGTCGGGATTCGCTTTCGAGCGCCGGGTCGTCCCCGGTCGTTATCCAGAGTTTCTGTATGCCGACGCCGAGCAGCCGGCCATCGTTACCCGCACCGCTTTCCTGCGGAGAGCGCGGCAAAGCCGGTTGGATCCGGATTGTGCGTGCTGCAGTGGGATTGTCAAAGCGCAACGCGAATTCGCGAATCTCGGCACCTGGGATCACGGTTCGGGTCTGTTGACCAACCATGATGCTTGAAGGTTTCCCAATGTTCGGCCCGTATCCCTGCATGCGGACGTGCAGCGTGAATCGTGCTGGAAGCGGCCGAACGAAGCTCAGTTCCACATCGGGGAACACATTGGCATCCGACCAACGCCCCCAGTCTTCTCGCGTCGATAAACCGCGAACACTCTCGAGAAACCTCGGAAGGCTTGTTTGGGCGAGATCAATGCCTTCGCTGAGTGAGTTGTTGTTCCTCGGCCCCAATTTGTCGACCACATAGCCGGCCTGCTCCATGAGCTGGTGCGCTGTCATTCCGGAAAGATCCACGTGACTCGTTCCAGCCAAGCGGCTTGCAAGAGCAAAAAAAGCCTGGTCGCCGGTCCGGCTGACAATCGGCGTCACACCGAGGTTCCGGGTAAGCTCGGCTTCGATGGAGGCCCCGTTGTCAGCATAACCGCGCCGGTCGATATAGATACCGTTGAAGCCGATCCGCCTGATCACTTCTATCTGCCGTGCGACGGGTTCGAGCGCGAGGTAGCGAAAGAACAGATCGCCATCGCGCCCCTTCATGCCGCCGAAGCTCCACTTGAGCGCGCTGGTATGCAAAAAGGGGCGTGCCAGATCGTATGGCTCGAGACGGTTGAGCGTGGCTCCTTCGGGAAACCCGACGTACGGCAATTGATAGATCGCACTTCCGGCCGGAACTTGCTGTTCGATCGCATGCACGAAACTCGCATCGCTATTGAATTCAACCTTGTTTTTTGCAAGACGAGTCAGAGACGGCGTCGTTGTCTGATCCCATAGCGCAAATGCGCACAACGCCAGACAGAACGCCGCGATCCGGAGAGAAGCACGTTCGCCGGCGAACAGATATCGCTGAATCAACAGCAACACCGCAGCAATCGACGTAAAGGCAATAAATACGCTGACACGATTCCAGGCTCGAATCATCGGGCTGACGAGCAGACTGAATATGCCGGAAAATCCACCGATCGTGCAGAACAACACCAGCACGATCGTGAGACTTGCAAGGAATTGCAGGGGTTCTTCAGGAGCGCGCCGCCGCGTCGGCGCGACCACAAAAATCACGAGGCTTAGCAAGCCAACGCTGCCGATGATGCCAAGCGATGCAAAGGCGTTTTCGTTGACGAGCGGAAAGGTCCTCGAGTAGTCCGCCGTAAGCTTGGCAAATGGCTTATAGCGATGATCCGGCCGCGGCAGCAGAAGCTGATCGATCTTGAGACCGAGTAGTTCCGCTTCGCTGGGCGAGCGCCACGCCGCTTCCTGATTGACGCCGTGCTGCATCCGATAGATCAGGTTCGGACTGACGTTGGCCACAATGCCGAACGATACGATCGCCACGGCCACGACGACAGGCAAGATCGTCTTAATCGCCTTCTGCCGAATCGATCGTGCGATGCCGGCCGTCAGCAAGCAAAGAACGCCAAAGAACGCGTAATACACGCCGAAACATGAAAGCACGAGCAGGATCAACGCATCGAACAGCGTTCTCTTCACGGCGCGTCGCTGGAGACTGAAAGACAATTCACCATCCCAGATCCGCTTGGCGAACCAGACGAACATCGGTGCGGCGAAGTACCAGGTATAGAAGAGATGATGGAGTCGAAGAAAATGGAACGGGAGCAGCGTGAAGATGAATCCCCCCGCGAAGCTCAGCACCTTCGAGATCTGAAGCTTCCGCAGCACCCAGTACGCCGCGATCGCATTGAGTGGAAATCCAATCAAATAATAGAGGTCGAGCGCGGTCGCGGGATTGCCGAAAGTCCGGCCAAGAACCTTGAGCACGAGCATACTGCCTGAGTCTGGAATCGGATAGTCATACAGACTGGCGCCGAACGGCGCGCCCAATAGTTCAGTGCTGAAGAACCAGTGACTCCTCACCGCAAGCTGTATCAACGAGAGAGTGAAAATGCCATCGCTTCCATAGATGAGCGGGAGATGAAGACCGAGATAGGCCGCACCCGATAGCTGCCAGGCCGCGACCAGACACACCACCATCAGCGTGCCTGAAAACATCCACTCGGAAACCAACCGCTTTTCTGACGATTGCATGTGGGAAATTCTGCAGGGAGATCGATCGTTCATGCCGTTTTCAGCAGGTCAACTGGACTGTCGGTCAATTCGGTCTCGAGGCCGCTTGGGCCTCGATGGCAGCCCCGCCCGAATTGATCCGTTCGCGCTCGACCACCAACGGTCTCTTTTGCGCATAGGTAAGAATCGCGCCCACATACTCGCCAAGCAGGCCAATAAAGAACAACTGTACCGACGCAAAGAAAAATAGACCGATCAGCATCGGAGCGCTGCCCATCGAGAAGCTGCTCCAGAACACGAGCTTCAGGACGAAATACATGAACGAGACGAAAAGGCTCAGGCCGGAAAGGACAAACCCGGCGATCGTGGCAAGCCGCAACGGCACCTTCGAATGCGAGGTAATACCCAGCATTGCGATATCGTAAAGCGTGTAGAAGTTGTTCTTCGATATGCCCCGTTTGCGACGCGGCTGGACGTACGGAATCTGTTTGATCTCGAACCCGATCTCGCACACGAGTCCGCGGAAGTAAGGGTACGGATCATCGATCTGTCGCAGGATCTCGATAACCTTGCGGTCGTAAAGCCCGAACCCCGTAAAGTTCTGGATCAGCGTGACGTTGGCGATCTGCGTGACCAGACGGTAGTACATCCTGCGCAGCGCGAAGAAGAGCGCCGATTCTTTCGATTCAGGCTTTACGCCGACCACGACGGGCGCGCCTGCGAGCCAGCTCTTCACGAACTCACGCATCAGTTCGGGCGGGTCCTGCAGGTCGGCGACCAGCAGAATGACGGCATCGCCCTTTGCTTGCAAAAGACCATACATCGGCGATCGGATGTGTCCAAAGTTCCGTGCATTAACGATCACGCCAACCGCCGGATCGTCCGCAGCGATCGTTCGCAGGATGCTGACCGTCGAATCCGTCGACGCGTTGTCGATGAAGAGATGGTCGTAGGTCACCTCCGGAATCGTCGAGAACACGCGACGAGTCTCTTCGTAGACAGCCCGGACGTTTTCCTCTTCATTGAAACAAGGCGTGACAACGGTTATATGCTTCATGGCAGGTTGAAGACAAAACGGCGATTCAGGATAAACGCAATGACACTAAGCGGCAGCAGCGTCAGAGCATTCGCAATATAGATGTTTGCGTCAAGGCCGAGCAGCAACCGCACTCCGCCGAGATTCAACAGGTAGATCACACAGTAGACGCCGACGAATCGCCAGAAGCGCGACCGCGGCGCACCGTCGAATACGAGCCGTCCGACGCTCTGGAAGTTGAAGAGCACACCGCCAATGGTGGCGAGCCCAATAGCGACGGGATAAGCGAGACCCGCGTAAGTCAGAACCGCAAATAACGAGTAGCCAACCAGTGTGTTCAGCCCACCGACAATCAGAAAACGCAATAGCTGGACAAACGTCCTTGTCAAAGGCTCACGGTCGAAATCAGACGCTCGCATCGAGTGCCTTCTTTATTTGCTCTTTGACGGCATCCGGGGAAAGGCCATGGCTTTCCATCAGATAGGGATAGTTGCCGCACAACGTGCTGAATCTATCTTGAATGCCTACACGCACGAACGTCCCGACAAAACTGCCCATCAGCGCTTCCGCGACGGCGCCACCCAGTCCACCGTAAATCGAATGCTCTTCAAACGTCACGATCGCTTGTCTGCCCGCTGCAAGTCTGCGAATCGAATCAACAGGAAAGGGTTTGATGCAGGGCACGGAGACGATGTCCGCGCCACCGGCAGACGCCGCGACCTTCTGAGCCAGCCGCACACCCGACCCAGTCGCAATGAAAAGGCTCGGATGCGCTTCGTTCGTCAATGGGACAGCATCGCCATTGCGCCACGAGTTGAGCGGTGCAGAATGCACATCGCCAAGATCCGCCTTGCCCATCCGCAGATAGGCAGGCGCCTGTCTGTCCGAGATGTCCTGCATGCAGGCAGTCAGCTCGAACCGGTCAGCAGGAGAATATATCGACAGCTGCGGGATCGCGCGAAGCGCAGCAATATCTTCCGTACTTTGGTGGCTCGTACCCAGTTGTGCGTAGACCACACCGGCGCCATCGCCGATGAAAGTCACCGGCAGATCTTCATAGCAGACATCGATCTTGATCTGCTCCAGAACGCGAATCGGCACGAATGCGGCGAGTCCGTAGACGATGGGTTTGAATCCGGCCTTGGCAAGACCTGCGGCTACCCCCACCATGTTCTGCTCGGCGATACCGCAATTGATGTATTGATCGGGGCATGCTTTGCGAAATGCATCGAAGAGCGCATAGCCGTGATCGCCCGTCAGCAGAAGAACCTTGGGATCTTGCCGCGCCGCGCCGACAATCGCATCAGAAAATGCATCCCTCATTGCTTCACTCCAAGCTCGGCAATCGCGAGATCATACGTTTGCGCCGTGAGCCGCGTGTAATGCCAGATATTTTCATGCTCCATGAACGAGATACCCTTGCCTTTGATCGTGCGAGCCACCATCGCTTTCGGGCGCCCGTCTTTTCGGGTCTTCAGTGCCTGATACGCTTGATCGATTGCGATTTCGTCGTGACCATCGACAGAGACGGCATCGAAGCCAAATGCCTCGAACTTGGCCTGGATGTCGCCGAGTCCGATCACCTCGTCAGTCGTACCCATGGCCTGGAATCCATTTGCGTCGACGATGACGATTAGGTTGTCCAGTTTGAACTGGGCCGCAAAGAGCGCCGCTTCCCAGATCGAGCCTTCATTCAGTTCGCCGTCTCCAACGAGCGCATAGCACTTCTGATCGGTGTCGTTTCGCTTCGCAGCCAACGCAAGACCGACTCCGACGGAAAGGCCATGTCCGAGCGACCCTGCCGTAGCTTCGATACCGGACACGTGCGCATCGGCGAGTCCCTTGAGGCGCGTGCCATTGCCAAAGTAGCGGGTGATTTCATCGTCGGCGAGCCAGCCTATTTCATTCAGACAAGCATACTGAGCCATCACACCGTGGCCTTTGCTCAGCACCATATAGTCGCGACCGGGAGAACGCGGATCGCTTTGCTCGTAGCGCAGGTGTTTGCGGTACAGCACAGCCAGCAACTCAACGATGGAAAATGCACAACCGATATGGACGGTCGATCCTGCGAACGCCATATCGAGAATGGTCTTGCGAATCCGGGACGATTCGAATGTCTTCATGCAGTGACCGTGTTTCGGTTCCAGTTGATCGTCTTGGCAAGGGCCGACTCTAACGACGTGTACTCCTCCACACCAAGCGAATGACGCGCTAGAGAGGTCGAAGGTATATAGCGTGGCGCCGGACCAGACGCAGGCGCCATGTCCGGCACAGCGGCCTCGCGTGCCCTGCATAGCGTCTCCACCATGCGAGCAAGTTCGAGAATCGACACGGCGCGTTCAGAGCCCACGTTATAGGCGCGCCCCGTCACGCCTCCGTGCAGCATGCGCAGAAGCCAGATACAGGCATCGGCGATGTACAGATAGCTGCGTAGAGGCCGCCCATCGCCCTTGATGACAATGCGCTGCCCCGCCAGCGCATCGCGGATAAAGTTGCCGGCGGCAAATGGGCCGTCCATCGGGATACCTGGGCCGACGAGCGCGTAGATTCGCGCAATAGAAACATTGATGTCATGCTGCTCGCCGTAGGTCGACGCGAGCCATTCAGCCGACCTCTTCCCATGCCCGTACGCTGCTTTTGTGTCGAGCGTGTCAGGCGCGCCGCAATAGCTCTCAGGCGTCCGCTCCAGCGTCGGGGGCTGATGCCCGTAAATCGCGCCGCTCGACGTCAGCAAACAGTGTGTCGCACCATTCGAGCGCGCGAAATCCAGCACCCGGCGTGTACCGGTTACATTCGCATCGAACACCCGCAAACCATCGCCAGCCTTTGTGATGTCTGCGACGTCGGTCGCTGCATGGATGCACAGGTCGATCGCACCCATCGTGCCCGTCGTCGTTTCGAAATCGATGACATCGCCTTCGTACAATGCCAGGCCAGGTGCTGCATAAAGATGCGGCGCCAACATGCGCGCTTTCTCGGGATTGCGACTCAGTACGACAACCTCGATCCCGCTACCGAGTGTCCGATTGGCATGCTGTACTGCTTCCAGCAACCACGATCCGATGAAACCCGTGCCACCCGTGATGAATAGTCGCGCCCCACGGAAAGCCGTCCAGACATCCACCGTATGCTGAACGACCAGTTCGAGATCTTCTCGTGGGTACGGCTTCCGCATCGATGACAACACCTAGAAATTGACGCCGACAAACGTCTCGATTTTCTCGACGATGAAGTCAAGCATTTCGTGGCTCAGCCCCGGGTAGACGCCAACCCAGAATGTCTGGTTCATCACGATGTCGGTATTCGTCAAAGCGCCGCTCACGCGATATTCCCGGCCAATCATATAAGGCTGACGCGTGAGGTTGCCGGCAAACAGCAGGCGGGTGCCGATCTTGTTCTGGTCGAGGTAAGTCAGCAAGTCGACGCGTGAGAACTCTGCCTCGGGCTTCAGCGTGATTGGAAAGCCGAACCACGACGGATCAGCGTTCGGTGTCGCGTGCGGCAGGATCAGATGTTCCGTACAAGTCTGCAAACGCTCGTGCAGATACGCAAAGTTCTCGCGGCGCGCCTGGACGAATCCATCCAGACGGTCCATTTGCGCGAGTGCGCACGCCGCCTGCATGTCGGTGATCTTCAGGTTATAGCCAAGGTGAGAATAGGTGTACTTGTGGTCATAACCTTCCGGGAGCGTGCCGAGCTTCCAGCAAAAGCGCTTGCCGCACGTGTTGTCCTTGCCGGGCGCGCAATAGCAGTCGCGGCCCCAGTCACGGAACGATTCGGCGATGAGTTTCAATTCCGGGTTGTTGGTGAACACCGCACCGCCCTCGCCCATCGTGATGTGATGAGCCGGGTAGAAACTGAGCGTGCCGATATCACCGAAGGTGCCGACCAGTTGGCCATTGTAAGTTGCGCCGAGCGCGTCGCAGCAGTCTTCAATCAACCACAGGTTGTACTTCCTGCACAACGCGGTGATCGCCTCGAGGTTATACGGGTTGCCAAGCGTATGGGCGAGCATGATCGCCTTGGTTTTGGGCGAGATGGCCGCCTCGATCTTCGTCGCGTCGATGTTGTATGTACCCAGTTCGACGTCTACGAATACGGGAACCGCACCGAATTGAATAATCGGGTTGACCGTAGTCGGGAAACCCGCTGCAACGCCGATTACTTCGTCACCCGGACGAATGGCACGGTCACCGAGTTTCGGCGATGTCAAGGTCGAGAATGCCACTAGATTCGCCGACGAGCCGGAGTTCACGGTGATCAGGTAATCGACGCCAAGATACGCCGCGAGCCTTTTTTCGAACGCTTCGTTGAATCGTCCCGTCGTCAACCAACCATCGAGGGATGCCTCGACCATGAGTTCCATTTCCCGTGCACCAATCACCTTGCCCGACGGAGGCACGGCTGTCTGGCCAGGCTCGAAGGCAGGGCGTTGGGTCGCGAGCTCGCCATACTGTTTGACGAGCTCGATGATCTGCATGCGGATTTGATCTTTGTTCATTGCGGCGATATATAGCTATGACCGGGTATAGTCGGCGATTTGGGAAAGCGTCAGTGTCCTTACGTCCTTGCACTTGCGCGCCGCCTTGTACCAATCGACGATCTTGTCCAGGGTGAAATCGAGATCCCAACGGGGCCGCCATCCAAGCCGGGCACGTGCTTTTGAACAGTCGAGCTTGAGGTAGGTAGCCTCGTGCGGATGATCGCCGCCATCCAGCTGCCAGCGTGCGTTGTCACCCCACCGGGAAGTCAGGTGCTCGACAATCGCCTGCACGGGTTGTGCATCGATATCGTTAGGCCCAAAATTCCACGCTCCGGCGTAACGTGGCCCTTCGACGTACAGTTTCTCGGCAAGCAGCAGATAGCCGCCAAGCGGCTCCAGCACGTGCTGCCAGGGGCGAATCGCGTGAGGGTTGCGGATGTTGACGATTTCGCCGGCGTCGATCGCCTTGACGATGTCCGGAATGAGGCGGTCCGATGCCCAGTCGCCACCGCCGATCACATTACCGGCACGTGCGCTCGCAATTGCCACGCGATGTGTATCGTAGGCGGCTTCGTTGAAAAACGAATTGCGATACGCGGCGGTAACGAGTTCGGCGCATCCTTTGCTGCTGCTATATGGGTCGTAGCCGCCCATTGCTTCATTCTCGCGGTAGCCCCATTCCCATTCGCGGTTTTCGTAGCATTTGTCGGTCGTAACGATCACGACCGATCGGACACTGCGTACCTGGCGGATTGCGTCCAGCACGTGCACGGTGCCCATTACGTTGGTTTCGTATGTTTCCACCGGGCTCGAATACGACGCGCGAACGAGCGATTGTGCTGCCATGTGGATCACGACTTCGGGCTCAGCACGGCGCAGCGCGTCGAGCAACTGTCCGCGATCGCGAATATCACCAATGACGGACTCGATACCCTCGTCCACTCGTGCAAGGGAAAACAGGTTTGGCGTGGTGTCGGGCGCGAGCGCATAACCCGTGACCTCTGCCCCGAGCGAATGGAGCCACAGCGTCAACCAGCTTCCCTTGAAGCCCGTATGGCCCGTCAGAAAGACACGCTTTCCGGACCAGAACGATGGGGCGATCATGACCACACCTTCCATGGCGCCTCATTGGTCTGCCAAAGTTTTTCGAGGAGCAATTTGTCCCTCAACGTATCCATCGGCTGCCAAAATCCTTCGTGCTCGTAGGCGGCGAGGTTGCCCTGCTCAGCGAGGCGCTCGAGCGGCTCCTGTTCCCAGACGCACGCATCGCCGGAGATCAGATCGATCACTTTCGGCGACAGTACGAAGAAACCGCCATTGATCATGCCGCCGTCACCCTTGGGCTTTTCCTTGAATGACGTGACCTTATTGTCGTGAATATCCAGCGCGCCAAAGCGCCCAGGCGGAAACGCGGCCACAAGCGTGGCGAGCGCGCTGCTCTTCTGGTGATACTCGACGAGTTGGGTAATGTTAACGTCACTCAGGCCATCGCCATACGTGAAACAGAACGCTGCCTCGTCCTTGACGAAATTCTTCACGCGACGGAGACGCCCCCCCGTCATAGTCGATTCGCCGGTATCAACCAGCGTGACTTTCCAGGGTTCCGAATATCGCTGATGCACCTGCATTTCATTGGTCCGCATATCAAAAGTGACATCGGACGTATGCAGGAAGTAATTCGCGAAATACTCCTTGATCATGTAGCCCTTGTAGCCGCAGCAGATCACGAAGTCGTTCACACCGTAAGCGGAATAAATCTTCATGATGTGCCAGAGGATCGGTTTCCCGCCGATTTCGATCATCGGCTTCGGGCGGTTGACCGTATCCTCCGAAATGCGCGTTCCCAGCCCACCCGCAAGAATGACTGCTTTCATCAGAATCCTGTGTTGAACGTCGAGCGGCCAGCTGCCCTGCCCTGAGGGGTGATAACAGCAGATTCCGTGCTCAACCGGCGTGACGAGCCGGATAGTCGTCGCGACTCGCGTATTGATGTCGCGACGGGACAATTTGGAGGAGCTGCTTCACTTCGTTTGACAACCAAAATATTTTCGCCGGGTGCACGGGTTAGCAACCTTGCCGGACACGTCGGAGTGCAAGGGTTGTACGAAAACGTAAAGGATACTGCTTTCAGATGTCAGGATTGTCACGCCGCTGGTGGAACATCGTTGTTTCGGACGCCATCAAGGGCGGCAGATGGGAGACGTCTCGAGGGCACGAATGCACCTTTCCGAGCCGACGCATCTCGTCGATGGATCGAAATCCCACGCGACAACCATGTACTAAACGTGAAATTACAACAGATTCCCGCTCAGAGCGAAAGTAGTCGCAACCCGGATCAGGCATGAAAGCGACTGCAGGTTCTATGGTCTGACGCCATTTCTACATTCGTCTCGCACCCGTTCCATTCCTGATGCATGAATTCTGTCGGGGGCCAGACTTTCCCCGAAAATTCGCCACCCGGAAAACGCCGCCGGTTCTGACCTCGCGGGAATTAACCTCATCCCCCCACCACCCGCCTGCGCCGCCGCGCAATAGTCACCTCTCACTGCACCAACCCCGCCCCGGCCTGCGGCATCAAGCTCGCATTCGCGCCCGTCACGGCAATCGCCCCCGTCAGCGACGCCCCCGCCGGCAACGCCAGCAAACTGCCGTCCCCGAGCCGATTCGCATCGACGACGACCTGGTTCGCCGCGCAACCATTGGTCAACAGCCAGACCGGCAAGCCAGCGATCGACGAGAACGTGCTGCCCGTCATGCTGAACGAACACACGTTCCCTTACGCCCGGAAACCCGCATAACCGGAGCCCGACACGCGGTTGTCCGCCACCGTGACATCCGACACCGCTCCCGACCACGTATCCAGCCCGATCGACTGTACGCATACGATTTCTTGCGAGCCCGAGGCGGCCTCATCGTATGTACGCCCGGCGTTCTTGCAAATGAACTCCGTCGCCCGACTGGCCGCGCTGTGCGCCTCACGCACAAACCGTTGGCGGTCCACTTCGACTCATCTCCCTGACATGCGACATGCGATCGCACTTCGCCCGATCGCCACGGACACGCACCTGGCATTGCGTAGAATCCCGAACCTTGGCATGTACAACGGACCCAAGGACCCGACCATGATTCGAACGATCGCGGCACTGGCCGCGCTTTCGACCCTGACCTGCACGGCGAACGCCGCCGATACCGGTGCCGCGTCCGGCAAGGCGCACGCGAAACAGCACTACGTCAGCCCGGGCGTCGCCAACGTCACCGGCGCGGCAGCACCGCGCCCGGAAAGGGCGTCCTCCGACGCACGCTGCAGGGAACTGGCCGCCGGCATCGATGCGGTGACGCACGCACCCGATCGCGGCCAGAAGGTCGTGCGCGGAATCGGCCCGGACGGCAAACCGCGCAACGAACTGCGCGCTCACGACAAGCGGGCCGACCTGGAAGCCGAGCATCGACGGCTCGGCTGCCGATAACGAACGCAACGCCGCCCGGCCAAATCATGCCAGGCATCGGCATCTACGCGTTCGCACCGCCATCGATCGTCAACCCGGTCCCGTTGATCGACCGCCCTTCCGGCCCGACGACGAACGCAACAAGCGCAGCCACGTCATCGGCCTTGCCGTACTGCGGAATCGCCATCCGCGAACGCTGTGCACCGGCATGTTCGCCATCGGCCGGATTCATGTCGGTATCCGTCGCCCCCGGATGCACGATGTTGACCGTGATGCCGCGCGGCCCGAGATCGCGCGCGAGCCCCTGCGTCCAGCCGATCAGCGCGGCCTTGCTCGCCGCATAGAGGCTCATCCCCGCATCGGGCACGCGCGTCGCGAGGCAACTGCCGGTCGACACGATGCGCCCGCCCTCCCCGAGATGCCGCGCCGCCGCCTGCGACGCGACGATCACCGCGCGCACGTTCACGTTCAGCGTCGCGTCGATATCGTCGAGCGTGAGGTCGTCCAGCGCGCCTGCGCGGAAGATCCCCGCGTTGTTCACGAGGATGTCGAGACCGCCGAACGCTTCCGCAGCACGATCAACCGCGCTACGAACGGCAACCGGATCGGCACTATCGGCCTGGATTGCGACGGCGCGCCGGCCCAGCGCCTCGACGCCGGCGACGACGGCCTGCGCCCGCTCGGCCGATTTTTCGTAAGTGATCGCGACGTCCGCGCCGTCGGCCGCCAGCCGCTTCGCGATGGCCGCGCCAATGCCGCGGCTGCCGCCCGTCACAAGTGCACGCTTGCCCTGAAGTCGATTCATGTTCGTTCCTTTCCTCATTTATGTATCGGTCGACACAGAATGTGGCAAGTTGCGCGGCCCTGCCAATTGAATTATTTTATCGATCGATACAGATATCGACGAAGGAATGGACGCAATGGCTGAACGGGGCCGACCGAGAAGCTTCGACAAGGAAGCGGCGTTGGATCGCGCGATGGAGGTGTTCTGGCGCCTCGGTTACGAGGGTGCGTCGATGGCGGACCTGACGGCCGCGATGGGCATTGCATCACCGAGCCTGTATGCGGCGTTCGGCAGCAAGGAAGCGTTGTTCCGGCAGGCGCTCGAGCACTACCGTGCAACGGAGGGACGGGAAATCTGGGATGGCGTCGAACAGGCCGGCAGCGCGCACGACGCCGTGCGGAACTACCTGATGGATACCGCACGCGTGTTCACGCGGCGGTCGAAGCCGGCCGGCTGCCTGATCGTGCTGTCGGCGCTGCATCCGGCCGAGCGTTCCGACACCGTCCGGCAAACGCTGATCGCGATGCGCGAACGCACGGTCGAAGCGCTGCGCGAGCGCCTCAGCCAAGGTGTCGCGACCGGCGAGATCGCGGCGCACGCGAACCTCGACACGATCGCGCGGTACTACGTGACGGTTCAACAGGGGATGTCGATCCAGGCGCGCGACGGCGCGAGCCGTCGCGATCTGGAGGCGATCGCGCAAGCCGCGCTGGCCGCGTGGCCGGCGCTCGTCGGCGCGAGCGGCGTCTAGCGGCAGGACGCCGCAACCGCGCGCGGCCGCGCCGACACGTTGCTGTTACTGCTTCGCCGCGTGCTGCACGTCCTTCGACGCATGCCACACGCGATAGCGCACCTCGAAGCCGTCCGGCACATACACGACGAGCGGCAGGCGGCTGTTGTAGCGCAGCAGCTGGCCGTCGCCGCGCACCTGCACGAAGCGTTGCTGCGGCGCCTGACCCGGGCACGCCATCAGCGTCGACGCCGGCCCCTTCACATCGGTGAGCCGGTAGTACGTATAACCCCAGCCCTTCACGTCCTCGGCAGTCAGCTCGCCACCGAACCACTGCTGGTTGCAGTCGGTCTGCAGCGTCTTGCCGATCATCAGCTCGACGCGCGCATCTCCCTCGTTCTCGAGCGCGGGCAGCGCGATCACGACGCGCTGCTGGCCGGCCGCGGCCTGCGGAAACATCTTGATCGACTCGGCCGGCACGGCGGGCGCCGATGCGGGGCCAGCCACGCACGCGGCGGCAGTCGTGACGCAGAAAGCGGCCAGGGCGGCCCGAATCGCGAATTTCATCGATGTGCTCCTGAAAAACAAATGAGCCCCGGATGTTAACACTTTCGGCGCGAGACCTTACGACGCTGTAATTTCACGACACAATTCCGAACAGCCGGCAATCCCCGCGCGCGGTACTTATAGGTGAACCAACGGAGATCATCATGCTGAAGCTCATTGCTGCCGCCGGCGTCGCGACCCTGCTGGCCGGCTGCGTCGTCGCTCCCGACGCCGGATACGGCTACGGCTACGGACAGCCCTACTATGCCGATCCCGGCTACGCGTACGGCCCTTCCCCCGTGTACGGCACGGTCAACATCTGGGGCGGCGGCGGGCGCGACTGGGATCGCGGCCGCCGCGACGACCGCCGCTGGGACGGCGATCGCGGCAACCGCGGCAACGGCTGGGGACGCGGCGGCGGACGCCGCGGCGATTGGAACGATGGCGGCGGGCGCGGCGACGACGGCGGCCATCGCCACTGACGCGCATTTGCAACCGTTTGTATCCGCGCACGGCCCGCCGAAGGCCGGCACGTCACGCGGTCGAATGGACGACCACAGAAAAAAAGGCCCTCGCATCAAGCGAGGGCCTTTTGTCGTCCGGTCCGGCGAAGCGAACTTCGGTGGGCGCCGGCCAGCCGGCACCGAACCCGGTCACGCGCCGCGCGCCCGCCTGCCCGCTTACCAACCGGCCGGTTGCGCGTAGCCGCCCGACACCGGCGCACCGCACGCATACGCGCGCTGGTAGCGGTCGTAGCAATAGTTCGGGCCGTCGTCCTGGTACTGCGCCTGCTGGTAGGTCGGATAGGCAGGCTGCTGGTACGCGGGCGCCTGGTAGTACGTCGGCGGCTGATAGGCCGGTGCCTGGTATGCGGGCGCCTGATACACGACGGGCGGACTCATCGCGGACGTCACGATCGCGCCCAGCACCGCGCCGCCGATCAATGCGCCGATGACGGCGCCACCGTCGCGGCCATGCGCGGACGCCGGGCCCGCCACGGCGAGCGAACCGGCGAGGACACACACTGCGGCAATCTTTTTCATGATGGACTCCCACGCGAAGTGGTACTCGATGCGATGCATTGTGGCGGCACGCGGCCGTAATAGATGCAGCAAGTGGTAACGCGCCATTACCGGTATCGCGCACACCGAAACGCGTCGTCGCCGTGCTACGATTTTCGGCACACAGGAGACGCCTTCATGCAGCCCGAAACCGCCCGCCGTTTCGATACCGAATTCGCGCCGCGCATCGCGCAGGCAATCGCCGCCTTCTTCGCCGATCACGTACTGACCGACGTCGTCCCGTACGGCGGGCACGGGCACCCGACGCGCGTACAGATCCGCAGCGCGCCGCACGAGCATGTGAGCGGCTTCGTGCATCCGCTGAACCTCGAGCTGACCTGGGACACCGACGAAATCGAGCGGCTGATGGAGCCGGACGGCCCGCAGCGCTTCGAGAACTACCTGTCCGCGCTGCCGAAAAAGCTGGGCGCGTGGCAGGGCGCACGCGACATCGATCTCGCGTCGCGCACGCAGGCCGACCCGCTCGTGCGGCTCGGCGGCCTCGACTTCGAAGGCTGAGCGCACGCGCCGGCCGCCAGCCGCGCGTGCCGGCGTCGCTCAATGCGCGCCGGTGATACACTCAACCGGCCCCGGTCCGGCGCAGCCGCGCCGGCCAGCCGTTCATCGCCGCCTCCACCCTTTTCGCATGGTTGCGCACGCAACCGGCAACCGGGCGCGCGGACAACCACGCTTTCGCTCCCGCCATGAACGCTGATACCGGCCTGCCGCTTCCGCAACGCTACTGGGCGATCGTCTGCGTCGCACTGGGCATCACGCTCGCCGTGCTCGACGGCGCCATCGCGAACGTCGCGCTGCCGACGATCGCGCGCGACCTGCACGCATCCGACGCCGCGTCGATCTGGATCGTCAACGCGTACCAGCTCGCGGTCACGATCACGCTGCTGCCGCTCGCGTCGCTCGGCGAGCGCATCGGCTATCGCCGCATCTACATCGCCGGGCTCGCGCTGTTCACCGCGGCGTCGCTCGGCTGCGCGCTCGCCGGCTCGCTGCCGATGCTGGCCGTGATGCGCGTGATCCAGGGTTTCGGCGCGGCCGGCATCATGAGCGTCAACGCGGCGCTCGTGCGGATGATCTACCCGTCGTCGATGCTCGGGCGCGGGTTGTCGATCAATGCGATGGTGGTCGCGCTGTCGTCGGCGATCGGGCCGACGGTCGCGTCCGCGATCCTGTCGTTCGCGTCGTGGCCGTGGCTGTTCGCAGTCAACGTGCCGATCGGCATCGCTGCGGTACTCGGCAGCCTGCGCGCGCTGCCGGCCAACCCGCTGCACGACGCGCCGTACGATTTCGCGAGCGCACTGATGAACGCGTGCGTGTTCGGCCTGCTGATCACGGCCGTCGACGGGCTCGGCCACGGCGAACGCCATGCGTACGTCGCGGCCGAGCTGATCGTCGCATGCGTCGTCGGCTACTTCTTCGTGAAACGCCAGTTGTCGCAGCCGGCGCCGCTATTGCCCGTCGACCTGATGCGCATCCCGATGTTCGCGCTGTCGGTCTATACGTCGATGGCGTCGTTCACGTCGCAGATGCTCGCGTTCGTCGCTCTGCCGTTCTGGCTGCAGAATTCGCTCGGCTTCTCGCAGGTCGAGACCGGCCTGTACATGACGCCGTGGCCGCTCGTGATCGTGTTCGCCGCGCCGCTCGCGGGCGTGCTGTCGGACCGCTATTCGGCCGGCATCCTCGGCGGGATCGGGCTCGCGCTGTTCGCGGCCGGGCTGCTGTCGCTCGCGACGATCGGCGCACACCCCGGCACCGTCGACATCGTGTGGCGGATGGCGCTGTGCGGTGCGGGCTTCGGGCTGTTCCAGTCGCCGAACAACCGCGCGATGCTGTCGTCGGCGCCGCGCGAGCGCAGCGGCGGCGCCGGCGGCATGCTGAGCACCGCGCGACTGACGGGCCAGACGCTCGGCGCCGCACTCGTCGCGCTGATTTTCGGGCTCGCGCCCGATCGCGGGCCGACGGTCGCGCTCTATGTCGCCACGGCCTTCGCGGCGGTGGCCGCGGTCGTGAGCATGCTGCGCATCGCGTCGCCGCGGCCGGACGCGGCGGCCTGACACCAACGCGCGCCGCACACACGGGCGCACACGCGCGTCATGCGGCGTCGAGCGCGTCCATCACGAAACGCACGCGCGCCTTCACGCTCACGCGCGGCAACTCGATCAGCCGGTACCCGTATGCCGTGTAGCAATCGACCATCGCGTCGTAGGTGCGCACGGCTTCCGCGAAATCCTGCCGGCGCTCGGTGTCCTGCGCATAGATGTCGGGCCACGGCGGCGCGATGAATACGCGCCGGTGATAACGGAAACGGCGCGCCGCGGCTTCCGCGTGCGCGGGCACCGCCAGCCCGGTCAGCCGCAGGTAGCCGACCACGTCCGGCACGCCGCGGTCGAAGAACACGGGCCCGCGCGCGTGCCGCGCGAGATGATACGAGCGCATCTCCCAGCTCAGCATCAGCTCGGCGAACGCTGCCGGGTCGCGCCACGGCAGCGCGTGGCCGTCGACGGCCATCTGGTCGCGGATCACGCCTCGCCCGGCCTCCTGCGAGCGCGCGAAACCGGCACGCTCCAGCGCGTCGAGCAACGTGCTCTTGCCCGAGCCCGGGCCGCCCGTCACGACGAAGAAACGGCCGGTTGCATCGTTGATCGCGTCGCCGCCCTCGCCCGCGGCTCCCTGCGCGAACTCACGCATGCGCAACCCGCCGGCCCGCGCGCTGCGTGACCGATACGGCGGCCGCGACACTGCGCAAGTCGGCGACGAACGTATCGCGCCAGACCGACAGGTCGTTCTCGTGCAGCCGCGCGAGGTTCTCCTCGTGGCGCGCCTGCCGCTCCGCGAGCGGCATCGACAGCGCGCGCTCGAGCGCCTCGGCCATCTGCGACAGGTCGTACGGATTGATGAGGAGCGCACCGGTCAGCTCGGCCGCCGCACCCGCGAACTCCGACAGCACGAGCACGCCCGGATCGGCCGGATCCTGCGACGCGACATATTCCTTCGCGACGAGATTCATCCCGTCGCGCAGCGGCGTCACGTAGCCGACCTGCGACATCCGGAAGAACGCCATCAGCAGGTTGCGCTCGTACTTGCGGTTCAGGTACTGGATCGGCGTCCAGTCGAGTTGCGAAAAGCGGCCGTTGATGCGGCCGGCCTCGCCTTCGAGCGTTTCGCGGATGTCCTGGTAGGTCTGCACGTCGGAACGCGTCGGCGGCGCGATCTGCACGAGCGACACGCGCCCCTGCCAGCCCGGTGCGTTCGCGAGCATCCGCTCGAACGACTGGAAGCGCTCGACCAGCCCCTTCGAGTAATCGAGGCGGTCGACGCTCATCACCAGCTTGCGGCCGCCGAGCGCCTCGCGCAGCATCTTCACCGGCTTGCGCGTGCCGTGCTGGACAGCCGCCTGCGCGATCGCGTCCGGATGCACGCCGATCGGATAGGCGGCGACCTTCACGACGCGGCCGTGCGCATGCAGCATCCCGTCGTCGCTCGCCGCGCCTATGCCGCGCCGCTCGATGTAATCGGTGAACGCCTGCTTGTCGGTATCGGTCTGGAAGCCCGCGACGTCGTACGCGCACATGAACTTCACGAGTTCCTCGTGCGGCGGCACGAGACGCAGCATGTCAGGCGACGGAAACGGGATGTGCAGGAAGAAGCCGATCGGGTTCTTCACGCCGAGCTCGCGCAGGAAATGCGCGAACGGCAGCAGATGATAGTCGTGAACCCAGATCAGGTCGTCGGGCCGCAGCAGCGCGGCGAGCTGCTTCGCGAGCATCGCGTTCACGCGCAGATACCCTGCGTACTCCTGCCGGTCGAAGCGCGCGAGGTCGCCGCGGTAATGGAACACCGGCCACAGCGTCGCGTTCGAGAAGCCGCGGTAGTACTGGTCGTAGTCGCGCCGGGTCAGCCCGACCGTCGCGTAGGTCACGTTGCCGTCCCGCTGGATCGCGGGTTCGGCATCCGGCGCGCCGACGATCTCACCGTTCCAGCCGAACCAGACGCCGCCGGTTTCCTTCAGCGCGTCCATCACGCCGACAGCGAGGCCGCCCGCGCTCGGGCGCGTGTCCTCGCCGGCTGCGACACGGTTCGATACCACGATCAATCTGCTCATGCGGCTTCCCCTCCTCGATTCGATTGGCTGGCGCGCCGCGCGCCAAGGCGGACGCGGCTGCCCGAAGGCGGCCGCGCAGCGATTCAGTTCCGAGAAATGCAATGAAATACGGCAGCGGAATGCGACGACGACGGGATCAAGCGTCCTGCTCCTGGCCGAGGTCGCGTTGATAGTCGAGCCCTTCCGGGCGCGCACCGCCCTGGTTGTGATCGCCGTCGGACGGCGTCTCGCCGGGCGCACCGGCAGGCGGTGCGGATGGCGCGTCGGTCTGCGGACGTGGTTGGTCCGCCCCCGCGTCGGGTGGCCGATGCGAAAACCGTTTCGGACGACGCATGGCTGGGTGTCTCATATATGGCGCGGCTCGAAGCCGTCGGAGAAACATTCCATAACAAAACAGTCTAGGTCGGTTCCTTGCACGCCAAGGTAACAATTGCCTTCAATTTGTAACGTTTCGACCCCGCGGCAACCATCTGTCCGAGAATAGCGCCGCGCGCCCGCGCGACATGCCGTCCGGCGATTTGTCAAAGCTTTGCATTTTCCCTATGACAATTGCGAAACAATGACGCGACATGGGGCGCGCATGCGTCGCCGCTCACCCAGACAGGACTTGCACTCAGGGATGAACATTCGTTTCGAATCGTCGCGCCGGGCCATGCCGGCGCGCGTCGTGCTCGCCGCGCTCGCCACGGCCGCACTGCTGTCCGGCTGCAACTCGCTTTACAGCGAAGGCGCGACAGCCGGCGCCGGTATCGCGGGTGCCGCGATCGCGTCCAAGGTCACCAACAACGCCGCCGTCGCGACGGGCATCGGCCTCGGCGCCGTCGCCGGCGCGCGTGCGGGCGTCCAGTACTCGCAGCGCGTCGCGCACCGCTACACGCAGGAACAGATCGCGAAGGCGGCCGCCCCGCTCGACGTGGGCGGCGTCGCGCCGTGGTCGACGCACCACTCGTTCCCGATCGAGGACGACGAGCAGGGCCGCGTGACGGTCAGCCGGATGATCAGCGTCGGTCCGCTCGACTGCAAGGAAATCGTGTTCGCAGTCGACACGCCCGCGAAGCCCGACAAGGCTGCGCAATCGGCGTTCTACGTCGCCACCATCTGCCGCGACGGCCCCGTGTGGAAATGGGCGTCGGCCGAGCCGGCGACCGAACGCTGGGGCGCGCTGCAATGAGCGTCGCGATCCGTATCGCGGCGATCGGCGCGCTTTGCGCGGCGGCGGCCACGCTGTCGGGCTGCGGGTCGGTCGGCGCGGCGAGCGGCGCGCTCGCCGGTGCGGCGACGGGCCTCGTCACCGCGAACCCGGCGGTCGGCGTCGGCGTCGGGATTGCCGTGCAGGCCGCGACCGACGAGGCCGTCAACCGCACGATGAAGCAGCTCCATCAGAACCAGCAGGACGCGATCGCGAAGGCGGCAGGCAGCCTGGCCGTCGGCGAAGTGAAACCGTGGAAGGTGAAGAACACGCTGCCGCTGGAAAACGGCGAAGGCGAAGTGCGTGTCACGCGCGCGTACTCGTCGGCGCTCGCGCTGTGCAAGGAATTCGCGTTCTCGGTGAAGGACGGCGACAAGGCCGACTGGTACTTCGCGAGTGCGTGCCAGCAAGGCACGCACTGGAAATGGGCGGCGGCCGAACCGGCCGTCGATCGGTGGGGGAATTTGCAGTAACGGGGCAATGCACCGCGTGACGCGCGGTGCACGCGGCTGCCGGGCCGCACGGCCCGGCGCAATCGATCAGGACTCGACGTCCTCGAGGCTGAAGATTTCGGTCTGGTCGTTGTACGAGAAGATCTCGCCGTAGCGGCCCCAGTCGATCACCGCGTCGAGCGTTTCCTCGGCCGCGCCGTCCGACAGGGAATCCTCGAGTTCCTGCTCGAAGCGCACGCGCGGCGCGCGGTGGCCCGGGCGCTCGTTCAGCACCTTCTTGATCCGTGCGGCCAGCGGCACGTGCTTCAGCAGGTGATCCGCGAACATCAGCTTGCGCTCCTGCGTGCCGAATTCCGCGAACACGCGTGCGGGCGGCGTCAGGAACACATCGCCTTCCCGCACGTCCGCGAAACCGAGGTACTGCAGCACTTCGGCAATCGGAAACAGCTCGTCGACTTCCAGATGCAGCGTGCGCGCGATTTCCGGCATGTCGGCACGGCCGTGGTACGGCGCCATCGCGAGCGTTTCGATCAGGCCGGCCATCAGGTTGGTCGACACCTGCGGCAGCCAGCTGCCGAGTTCGAGCCCCTTCTTCGTCGCCTCGTTGGTCTGGCGCGCGGTCATCTTCGCGTAGATGTCGTCGACGAGCTTGCGGAAATCGGTGTCGAGCCGGTTGCGCGGATGCTTGAACGGCACCTTGATCTCGGCGATCACGCGGCCCGGGTTCGACGACAGCACGAGAATCCGGTCGCACATGAACACGGCTTCCTCGATGTTGTGCGTGACGATCAGCACCGACTTGATCGGCATCCGCCCTTGCGTCCACAGGTCGAGCAGGTCGGTACGCAGCGTCTCGGCCGTCAGCACGTCGAGCGCCGAGAACGGCTCGTCCATCAACAGGATCGTCGGATCGACGACGAGCGCGCGCGCAAAACCCACGCGCTGGCGCATGCCGCCCGACAGCTCGCGCGGGTACGCGTTCTCGAAACCGTCGAGACCGATCAGGTCGATCGCGGCGAGTGCGCGCTCGCGCCGCTCGCGCGCGCCGACGCCGAGCGCTTCGAGGCCGGCTTCAACGTTCTGCAACACGGTGAGCCACGGGAACAGCGCAAACGTCTGGAACACCATCGCGACGCCTTCGGCCGGGCCGCGCAGCGGCTGGCCGAGATAGGTCACTTCACCGCCGGTCGGCTCGATCAGGCCGGCGATGATCCGCAGCAGCGTCGACTTGCCCGAGCCGGAGCGGCCGAGCAGCCCGACGATCTCGCCCTCGCGCAGCGACAGGTTCGCATCGTCGAGCACGAGCAGCTCGCCTTGCGTCTTGTTGAAGCCGCGGCAGACATGATCGACGCGCAGGATTTCCTCGCCGAGGCGCGGTGGCTGGGACGTCTGGACGGGGGCGTTTACAGCATTCGGATTGTGCATCGCGTTTCGCTCTCAATCGGTCTCAGTCGAGCCGCAGCTTCGCTTCGGCGAAGGCATACAGCGGGCGCCACAGCAGACGGTTGAACAGGGTGACGAACAGGGACATCACGGCGATGCCCAGGATGATCTTCGGGAAATCGCCGGCGGCGGTGGTCTGCGCGATGTACGCGCCGAGGCCGTGCGCCTCGATCTTGGTGTTACCCCACTGCACGGCTTCCGACACGATGCTCGCGTTCCATGCGCCGCCCGACGCGGTAATCGCGCCGGTCACGTAGTACGGGAAGATGCCCGGCAGGATCGCCTGCCGCCACCACTGCCAGCCACGGATGCGGAAGTTCGTCGCCGCTTCACGATAGTCGTTCGGATAGGACGTTGCGCCGGCGATCACGTTGAACAGGATATACCACTGCGTGCCGAGCACGATCAGCGGCGACAGCCAGATGTCGGGGTTCAGGTGGAAGCCCGCGATCACGATCACGAACACCGGGAACAGCAGGTTCGCCGGAAACGCGGCCAGGAACTGCGCGAGCGGCTGCAGCTTCTCGGCCAGCCTCGGGCGCAGCCCGACCCACACGCCGATCGGCACCCAGATCACCGACGCGATCGCGATCAGCACGACCACACGCAGCAGCGTGATGAGCCCGAGCACGAGCACATGGCCGACCTCGCCCATCGTCACGCCGGTCGACACGAAGCTGACGACACGCCACACGATATAGGCCGTGCCGATCAGCACGAGGGTCGCCCATGCGATGTCGACCGTGCGCGACGCCTTCTTCTCGACGCGCGGCAGCGTGAAGCGCATCGTGCCGGACAGCGGCAGGCGCAGCGGAATCCGCGCGGCCTTGGCGAAGAACCAGCCGGCCGGCACGAGCAGTTGATGGATCAGGCGCGTGCGGCGCACGAGGTCGAGCAGCCACGACTCCGGCGCGTTGCCCGAGCTCGTGTTCTCCATCCGGAACTTGTCGGCCCACGCGACGAGCGGGCGGAACAGGAACTGGTCGTACGCGAGGATCACGACCGTCATCGTGAGGATCACCCAGCCGACCGCGCCGAGGTTCTTGTCCGAGATCGCCTGCGCGAGATACGCGCCGATCCCCGGCAGCGTGATCGTCTGGTTGCCGACCGTGATCGCTTCCGACGCGACGACGAAGAACCAGCCGCCCGACATCGACATCATCATGTTCCAGA
>NZ_JAOTQT010000032.1:0-86622 GCF_025685725.1 Burkholderia sp. BKH01 | reverse complement strand
CCGCCGGACTGCCGGCGACGACCGTGCGCCTGCCGTTCGCGTCGCTCGGCGCGTTCGATCCGCTGCGCCTGCGCGGCGCCGACGACGCGCGTACGATCCACGCGGGCGTGCGGCTCGACCGCGTGGTCACGGGCGCGCGGCTGCGCCTGACCTACGCGTATTCGCCGTCGCTCGTGTTCCCGCTGTCGCACCTGAAGGTGTCGGTGAACGGCGAGGTCGTCGCGACCGTCCCGTTCGACGCCGCGCGCGCGGGCCGCACGGTCACGCAGGACATTCCGATCGATCCGCGCTACTTCTCGGATTTCAACCAGATCGGCGTGCGCCTGATCGCGCACTACACGCTCGACCATTGCGAGGATCCGTCGAATTCGGCGCTGTGGGCCGACGTGAGCCCGACGAGCGAGCTGATCCTCGACGAATCGCCGGTACGCCTGCCGAACGATCTCGCGCTGCTGCCCGCGCCGTTCTTCGACCGGCGCGACAACGGCCGCTTGCGGCTGCCGTTCGTGCTGCCGGCGTCGCCCGATTCGGCGACGCTGCGCAGCGCGGGCGTGCTCGCGTCGTGGTTCGGCGCGCTGGCCGACTACCGGCATGCGCGCTTCCCGGTGTCGCCCACGCTGCCGTCCGACGACCAGGCGGTGGTGGTCGGCACGGCCGCGACGCTGCCGGCCGGCCTCGCGCTGCCGTCGGTCAACGGCCCGCTGCTCGCTGTCGCCGACAACCCGGCCGCGCCGGGACGCAAGCTGCTCGTCGTCACGGGCCGCACGGCGGCCGAGGTCGACGACGCGGTCGCGACGCTCGTGCTCGGCCGTGCGGCGCTGTCGGGGCCGGCGGCAACGGTCGCTCACGTCGATCTCGGCGCGCCGCGCAAGCCGTACGATGCGCCGCGCTGGCTGCCGGTGAACCGGCCGATCGCGTTCCGCGAACTCGTGTCCGATCCGCGCGAGCTGGAAGCGCGCGGCACGACGCCCGACGCGATCCGCCTGAACCTGCGCGTGCCGGCCGATCTCCATTCATGGAACGGCGCGGGCGTGCCGATCACGCTGCGCTACCGCTACACGGCGCCGACCGTGCAGGACAACTCGACGCTGGCCGTCGAGATCAACGACCAGCTCGTGAAGTCGTACCGGCTCGGGCCGGCCCAGGCCGAGGACGCGCGCGGCCGCATGCAGCTGCCGCTGCTGTCGGTGCCGGAAGGGCGCGTGACGAGCGACGTCGACATCCCGGCGTTCCGCGTCGGCAGCGGCAACCAGCTGCAGTTCCGTTTCACGCTCGACTCGCAGAAGACCGGCCTGTGCTCGAGCACGTCCACCGAGCCGCAGCGCGCGGCGATCGATCCCGATTCGACGATCGACTTCTCGCACTTCGTCCATTACGCGCAATTGCCGAACCTCGCGTATTTTGCGAACAGCGGCTTTCCGTTCACGCGTTTCGCCGACCTGTCGCAGACGGCCGTCGTGATGCCCGACCGGCCGTCGCCGCAGGAGCTCGAGGCCTACCTGACGATGCTCGGCCACATGGGCGAGTGGACGGGGTTCCCGGCACTGCGCGTGCAGGTCGCGCGGCCCGGCGACGTCGCGGCGCTGTCGGGCAGCAAGGATCTGCTCGTGATCGACGGCTCGCCCGCGTCGCCGCTGCTCGCGCACTGGCGCTCGGCGCTGCCGCTCGTGATCGACGAGCAGGGCGGTGCGGGCGGCGACGGCGCGACGCGCGTCGCGTTCACGGTCAAGGAGCGCTGGCGCAACGGCGTCGGCCTGGCCGACGGCGGCGCGCATATCGAGCAGACGGGGCCGCTCGCGGCGCTCGCCGGGTTCGAGCTGCCGGGCAGCCACGGCCGCAGCGTCGTCGCGTTGACGGCGACCGACCAGCCGCGCCTCGGCGATCTGCTGAACGTGTTCGAAAACGCCGGCCTCGTGTCGCAGTTGCAGGGCGACCTCGCGCTGGTGCGGCCGGGGCAGGTCGACAGCCTGCGTGTCGGCGAGCCTTATGTGGTCGGTTTCGTGCCGTGGTATGCGCGCGTCTGGACGCAAGCGGCGCGGCATCCGGTCGTGCTCGGCGCGGTCGGCGTCGTCGCGGGGCTGCTGCTCGCGCTCGGCGTGTTCAGCGTGCTGCAGAGAATCGCCGCGCGTCGACGGGGGATGTAACGGATGGCGCGGGTTATGGCGAAGCGACGGGCAACGCGGCCGCCGCGGCGCGTCGGCGCGGCGCTCGCGCTGGCCGTCGCGCTGGCGTGCGCGGCAACCGGCACGGCCGGACGCGCACAGGCCGCGGGAGCCGGCGCGACCGATGCGGCCGACGCCGGATGCAGCGCGGCGTGGCCGCGCTGGGACGCGTTCAAGCGCGATTTCATCTCGGCCGACGGCCGCGTGATCGACGTCGGTTCGGCCGATTCACGCACGGTGTCGGAGGGGCAGGCGTATGGGCTTTTCTTCGCGCTGGTCGCGAACGACCGGCGCATGTTCGACACGATCCTCGCATGGACCGAGAACAACCTCGCGCAAGGCGACTTGAGCGCGCACCTGCCGGCATGGCTGTGGGGCCGTGCGCCGGACGGCGCGTGGCGCGTGCTCGACGCGAACGCGGCGTCGGACGCCGACCTGTGGATCGCGTACGCGCTCGTCGAGGCCGGGCGGTTATGGCACGAGCGCAGCTACACCGCACGCGGTGCGCTGCTCGCGAAGCGCGTGCTCGACGAGGAAACCGCGACCGTGCCGGGCCTCGGCGTCACGCTGCTGCCCGGGCCGACCGGGTTCAAGCTGCCCAACGGCCAGTGGCGCGTGAACCCGAGCTATTCGCCGCCGCAGGTGATCCGCGCGCTCGGCGCGCGCCTGCCCGACGACCGGCGCTGGGCCGCGCTGGCATCGAGCACCGGGCGCGTGCTGCTCGACACGGCGCCGAAGGGTTTTTCTCCCGACTGGGCGCTGTATCGCGCGGGCACGGGCTTCGGGCCCGATCCGCAGACGCATGCGGAGAGCGCGTACAACGCGATCCGCGTGTACCTGTGGGCCGGCATGCTCGACCGCGCCGATCCGCTCGCCGCGCCGTTGCTCGCGCGTTTCGCGCCGTTTGCCGACCATATCGCCGCGCATGGCGCGCCGCCGGAGAAGGTCGATACGACGACGGGCGTCGCGGGGCCGAACGACGGCAACGGCGGGTTCTCCGCGGCGGCCGTGCCGTTCCTCGCTGCGCGCGGCCAGCATTCGCTCGCCGATGCGCAGGCGGCCCGCGTCGATGCGCTCGCGCGCCAGTCGGCACCCGGCTATTACACGAGCGTGCTGACGCTGTTCGGCCTCGGCTGGCGCGACGGCCGCTACAAGTTCCGCGCGGACGGCACGCTCGACGCCTGCTGGGGAGGCCGTTCGTGCGCCGCCCGCTGAAGCGCGCCGCGCCGCATGTCGCGGGATTCGCGTGGCTCGCGTCGTCGGTGTGTGCGGCGGCGCCCGGCACCGCAACCGACGCGGCGATGCCGAAAACTGCCGCGCCGACGACATCCGCTTCCGCCGACGCGCAGCGCCAGCTCGACACCGCGCGGATGTGGGGCCTCAAGCATCGCGACGACCTCGCGCGCGATGCGCTGCGCAAGGGGCTGCTGATCGCGCCGGGCGATCCCGAACTGCTTGCCGAGCAGGTTCGCGTACTGCTGCGGCTCGGCGACGCGCAAGGCGCGCAGGCCGCGCTCGCGCGCCTGCAGGCGCAGTCGCCGAACGCACCCGCGACGCGGCGGGTGGCCGACGAATACCGCGTCGCGACGAGCGGGCGCGACGAGATGGCGCAGATCCGCCTGCTCGCGCGCAGCGGCCGCGCCGACGAGGCGGCACGGCGGATCGTCGCGCTGTTTCCGAACGGCGCGCCGTCGGGTGCGCTCGGCGCCGAGTATTACCAGATCGTGTCGAATGCGCCGGGCGGTCGCGAGCCGGCGATCGCCGCGCTGCGCCGCGCGGCCGCGGCCGATCCGCAGGACACGAGCGCGTCGATGGCGCTCGCGCGGCTGCTGAACCAGCGTGCCGACACGCGCGCGGAGGCGAACCGGATCGCATGGTCGCTCGCGAAGCGGGACGACGCCGACCATACGGAGGCGATGGCGCTGTGGCGGCGCGTGCTGCAATCGGCCGGCAACGATCCCGCGTATCTCGATGCGCTGCATGCATATCTCGCGCTCGTGCCGGACGACACCGAATTCCGCGGCCGCGCTGCCGAACTGGACAGCCGGCGCGATGCGCAGCGCCGGCTCGAACACGATCCCGGCTACATCGCGCAGCAGCGCGGCCTGCAGGCGCTCGCGCGCGGCGATCTTGCGGCCGCCGATCCGCTGCTTGCCCGCGCCGCACATGCACGCGCGGACGACGCCGATGCGGTCGGCGGGCTCGGCCTGCTGCGTCTGCGCGAAGGGCGGCACGACGAAGCGCGCGCGCTGTTCGCGCGGGCCGCGACGCTCGCGACCGACCAGCGCGGCAAATGGCAGGGCCTGGCGCGCACCGCGCAGTTCTGGGGGCTGCTCGCGCAAGGCCGCGCGGCTGCCGCCGCGGGCCGGCCGCAGGATGCCGAGCGCGCGGCGCGTGCCGCGCTCGCGATGCAGCCGGACAGCCCGGACGCGAAGCTGCAGCTCGCCGATGCGCTGCTCGCGCAGCGCGACTGGGCGCGCGCCGAGCCGCTGCTGCGCGAGTTGCTGGCCGCGCGTTCGCCGAACCCGTCGGCGGTGCGCGGCACGGCGACGCTGTATGAAAACACCGGCCGCGCGGACCGGATCGGCCCGCTGCTCGACGCGCTGCAAGGGCGCGTGACGGGCCGCGACGATCGCCGCGCGCTCGACGGCCTGCGCGCCGACCTGTACGCGAACCAAGCGCGCGCGCTCGCGGACAAGGGCGAACGCGGGCCCGCCGCGCAACGCTACGAAGCGGCCGTGCGCGCGGCGCCCGACGCGCCGTGGACGCGCTTCGCGCTCGCGCGCCTGTACCGCGACATGGGGCTGCCGCAGCTTGGCCGCACGGTGATGGACGACGGGCTTGCGCAAAGCGATACGCCCGAGATGCGCTATGCGACCGCGCTGTACCGCAATTCGCTCGACGACATCGCGGGCGCGCAGGCCGTGCTCGCGCCCGTCGACGACGCGCACCGTTCGGACGGGATGCGCGCGCTCGCGCGCAAGCTCGACGCGGAAAGCACGCTGGCCGACGCGCGCGGCGCGCTCGGGCGCGGCGATCGTGCGGCATTCGCGGCATCGCTCGCGCATGCGCAGGCGAGCGCGCCGGACGATCCCGACATGCTCGCCGCGATCGGCGCGCAGTGGATCGATGCGGGCGAGCCTGAACGCGGCCTCGCGCCGTTGCGCGACTGGATCGCCGCGCATCCGCGCGAGGCCGATGCGGACGTGCGGCTGCGCTACGGCGACCTGCTCGGCAGCGCGGGGCGCGACGACGCGCTCGCCGCGTGGCTCGACGCGCTGCGCCGCGAACCGTCGCTGACGCCCGCGCAGACGGCGAGGCTCGAGGACCAGTCGCTGCGGCTGGTGCTGCGGCAGACGGACGATGCGATCGCGCGGCAGGACTACGCGCAGGCGCGCACACTGCTCGACCGCGCGAGCCCGGCCGGCCGCGCGGACAAGCGCCATGCGCTCGAACTGGCCGATCTCGAACGCGCGCAGGGCCATTACGGCGCGGCGCGCGACGCGCTTGCGCCGGTCGTCGCGCGCACGCCGGACGATGCCGATACGCAGCTTGCGCTCGCGCGCATCGACGACGACAGCGGCAACCGCGCGGCCGCGCTCGCGCGCGTGCAGGCCGTGCTCGCGCGCACGCCGGACGACGACGTCGACACGCAACTGTCGGCCGTGCGCCGGCTGAACGCGCTGCGCCGCCCGGACGACGCAGCGCAGGTGACCGACCGGCTGCAGGCCGCGTATCCGGCGCGTGCGGACGTGACGGTCGCGGCCGGGCGCGTGGCCGAGGCACAGGGCCGCTACGACGACGCGGCGTCGTTGTACCGGCTGTCGCGGTCGCAGGAACGCACGGCGGGCGTGAGCCCGGGCCGCGACGGCCTGACGCCCGCGCAGGCCGCGTTCGCGGATCTCGAACAGCGGCGGAACCCCGAGATCGAGACCGGCTGGATGCCCGCGTACAAGTCGGGCGACGAAGGCATCTCGTCGTATCGCGCGCAGCAGGTGCCGATCTACCTGCAGATGCCGATCCGCTACGACGGGCATGTGTTCGCGCAGATCGACACCGTGCATCTGGATCCGGGCACGCTCGATACGAGCGACCCGAACGCGTATTCGCTGAAGACGTTCGGGACCTACGCGGCGCTCAGGGCATCGAGCGGGCTGCCGCCCCCGTTCCAGTCGAATCAGCAGGCCGCCGCGCTGATCGCGAATCCGCCGGGCTCGCTGCACCAGTCGACGACGGGCGTCGCGCTCGGCGCCGGCTATCGCACGGATGCGTGGCGCTTCGATCTCGGCACGTCGCCGCTCGGTTTCCCCGTGCATTACCTCGTCGGCGGCGTGCGCTACCGTTTCGACGCGGGCCCGGCGAGCTTCAGCGTGAATGCGTCGCGGCGGCCGGAAACGAGCAGCGTGCTGTCGTACGCGGGGATGCGCGACCCGTGGACGGGCGCGGTCTGGGGCGGCGTGCGCCGCGACGGCGTGAACCTGCGCGCATCGGTCGACGTCGGCCGCACGAACCTGTTCGCGGAACTCGGCGCGGGCGTGCTGTCCGGCCGCAACGTCGAACGCAACGCGGAAGTCACGCTGCGCACCGGGTTCACGGTGCCCGTGTACGAGCGCGCGACGATGAAGGTCAGCACCGGGCTCGTCGGCAATGCGTGGCACTACGCGCAGAACCTGCGCTACTACACGTACGGGCAGGGCGGTTACTACAGCCCGCAGCGCTACCTGTCGCTCGGCGTGCCGATCGAATGGGCGGGGCGGCGCGACGCGCTGTCGTGGGACCTGACCGTCACGGGCGGGATCTCGAACAGCTACGAGAAGGATTCGCTGTTTTACCCGACGTTTTCGGACCAGCGGGCCGCGCAGGTGGCGGCCGGGTTCGTGTACGCGGGCAGCTCGACACGCGGGGTGTCGTTCTCGTACGGCGTGAACGGCATCGTCGAGTACCGCGTGAATCCGCACCTGAGCGTCGGCGCGCAACTGCATGTCGACCGGTCGCACGATTACGCGCCGAGTTCGGCACTCGTGTACCTGCGCTATGCGTTCGATGCGCGCGCGCAGCCCAGCTGGCTCGTCACGCCGACGCCGGTGCGGCTTTATTCGGATTACTAGGGTCTGCTTGCATATGGAACGTACATGCGAATGCCCGAAATCGCTCGTAGGGCAAGAAGTGAGGAGCGCCGTTTGGCCGAGCCAAACAAGCGACGAGCGACGCCGCCATACGGGCGATTCCGGGCATTCCCCTGGAATGGATTTTTTAATTTGGGGTTGCCGCGAGAGCGGCCGCCCGCCGCGTTGCGCTCCTTGGCGATACGTCAGTATTCGCGGCGTCCCGCGCCTCGCGAGCGGCCGTTCTCGTGGCAACGCATGTGCGTTCCATGTGCAAGCAGACCCTAGGGGAACGTCGTGAATACGGAAATCGATGCCACCCGTCCCGCGCTCGGCGCCGCCGGCCTGCTGGGCCGCCTGCGCGCGCTGCTGCGCACGGGGCCGGCCGGCGGCCGCGTCGGCACGCTGAGCCGGCTCGCGATCGACGGCTTGCCCGACGCATGGACGCAACTGGAAGCGGGCGGCCTGTACGCGATCTACGCGGCCGGCGGCACGCCGGCGTGCGACGCACTCGTGTGGGAGAGCGCGCGGCAGGCGCGCACGCGCGACGTCACGGTCGTGCTCGCGCGCGACGCGGCACGCGTCGCCGAACAAATGCAGGCGCGTGGCTTCGCGGGCGGCGCGCAGCCGGCCGGCTGGCCGCGCAACCTGAGCGTGCTGGCGATGCCGGCGGCGGCCGAGCCGGCCGACGGAGAAGATCCTGGCGCGACCGGCGACGCGTCGCGCCGCGCGGCGCCGGGCCCGTTCGCGCGGCTGACCGGCGGCTTGCGCGCGATGAAGCGCTACGGCTTTCGTGCGCGTTCGCTGTATTTCGTCGAAGGCGCGCAGCGCTGGTTCAGCTGGGACGATCCGGACGCGCTTGCCGACGAAGCGCACGCACTCGCCGACTGGTGCCGCACGCGCCGCATCGCGCTCGTGCTGCTGCTCGATCCCGAAGCGGCCCGTGCGGGCACCGATGCGCGCACCGACGATCCGCCGCTCGTGCGCGGTGCGGATCGCACGCAGCGCAGCGGCTTCCACGGTGTCTGCTCGGGCGTCGCGCAGATGCAGCGCACGCACGGCGAACTGCTGTGGATCGTCGATTTCTGGCGCGCGGGCGACACGCTCGCGGCCGGCGAGGTGCGGCCGCTGCGCTTTGCGCCGGGCGGCCGGTTGTCGGCGAGCGTCGATGCCGGCGCGACCGAGCCGGCGCGCCGGCTGAAGCTCGCGATCGACGAGGATCGCGTCGTCGTCAGCCGCGCGGTGCTCGACGGCGTGAACCGCGCGCCCGGCGACTGGGAAATCGTCGACGACAACGCGGCCGTCGTCGCGGCCTGCGCGCGTGCCCACGCCGCGACCGCGGTGCTCGTGTTCCGCTCGCATGCGCAGCTCGAAGCGTTGTGCGCGGACGTGCACGCGCTGCGCCGGCAGTGCGGCGGCGCGCTGAAGATCGCGGTCGTCGAGCGTGGCGGCGAGGTGCTGCGCCAGCAGTTCGAGATGCTCCTGCTGAGCGTCGGCGCGAACCGCGTCGTCGCGCGCGACCTGCCGGTGTCGCGGATGCAGGCCGCCGTGCACGCGCTGCGCGGCCAGCTCTATGCGCGGCCCGTCGCGGCCGACTATCGCGCGGCGCTTGCGGCCGCGCTCGGCGATTCGGTGCTCGGCTATCTGCCGGTCGGCGCGTTCTGCCTGCGGATCCGCGCGGTGCTCGATCGCGGCGCCGTGCTCGCGCTGCCGCACACGCTCGCGAAGCTCGCGCTGCTGCCGGGCGTGTCGCACGTCGACGCGCTGCGGCATTGTCGGCCGCGCCGCGCGGGCGACGTCGTGACGGCCGATCCCGGGCACCTGTACGTGTTCCTGTTCGCCTGCGAGCCGGTCGATGCCGACGACGCGCTCGCGCGCATCTTCGACGTGCCGGTCGACACGCTGTCCGACCGCGTCGTGTGCCTCGGGCGGGGCAGCATCGACACGGAGCTCGACGCGCTGAAGGCCGAGAACCGGCGCGCGCCGATCGCCGACTACAGCGACCTGTTCGCGGCCCCGCAGCCGGCGCGCGCCGATCCCGGCGCGGCGTCGGACGAAGCGAGCGAAGTGAGCGATGCGATCGACGCGATCGATACGATCGTCGCGCTCGAGGCGATCGGTGCGGCGCCGGCGCCCGCGGGCGTCGACGCGGCGCCGCCGCAACCCGTGATTCCCGCCGCACGAACACGCGGCGCCATCCGCAGCGCGATGCCGCTGCGCAAGCCGGAGGACGCATGATCGCCGAACTCGTCATCGGTTTCGTCGTCGGCATCGTGGTCGCGGTGCCCGTCTGGATCGTCGCGCAGCACCTCGGCATCGGCCGCGGCTTTCAGGCGCCGCGCGGGATCGACCGGCGCGACGCGGTGCCGTGCGAACTCGTGCCGGTCGCGCTGCGCGGGCGGCTGCTGCCCGATGCCGAGCCCGGCGACGAGCACGGCGGCGAGGCGGCACGATGAAGACGATCGCCATCACGTCGACGACGGGCGGCGCGGGCCGCACGACGCTCGCGGCCGCGCTCGCGGTGCTGCTCGCGCGCCGCGGCCGGCCGGTCGTCGCCGTCGAATTCGATGCGCAGAACCTGATGGGCGCGACGCTCGGCCTCGACTCGCTGGCCGAGCACGGCCTCGCGCAGAGCGTGCTCGGCGGCGCCGAGCCGTGGCACGCGCATACGTGGCGCAATGCCGACGGCGTGCTGTTCGTGCCGTACGGGCAGGTCGACGCGGCCGGCGCGGCCGCGTGCGATGCGCGGCTCGCGGCCGACCCGGCATGGCTGTCGCGCGCGCTCGACGAGATCGCGCTGCCGGCCGACGGCGTCGTGCTGGTCGACACCGCGCGTTATCCGTCGCCACAGGCCGAGCAGGCGATTCGCCGCGCGGACCTGACACTCGTCGTCGTGCCGCCCGAACCGACCGCCTGCGCGACGGCGGCCGCGCGGCTCGGCGCGCTGCGTGCCGGCGGCGGCGAACTGCAGATCGTCGTGAACCGGCTGAATCCGGCACGTGACATGCAGCGCGACGCGATCGCGATGCTGCGCGCGGTCGCCGGGCCGGCGTCGATGCTCGAGCAGCGGATCCACGTCGATGCTGCCGTGCCCGAAGCGCTCGCGCGCGGCAGCTGGATCTTCGACGACGCACCGTATTCGCAGGCGTCGCACGACCTGAACGGCATCGCGAACTGGGTCGGTGCATGGCTGGCGGCGGCCGCCGTCGGTCGCACCGGAGCGGCGCGATGAAGGCCGCCTTCGCGCCGCGGCTGCGCGCGTTCGGCCGCCGCGCGACCGACTGGTTCGCGCGCGGCATCGGGTTGCCGGCGGAGCGCACGCTGCTCGACTGGGTCGTGCGGGTGTTCTTCCACGCACCGCCGCCGGGCCGGCCCGATCACGTGCGCCGCTGGGTGCGCTTCGCGTTCCGGCGGCTCGCGCACGAGTGGGGTGTGCTGCAACCGCTCAGCCCGCGCGAATGGCTGTGGCGGTCGATAGTGCGCGCGCCGCGCGCGGCCGACGGCCGGCCCGCGCGCGATCCGCTCGCGTGGTTCGACACGTTCGTCGTGCCCGTCTATGTGGCCGGGCGCGCGGTCGGCCGGCGCATCGACGCGATGCTCGAGCGCCTGCCGTGGACGCGCTGGGGCGGCTGGCTCGATGCGCGTGCGAACGGCGTCGGCCGGCGCCGCTGGCTCGCACCGCTGCTGCTCGTGGCCGGCGCGCTGATGTGGATCGCGGCCGGGATGTCGCCGCTGATGCCCGGCGCGCAATTCGCGTTCTTCGCGATCGTCGCGGTGCTGGCGCTCGCGCTGCGCCGCCTGCCGGGCCACCTGCCGACGCTCGCGCTCGCGTCGCTCGCGCTGCTCTCGGCGGTGCGCTACGTGTGGTGGCGCACGACGCAGACGCTCGACTTCCGCAGCCCGGTCGAAGCGATCGCCGGCTACCTGCTGTACGGCGCCGAAGCCTATACGTGGATGATCCTGCTGCTCGGCTTCGTGCAGACCGCGTGGCCGCTCGACCGGCCGATCGTGCCGCTGCCCGACGATCCCGACACCTGGCCGACCGTCGATATCTACATCCCGACCTACAACGAGCCGCTGTCGGTCGTGAAGCCGACCGTATTCGCCGCGCAGAGCATCGACTGGCCGACGGCGAAGCTGCGCGTCTACCTGCTCGACGACGGCCGGCGCCCCGAGTTCGCGGCGTTCGCGGCCGAGGCCGGCATCGACTACCTGACGCGCGACGACAACCGCCACGCGAAGGCCGGCAACATCAACCGCGCGCTGCCGAAGACGCACGGCGAATACATCGCGATCTTCGACTGCGATCACGTGCCGACGCGCTCGTTCCTGCAGACGACGATGGGCGTGTTCCTGCGCGACCCGAAGTGCGCGCTCGTGCAGACGCCGCACCATTTCTTCTCGCCCGATCCGTTCGAGCGCAACCTCGGCACGTTCCGCGAGATCCCGAACGAAGGCAACCTGTTCTATGGCCTCGTGCAGTCGGGCAACGACCTGTGGAACGCGACATTCTTCTGCGGATCGTGCGCGGTGCTCAAGCGCAGCGCGCTGGAAGAGGTCGGCGGCGTCGCGGTGGAAACCGTGACCGAGGATGCGCACACGGCGCTCAAGCTGCACCGGCGCGGCTATACGTCGGCGTACCTGCCGACCGTGCAGGCGGCCGGCCTCGCGACCGAAAGCCTCGCGGGCCACGTGAAGCAGCGCACGCGCTGGGCGCGCGGGATGGCGCAGATCTTCCGCATCGACAACCCGTTCCTCGGGCGCGGGCTCGGCTTCATCCAGCGGATCTGCTACGGCAACGCGATGCTGCACTTCTTCTACGGGATCCCGCGGCTGGTGTTCCTGACGATCCCGCTCGCGTACCTGTTCTTCCACCTGTACTTCATCAACGCGTCGTCGCTCGCGCTCGCGAGCTACGTGATCCCGTATCTCGTGCTCGCGAACGTCGCGAACTCGCGCATGCAGGGGCGCTACCGCCATTCGTTCTGGGCCGAGGTCTACGAATCGGTGCTCGCGTGGTACATCGCACTGCCGACCACCGTCGCATTCTTCAGCCCGAAGCACGGCAAGTTCAACGTGACCGACAAGGGCGGCAAGATCGACGAAGGTTATGTCGACTGGTCGACGTCGAAGCCGTATCTCGTGCTGTTCGCGCTGAACGTGCTCGCGATCGTCGCGGGTCTGTGGCGGCTGGCCGCCGACCAGGGCGACGAGGCGTCGACGATCCTGATCACGCTCGGCTGGACCGTGTACAACCTCGCGATGCTCGGCGCGGCGCTGGCCGTCGCGCGCGAGACCAAGCAGGTGCGCGTCACGCACCGGATCGCGATGCGCGTGCCGGCCATGCTGCTGCTCGCCGACGGAACGACCGCCGCATGCTTCACGAGCGACTACTCGACCGGCGGCCTCGGCCTCGAAGCCGTGCCCGGGCTGCCGCTCGCCGTCGGCGACACGCTGACGGTGTGCGTGACGCGCGGCGACCGGCCGTTCCCGTTCCCGGTGCGCGTGAGCCGCGTGACGCCGACCCACGTCGGCGTGAGCTTCGAGGAACTGACGCTCGAACAGGAGCGCCAGCTCGTGCAATGCACGTTCGGCCGCGCGGATGCGTGGCTCGACTGGCACGAAGGCACGCGCGTCGATACACCGCTCGGCGGGCTGAAGGAAGTGCTGCGCATCGGCGTGAACGGTTATGTACGGATGTGGAAGGGTGCGGCGCGCGGCCTGCAGGCCATGCTGGCGCCGAAGCTCGACCGGGCGCGCGACTGACGCGGCGCTCATCATGGAGTGGGTTAGATGACGTTCTGGAATCTGTATTTCATCCTGAAGTTCGCGCTGTTCGCGACCGGGCACCTGCAGCCGCTGTGGCTCGCGAACCTCGCGTTCGCGGTGGCGCTCGCGGCGAGCGCGCCGATCCGGCGGCGGTCATGGCGCATCGTCCGGCAGCTCGTGGCGATCGCGATCGCGGTGCCGCTGCTCGCGCGCGAGATGCACGCGCCGCCGCTTGCACGCATCGTCGACGCCGCGCGCGAAGTGAGCACGTTCCGCCTCGACTACTGGATGGAACTGCTGCCGCGCCTGTTGCCGCCCGTGCTGGTGCTGACGGTAGCCGGCGCGCTGATCGTCTATTTCATCGTCAACCGCTGGCTGCGCGTCGCGACGTTCGTGCTGGCCGTGCTGATCGTGATGCCGCTGTGGCAAGCGGGCAGCGGCCTGATGGCGCGCGTGGTCGCACCGGCCACGCAGCAGGCGGACGCGGCGGGCACGACGACGATGGGGCGTGCCGACCGGCCCGAGGACCACAACGCCGCGCTCGCGACGTTCCGCGCGCAGGAGTCGCAGCGGCAGGTCGCGTTCGGCCATCCCGGCAACGATCCGGCCGCGCAGTTCGACGTGATCGTGCTGCACGTCTGCTCGCTGTCGTGGGACGACCTCGATGCCGCGAAGGTGCGCAATCACCCGATGCTGAGCCACTTCGACTACCTGTTCTCGAATTTCAGCACGGCCGCGAGCTACAGCGGCCCGGCGGCGATCCGCGTGCTGCGCGCGAGCTGCGGGCAGGAGGCGCACGCGGACCTGTACAAGCCCGCGCCGCAGCAGTGCCAATTGTTCGCGCAACTCGCGGGCGCCGGTTACACGGTGCAGTCGCTGCTGAACCACGACGGCCACTTCGACAACTTCCTGCAGGTGATCCACGACAACATCGGCGTGGCCGACGCGCCGATGGTCTCGAACGCGGCCGCGCCCGTCGCGATGCATGCGTTCGACGGCTCGGCGATCAAGGACGACTTCGGCACGCTCGCGAACTGGTATGCACAGCGCGGGGCGGTGCAGGGGCCCGTCGCGCTGTACTACAACACGATCAGCCTGCACGACGGCAACCGCGTGGTCGGCAGTTCGGTGACGAGCATCGACTCGTATCCGCAGCGTGTGACGAAGCTGATGAGCGACTTCGACCGTCTCGCCGACCTGATCGCGCAATCGGGCCGCCGCGCGGTGATCGTGTTCGTGCCCGAGCACGGCGCCGCGCTGCGCGGCGACAAGAACCAGGTCGCGGGGCTGCGTGAGATCCCGACGCCGCGCATCGTGCACGGGCCGGTCGGCGTGCGGCTCGTCGGCTTTACGGGCAACCACGGCGCGACGACCGTGATCGAGCAGCCGACCAGCTTCCTGGCGCTCGCGCAGCTGCTGTCGAACCTCGTGTCGAACAGCCCGTTCAAGCCCGGCACGACGCTCGCGCAATATGCGGCGGACCTGCCGCGCACGCGGATGGTCGGCGAGAACGAGGGAACGGTAACGATGCAGACGGCCGCGGGTTACGCGGTGAAAACTCCGGACGGCGTATGGATCGACGAACAGTAATCCTTCCCGGCGACGGCGACGACGATCGCCTGTCGCAGCCGAACGACGTGCTCGGCCTCGCGCGGCATCTGCCCGCGCTCGATCCCGAACGTTATGTCGACGAGCAGGCGCGGCGCGCATTCATCGAGTCGCTCGAGCGCTGGCCGACGCTCGCGAAACTGATGGGATTGAAGCGGTAAATGAACGACGGCCGGCATGCGTGCCGGCCGTCGCCTGCTTGCGGGCGAACCTGCCTATTCTGCCGGCCGCGCCTTGCGTTCCGGCTGGCGCGTCCACTCGTCTTCCTCGCCCGGCACCTTGCCGAAGGTCTGCGCGGCCCACGCCGCGCGCGCCGCGTCGATCTTCGCGCGCTCGCTCGACACGAAATTCCATTCGATGAAACGCTCGCCCGGCAGGTGCGCACCGCCGAGCAGCATCACGCGCGCGCCGTTCGCGCTGGCGAGCGCCACGGTCGCGCCCGGTTCGAGCACGGCCATCGTCGCGGGGGCGAGCGGCGTGCTGTCGATGGTGAGGTCGCCGTCGACGAGATACACGCCGCGCTCGTCGTGCTCCGCATCGAGCGCGAGCTGGCCGCCCGCCGCGAATTCCGCATACGCGTAGAGCGTCGGCGAGAACACGGCGACCGGCGACGTAAGCCCGAACGCGGTGCCCGCGATCACGCGCACGCTCGCGCCGTCGCGCGCGAACGACGGCAGCGTGTCGGCCGGATGATGGACGAATGCGGGCGCGGTGTCCTCGTGCTCGACCGGCAGCGCGACCCAGGTCTGGATTCCGTGGACCGGCTGTTCGCGCGGACGGTCCTCGTCGGGCGAACGCTCCGAATGCACGATGCCGCGGCCGGCCGTCATCCAGTTCACGTCGCCCGGCACGATCTTCTGCCGGAAGCCGAGGCTGTCGTGATGCATCAGCGAACCGTCGAACAGGTAGGTGACGGTCGCGAGCCCGATGTGCGGATGCGGCAGCACGTCGATGCCGCGGCCGGCCGGCAGCACGGCCGGGCCCATCTCGTCGAAGAAGATGAACGGGCCGACGAGGCGCGCGGCGCGCGCGGGCAGCACGCGGCGCACGACGAGGTTGCCGATGTCGCTTTCGCGCGGCGTGAGCAGGGTCTTGATCGATGCGGACATGATGGGGGTCTCGTGGTCGATGCGCCAAGCGATCAGGCGATCGCCGTGTCGATCGTGATCGGATGCGTGAGGATCTTGTGCACCGGGCACGCGTTCGCGATCTGCAGCAGGCGCTCGCGCTGCTCGCCGGACAGGTCGCCTTCGAGCGTGATGCGGCGCACGATCGTGCTGCCCGCGCTGCCCGATTCGTGCGCGAGCTTCACGTGCACTTCGGCGAGTGGCCAGCCCTTGCGTTGCGCATACATCTTCAGCGTGATCGCGGTGCAGGCGCCGAGGCTCGACAGCAGCAGCGCGACGGGCGTCGGCGCGGCATCGCCGCCGCCGAGCGGCGCCGGTTCGTCGGCACGCCACTGGTGGACGCCATCGCTGAAGTGGACCAGGTAATCGACCGAGCCGATGCTCGCTTCGACGGACAGTTCGCTCATTGCAGTTCCATAGGGGAAAGGGGGAGGGCGGCGGCCTGGCCGGACGTTACGGTTCGAGCAGCCGCTGCAGCCGCAGTTCCTCGAAATCGAGCTCCGATTCGATCCGGTGCAGCACCGTGTCGTCGACCTTGCCGTCGCGATGCAGGTCGAGCAGCGCCTGGCGCGACACGCCGACGAGTTCGAGTTCGACGCGCAGCATCCGCGCGCGCATGTCGGCCGGCTCGGCGCCATGCCGATGCGCGCGTTCGTTGAACATGACGCGGTTCCGGTATTCGGTGAGCAGGCGGTCGAGCGATGCACGTTCGAGGTTCGACCCGCGCTGCTCGAGCGCGTCGAGTTCGGCGAGCGCCGCGCCGAACGTATGCGCGCGCGCCGCGTGCTCGGACATCGTGTGCCGCGCGGCCGGGCGCAGCTTCAGCACGCGGATCAGCGGCGCGAGCGTGCCGCCCTGCACGACGAGCGTCGCGATGATCAGCAGGAACGTGCTGAACAGGATCAGGTCGCGGCCGGGAAAGTTGCTCGGCAACGCGATCGCGGCCGCGAGGCTCACGACGCCGCGCATGCCCGACCAGCCGAGTACGACGGCCTCGCGCCACGACCATGGCGCGTGGCCCGCGCGCGGCGCGCGCAGGCGGCCCGGCAGCCACATCGCGACGAACACCCACACGACGCGCGCACCGATCGCGGCGGCGGTGGCGGGCAGCGCGACGCGCAGGCCGGCCATCAGCACCGCGCCTTCGTAGTTCACGCGCGCGAGGATCGCGTGCAGCGCGAGACCGATCAGGATGAACACGAGCGCGTCGAGCACGAACACGATCGCTTCCCACGTCGCCTTTGCCTTGATCCGCAGGTCGGCGTCGAACACCCGATGCTGGCGCACGCCGAGTACGAGGCCGCAGGTCACCACGGACAGCACGCCCGAGCCGTCGACAGCTTCCGCGATGCCGTAGCTGCCCCACGCCATCGCGAAGGTCACGACGATGCCGAGCATCGGGTCGCGCAGGCGCGGCAGCACCCAGCACATCGCATGGCCGCACGCGAGGCCGACCGCGATGCCGATCAGCGTGAGCGAGAAGAACAGGCCGGTGGCGCTCGCGGCCGTGATCGACACGGCGAGCGCGGCCGACACGGCCATCTGGTACAGCAGCAGGCCCGATGCATCGTTGACGAGGCTTTCGCCTTCGAGCACCGCGACGAGCCGCGCGGGCAGCGGGTAGCGCTGCAGGATCGCCTTCGCGGCGACCGCGTCGGGCGGCGACACGATCGCGCCGAGCGTGAAGCACGCGGCCCACGGCAGCGCCGGGTTCGCGGCACGCACGGCCACCGCCACCGCGACGGTCGTGAACGCCACCGCGCCGAGCGCGAGCGACGCGATCGATGCGAGCTCCTGCCTGAATTCCTTCCACGCGGTGTAGAACCCGCTCGACATCAGCAGCGGCGGCAGCACGGCCGCGAGCAGCAGCGCCGGGTCCATGTCGGGCACGCGCTTGCCGGCGATCGCCACCGCGCAGCCGCCGAGCAGCAGCACGACGGCCGGCGGAATCGAGATTCGTTCGGCGAGCCACGTGAGCGCGCCCGCGCCGCAGATCAACAGCAGCAGGTAGTGAAACAGCTCGACGTTGGTCATGCGCGGCTTGCGGCGATGGCGTGCATCACGACGGCTTGCGGTCGTTCGCGGCGCCGCCCGGCAGCGCGCCGAACATGTGCTGGCTGCACTGCGCGTCGCGCCACGCGGTATGCAACCGGTGGCCCGAGAACATCCGGCGCGCGACGGGCAGGATCTGCTCGCCGGCCAGCATGCCGAGCAGGCCGGTGAGTGCGATGATCGGCGGCGCCGGCGAATTCACGCCGAGCGCGCCGTAGATGACGCCGGCGAGAATGCCGGCGAGCAGCGACAGGAAATACGGTTTCATGGCGAGCATCCCGTGATGGCCGATGGGCGGCGCAGGGCACGCCGTCAAGATTTCGAAAGGGTATCGGGTTTGCGTGAAGAAAAAAAGGGCGAGCTGCCCCGAACGGGCATCGATTCCGGAATCGGATCGATTCCGTTTCGTGGGTGTTCGCGCCGCGCGTTTGCAGATTAAATACTACGAGCCGGATGACGATCCCGATCCGGCGCAATTCACACGCGGCGCCTCCCGTTCCGACGGTCGAGGCAGGCCCTCCTTTTTCCGTTTACAGGACGACGCACGTCATGAGCAACCCGAAGCTTGAAGTACTCACCCCCCAGAACAGCCAGCTGATCTTCATCGACCAGCAGCCGCAGATGGCGTTCGGCGTGCAGTCGATCGACCGCCAGGCGCTGAAGAACAACGTCGTCGGGCTCGCGAAGGCCGCGAAGGTGTTCAACATCCCGACCACGATCACGACGGTGGAATCCGAGAGCTTCTCGGGCCACACCTATCCCGAGCTGCTCGACGTGTTCCCGAACCAGAAGACGCTCGAACGCACGTCGATGAACTCGTGGGACGACCAGAAGGTGCGCGACGCGCTTGCTGCGAACGGCCGCAAGAAGGTGGTCGTGTCGGGCCTGTGGACGGAGGTCTGCAATACGACGTTCGCGCTGTGCGCGATGCTCGAAGGCGACTACGAAATCTACATGGTCGCCGACGCATCGGGCGGCACGTCGAAGGACGCGCACGACTTCGCGATGCAGCGGATGGTGCAGGCCGGCGTGGTGCCCGTCACGTGGCAGCAGGTCCTGCTCGAGTGGCAGCGCGACTGGGCGCGCCGCGAGAGCTACGACGCGGTGATGGCGATCGCGAAGGAGCACTCGGGCGCGTACGGGATGGGCGTCGATTACGCGTACACGATGGTCCACAAGGCGGCCGAGCGTACGCTGACGCCGCACGAGTCGATCGCGCCCGTGCCGGCGAAGTAACGGGCCGCCGGCCGCGATCGTCGCGATGGACGCGGCGATCGCCTGCCGCCGACCGTCGCGCGTTCAGGCCACGGGCAGCGCCCACGGCGCGTGCGAGAAGTGTTCGGCGAGGAACTCGAGCAGCGCCGTCACGCGCGCTGCCCGCAGCATGCCGGGCGGCGTGACGAGGTTGACGTTGATGTCGGCGATCGTCCAGTCGTTCATCACTTCCTCGAGCTCGCCGCGCTGCATCGCGTCCCACACCAGGAACTCGGGCTGCAGCGCGAGGCCGTGTCCGGCGACGAGCGCGGGGAGGATCACGTCCGCGTTGTTGGTGCGGATGCGTCCATGCACGGACACGCCGACTTCCTCGCCCGATGCCGCGTGACGAAAGCGCCAGTGCTCGGGTGTCGGCAGGTTCGTATAGGTGAGGCACACGTGCTGTTCGAGGTCGCTCGGGTGCGTGGGGCGGCCGCGCCGATCGAGGTATGCGGGCGCTGCGACGAGCGGCCGGCGCACCGCGCAGAGCCGGCGCGAGCGCAGCGACGAATCGCTGAGCTCGGCGATGCGGACCGCGACGTCGAAGCCGCCGGACACGATGTCGACGATGTGATCGGTGAGCACGAGGTCGATGTCGATGCGCGGATAGCGCTCCAGAAACACGGGAAGCACCGGCGACAGATGGCGCACCCCGAACGACATCGGCGCATTCACGCGCACGAGGCCGTGCGGTTCGAGCGCATGCACGGACGCTTCGCTCTCGATTTGCTCCGCATCGGCCAGCAGGCGGATCGCGCGGTCGCGCAGCAGTTCGCCGGTCGGCGTGAGCGACAGCTTGCGCGACGTGCGGTACAGCAGCATCGCGCCGAGGCGCTTTTCGAGTCGCGCGACTGCCTTCGACACGGTCGGTTGCGACACGCCGAGCAGGTCGGCGGCCTTCGCGAACGAACCGGTTTCCGCGACACGCGCAAAGATGGCCCAGGCTTCGAGATCAGGAAGGTGTTGCATGGTCGGAACGGGTGGCAGGGACGCGAAACCGATTCGGTGGCAGCGGATCGTGCCGCCGATGCGATGCACCGCGAAGGCGGGCGCGCCATGCAGGTGATTCTAATCCGGCCGGGAGAAAAATCATTATGGAATCTTATTTACTTTCATTGGGCGCCGGCATGTTGATCGGCGTCGTGTACAGCGTGATCAAGGTGCGTTCGCCGGCACCGCCGCTGATCGCGCTGGTCGGCCTCGCCGGCATGCTGATCGGCGCACAGGCGATCGCACCGGTCCGTCACTGGCTCGGCTTCTGACCGCATCGAGGACATTTCATGAGCGCAATCGATACTCATCCGGATCTCATCCTGCACAACGGGCGCATCACGACGCTCGATCGTGCGAACCCCGTCGCCACCGCCGTCGCGATCAAGGACGGCCGCTTCGTCGCGGTCGGCGGCAACGCGGACATCGTGCCGCTCGCGGGCCGCGCGACGAAGGTCGTCGATCTCGGTGGCCGTGCCGTGCTGCCGGGCTTGATCGACAACCATACGCACGTGATTCGCGGCGGCCTGAACTACAACATGGAGCTGCGCTGGGACGGCGTGCCGTCGCTCGCCGTCGCGATGGACATGCTCAGGCGGCAGGTCGCGATCACGCCCGCGCCGCAGTGGGTGCGCGTGGTCGGCGGCTTCACCGAACACCAGTTCGTCGAGAAACGCCTGCCGACGATCGAGGAACTCAACGCGGTCGCGCCCGATACGCCGGTGTTCATCCTGCACCTGTACGACCGCGCGCTGCTGAACGCGGCCGCGCTGCGCGTGGTGGGCTACACGAAGGACACGCCGGAGCCGCCGGGTGGCACGATCCTGCGCGACGCCGCGGGCAACCCGACCGGGCTGCTGCTCGCGAACCCGAACGCGACGATCCTCTACGCGACGCTCGCGAAGGGGCCGAAGCTGCCGTTCGAATACCAGTACAACTCGACGCGCCATTTCATGCGCGAACTGAACCGCCTCGGCGTGACGGGCGTGATCGATGCGGGCGGCGGTTCGCAGAATTACCCCGACGATTACGAAGTGATCCGCAAGCTGCACGACGCGGGCGAGATGACGATCCGGATCGCGTACAACCTGTTCACGCAGAAGCCGAATGCCGAGAAGGAAGACTTCGTGAACTGGACGAAGAGCGTCAAGTATCACGACGGCACCGACTATTTCCGCAACAACGGCGCGGGCGAGATGCTGGTGTTCTCGGCGGCCGACTTCGAGGATTTCCGCGTCGCGCGCCCGGACCTGCCGGCGCAGATGGAGGACGATCTCGAAGGCGTCGTGCGCGTGCTCGCACAGAACCGCTGGCCGTGGCGCATGCATGCGACCTACGATGAAACGATCAGCCGCGCGCTCGACGTGTTCGAGAAGGTGAACCGCGAAATTCCTCTCGACGGGTTGAACTGGTTCTTCGATCATGCGGAAACGATCTCCGAAAAATCGATGGATCGTATTGCGGCGCTGGGCGGCGGTGTTGCGGTGCAGCACCGGATGGCATACCAGGGCGAATACTTCGTCGAGCGTTATGGCGCGCAGGCGGCCGAGGCGACGCCGCCTGTCGCGAAGATGCTCGACAAGGGGCTCAAGGTGTCGGCCGGCACCGACGCAACGCGTGTTGCCTCGTACAACCCGTGGGTGTCGCTTGCGTGGCTCGTGACGGGCAAGACGGTCGGCGGGCTGCGCATGTATCCGCAGCGCAATCTGCTCGATCGCGAGACCGCGCTGCGGATGTGGACCGAATACGTGACGTGGTTCTCGAACGAAGAGGGGAAGAAAGGGCGCATCGCGGTCGGACAGCTTGCCGACCTGATGGTCCCGGATCGCGATTTCTTCACATGCGCGGAGGACGATATCGTGGATACGACCGCGTTGCTGACGGTGGTCGGCGGCAAGATCGTATGGGGTGCGGGGCCGTTCGCATCGCACGATGCGCCGATTCCGCCCGCGATGCCGGATTGGTCGCCGGTGCGCGAGTACGGTGGTTACGGCGGCTGGGGTGCGACGCAGCGCAACGGCGCACCGCTGCAGCGTGCGGCGGCCGCCGCGATGTGCGGCTGCTCGAGCGCGTGCAACGTGCATGCGCATGCGCATGCGAGCGCATGGGGTAGCGCATTGCCGACGTCGGACGCGAAGGGCTTCTGGGGCGCGTTCGGCTGTTCGTGCTGGGCGATCTGACATGGCGGCCCCGATCGATTCCGGCGGCTTCCGCGACCCGGCGTGGGTCCGCGCGCTGCTGGCGCAGCCGTGGGTCCTGCCGCTCGTGCGCCTCGCGCTGGTGTCCGCCTACCTGATCGGCGGCGTCGCGAAGGCGCTGGATTTCGGCGGTGCGGTCGCCGAGCAGGCGCATTTCGGCCTGCATCCGGCCGCGCTGTGGGCGGCGCTCGCGATCGCGGTCGAGATCGCCGGCTCGCTGTGCGTGGTGTTGAACCGCTTCACGTGGCTCGGCGCCGGCAGTCTCGGCATGCTGACGCTCGTCGCGATGCTGGTGGCGAACGATTTCTGGAACCAGACGGGCGTGGCGCGCTTCATGGCGCTCAACAGCTTTTTCGAGCATCTCGGGCTGATCGCCGCACTCGTGCTCGCGACCGTGCTCGCCGATGCGAAGCATCCGGCCGGCGACGGCCGTACCACTCGATGACGATGAAACAACAAGGAAATCCTGTGATGAAAACGATCCGTTCCGCCTTGCTCGCGCTTGCGATCGCCGCCGGCCTCGTCGCGGCACCGGCGTCGTACGCGAAGCCGCCCGTGCCGCCGGCGGCCACACCGACGCTTGCCGTCGGGCCGCAATACGACACGACGCACGTATACGTCGCCCCCGAGGATTTCGATCGCTTCACCGACAGCTTCGTCGCGACGTTCGGCGGCAGCAAGTCGAAGCAGGGCGTGTTCCAGGTCACGCCGACCCCGAGCCAGACGATGTCGCAACTCGTCTTCACGCCGGCGGGCACGATCTCCGTGTTCGGCTTCAAGACGCCCGTGCCCTGGCCGTTCGGCGCGGAGCGCACGGGTTATCTCGTCACCGACATGGACGCGGCGATGAAGGTGGCGCGCGAGCATGGCGCGGAAGTGATCGTCGACACGTTCCCCGATCCGATCGGCCGCGATGCGGTGATCGCGTGGACGGGCGGCGTGAAGATGCAGCTGTACTGGCACACGCAGGCGCCGAACTACGCGGCACTGCAGACGATCCCCGAGAACCGCGTGTATGTGTCACCGCAGAGCGTGCGCAAGTTCGTCCACGATTTCGTCAAGTTCTCGAACGGCAAGGTGGTGTCCGACAACCTCAAGGCGCCGGGCATCGAGATCGGCCGGCCGAACGACACCTATCGCCGCATTCGCATCACGTCGGGCTTCGGCAAGATGACCGTGCTCGTGACGGACGGCCAACTGCCGTACCCGTACGGGCACGAGATGACCGGCTACGAAGTGGCGGATCTGGCCGCGACGCTGAAGAAGGCGCAGGCCGCGGGCGTGAACGTGCTCGTGCCGTCGTACACGGCGGACGGGCGTGACGCGGCGCTCGTGCAGTTCCCGGGCGGCTACGTTGCCGAGATCCACGCGGGCGCCACGCGATGAAGCACGAGGACACGATCCTTGCCGCGGTGGCCGGCTTCGTCGACACGCTGAGCTTCGTCGCGCTGTTCGGGCTGTTCACCGCGCACGTGACGGGCAACTTCGTGCTGATCGGCGCGGGCATCGCGGGGTTCGGGCAGGGCGTCCTGCTGAAGCTCAGCGTGTTTCCCGCGTTCGTGTGCGGCGTCGTCGCGAGCAGCCTGATCGCGCGCGCGCTTTCCGCGCGGCCTGCATGGCAGGGCGCGCGAGCGCTGCATGCGGTGCAGGCCGTGCTGCTGCTCGGCTTCTGCGCGGCCGGCGTGTGGGCGACGCCCGTCACGCAATCCGACAGCCTGCCGGTATTGGTGGCCGGTTTTGTCGGCACGTTCGCGATGGGCGTGCAGAACGCGCATCCGCGCGTGATCGCGCGCGCCGGCGTGCCGAATACGGTGATGACCGGCAACGTCACGCAGGCGATCCTCGACGTCGTCGACCTGTTGTCCGCCGGCACGACCGACAGCGTGCGTACGACGGCACGCGCGCGCGTCGCGAAGATGCTGCCGGCGATCGTCGCGTTCGCGCTCGGCGCGGTGTGCGGTGCGCTGGGTTATCGCCACGTCGGGTTCTGGGCGCTGCTCGCACCCACCGGCGCGCTCGCGGTGCTGTCGGCATGCGCGGGGTTGTCCGCCCGTACCGTTACGCAGGGGGATGCATGATGATTCGGCGTGGACGGACGCGTCGCGGCCGCGGGGGGCGTGCGGGCCGGACCGATGCAAGCGGTCGCGAACGGTTGGCCGCGACAAGCGGGCAGCGCAGCGCAACGACACGAGGCAGCCGCTTCGACCGGGCCGCTCGCGCGTCGGTTGTCGCGGGGTTGCTGCTCGCGGGTGCCGATGCGGCGTTCGCGGACACGGCGGCGGCACCGGCGGCGGCCGGCAGCGCGCCCGCATCGACGTGCACGGCCAAGCGGCCGACCGTGCTGTTCAACCGCTGGCAGGAAGACTGGTCGGTGCTCGCGAATCCGTGCGTGCCGCGCGCGCCGCTCGACGGGTTGAAGTACATCCCGCTCGGCAACGATCCGGCATCCTATCTTTCGCTCGGCGTGAACCTGCGCGAGCGCCTCGAGACCAACGACGCGCCGTTGTTCGGGATCGGCTCCGCGCAATCGGACACGTACCTGATCCAGCGCGTCGAAGTGCATGCCGATGCGCATCTCGGCCAGCACTGGCAGTTCTTCGTGCAGTTGCAGGACGACCGTGCGTTCGGCAAGAACACGATCTCGCCGGTCGACAAGAACCCGCTCGATCTCGAACAGGCATTCGCGACCTACACGGGTGCGCTCGGCGGTGGCACGTTCAAGTTCCGCGTCGGCCGGCAGGAGATGGCGTTCGACTTGCAGCGCTTCATCGCCGCGCGCGACGGCCCGAACGTGCGGCAGGCGTTCGATGCGGTGTGGGCCGACTACGAATATCAGAAGTGGCGCTTCATCGCGTATGCGACGCAGCCCGTGCAGAACCGCACCGTGTCCGCGTTCGACGACGTGTCGAACCGCGACCTCACGTTCAGCGGTGTGCGCTTCGAGCGGCAGTCGGTCGGGCCCGGCGACCTGTCGGGCTACTGGTCGCGCTACAACCGCAGCAACGCGCGCTTTCTCGATGCAAGCGGCGCCGAGCGCCGCGACGTGTGGGACGTGCGCTACACGGGCACGCAGGGCCGCTTCGATTGGGATCTCGAAACGATGCTGCAGACAGGGACGGTCGGCAGCAGCTCGATCCGTGCCTGGGCGGTGGGTTCGATCGCCGGCTACCGGCTCGACGCACCGTGGTCGCCGCGCGTCGCGCTGCAGGTCGATGCGGCGTCGGGCGACCGGCATCCGCACGACGGTCGCATCGGAACCTTCAATCCGCTGTTTCCGAACGGCTATTACTTCACACTCGCCGGCTACACGGGGTACTCGAACCTGATCCACGTGAAGCCGTCGGTGACGCTGAAACCGTCGCCGAACCTGGCGTTGCTCGGCGCGCTCGGTTTCCAGTGGCGCGAGACGACCGGCGACGCGGTCTACCAGCAGGGCAACGCCGTGGTGCCGGGCACGGCCGGCAAGGGCGGGTTGTGGACGGGGATGTACGTGCAGCTGCGTGCGGACTGGACGATTGCCGCGAACCTGATCGGCGCGGTCGAGGCCGTGCATTTCCAGGTCGGCGATGCGATCCGGCAGGCGGGCGGGCACAACGCCGACTACGTCGGCGTCGAGCTGAAGTACGGGTGGTGACGAAGGGGCGCGACAACAACGCGCACTCGTGAAAAAAGGGCGGCCGCGAGGCCGCCCTTCGTTCGTCCGGGCCGGCAGCGCTGCCGGCCTGTCCGTCGTGATGCCGTTACAGGTTCGGCGACAGCGTGAGCGCGTTCGTCAGGTCGCCCATCGGCTGAGCGCCGTTGGCCTTCAGCGCGTCGTCGCGCTGTTGCAGGCCCGCGAGGCGCGGCAGCGAGTAGCGGCGCGTGATGAAGCGCAGGATCGAGCCCGTGTCGTACTGCGTGTGGTCGACGAAGCCCTTCTTCGCGAACGGCGACACGATCAGCGCCGGAATGCGCGTGCCCGGACCCCAGCGGTCGGCGGTCGGCGGCGCCGCGTGATCCCAGAAGCCGCCGTTTTCGTCGTACGTGACGACCACGACCATGTTCTTCCACTGCGGGCTCGCCTGCAGGTGCGCGATCACGTCGGCGATGTGCTGGTCGCCCGACGTGACGTCCGTGTAGCCCGGGTGCTCGTTCAGGTTGCCCTGCGGCTTGTAGAACGTCACCGCCGGCAGCGCGCCCGCGTCGATCGCCTGGATGAACGTGGCGCCGTTCGCGCCGCCGTCGAGCAGGCGCTGAGCGCGGTTCGCGGTGCCCGGTGCCTGGTTCGCGAAGTAGTTGAACGGCTGGTGGTGCGGCTGGAAGTTCGGCGTCGACAGGTCGGCGCCGTAGATCACGTTCGACGTGCCGTTCTGGCTCGCCTGCAGCGCCTGGCCCCACGCGCCGCTATACCATGCCCACGACACGTTCGCGCTGGTCAGCAGGTCGCCGATGTTGGTGGCCGTCTGCGGCGGCATCGTCGACGCGTTGGCCGGGTCGGCGAGCAGCGGGTCGCCGCCCGTGGCCGCCTTGTTGCCGCTCGGCTGATACGGCGGCTGCATCGTGTTGACCGCGAAGAAGTCGGGCGTGATCGCACCGTCGTTGACGAACTTCGGCGGGCCGCTCAGCGCGGAGGCGGGCGAGTTCGTGGCGACCTTCAGCGACTTGCCGTCCGCGTTCAGCACGGCGATCTTGCCGGCCGCGGGGCTCGTGTTCGCGTTCGCGTAGAACGGCGCGCACGCGCAGATCAGGTACTGGTGGTTCAGGAACGAGCCGCCGAACGCGCCCATGAAGAAATTGTCGGCGAGCACGTACTGCTGCGCGATCTTCCACAGCGGCAGCTTCGACGGGTCCGGCGTGTAGTGGCCCATCGTCAGGCCGCCGGCATCGGTCCACGCGGCGTACATGTCGTTCTTGCCGCCGTTGATCTGCATCTGGTCCTGGTAGAAGCGGTGCACGATGTCGCGCGTCGCGATGCTCATCGGCTGGTTGAAGCCGGCCGGATCGTCGATCGCGAACGGTGCGTTCGGCAGGTTCGCCGTCATCGCCTCGGTGACTGCCGGCGTGATGCCGGTCGCGGTCAGGCCGCCCCAGACCTTCGGCAGCGTCGCCATCGTCGAGCCGTCGCGATCCTTCTGCACCGAATTCGCGGCCGTCGCGTTCTGCAGGCCGTTCGCGCCCGGGAAGTTGCCGTACAGGTTGTCGAAGCTGCGGTTTTCCGCGTAGATCACGACAACGTTCTTGACGGCCGACAGGCCCTGTTGCGTGACGTCGTCGCCGCCGCAGGCGGTCAGGCTGAGCGCGGCCGCGAGGGCGATCGGCGTGTAGCGAATCCAGGCGTGCTTCTTCATGCGATGTTCTCTCTTTCGTCGTTGGTCGCGTGTGGGAACCGGGTTGGCGTAGGGCCGGCGCGACAGGCGCCGGGCGCCGACCGGCTGCGCGCATTATCTGGAACCCATTTGACAGGCGGGTGTAGGGGTGCTTTCAATTGACTGTCGGTTGAACGTCACGCGACGGTCACGGAACTGACATAAGCTCCGGCCGATTGCCCACCGCTACCAAATAGAACGACGATGCCCACCACCCCGAAATCCCTTGCGTCCGCGCGATCGCTGATCCATGCCGCGGCGGCCCTGGCGCTGGCTGCCGGGCTCGCGGCGCTCGCCGGTTGCGATGCGCGGCCCGGCGCGAATTCGCCGGCCGCGGCCGTTGTGCCGGCCGCCCAGGCCGCGCCCGCGGTCGCACCGGCCAGCCAGCCGCAGACACGCGCGCAGGTGTTCGAGGGCGTGAAGCAGATGACGGCGCTCGGCAAGCAACTGTTCTTCGATCCGTCGCTGTCGGGCTCCGGCAAGCTCGCGTGCGCGACGTGCCACAGCGCCGACCATGCGTTCGGGCCGCCGAACGCGCTGTCGGTGCAACTCGGCGGCGACGACATGCATCGCACCGGGTTCCGTGCGGCGCCGTCGCTGAAGTACTTGCGCGGCATCCCGCCGTTCAGCGAGCACTTCCACGATTCGCCCGACGAGGGCGACGAAAGCATTGACGCGGGCCCGACCGGCGGGCTGACCTGGGACGGCCGAGTCGACACCCGCGACGCGCAGGCGCGCATTCCGCTCCTGTCGCCGTTCGAGATGAGCAGCTCGCCGGCGCGGGTCGCGCAGGCGGTGCGCGCGGCGCCGTATGCGGACGCGTTCCGCAAGGCATTCGGCGAGCGGGTGCTCGGCGACGATCAGGCGGTGTTCGACGCGGTGTTGCGTGCGCTCGATGCGTTCCAGCAGCAGCCGGCGCTGTTCGATCCGTACACGAGCAAGTACGACGCGTACCTGGCCGGCCGCGCGCAGCTCACGCCCGCCGAGTTGCACGGGCTGCAACTGTTCAACGACGAGAAGAAGGGCAACTGCGCGAGCTGCCACGTGAGCCAGCGCACGCTCGAAGGCGGCCCGCCGCAGTTCAGCGATTTCGGGCTGATCGCGATCGCGGTGCCGCGCAACCGCGCGCTGCCTGTGAACCGCGACCCGAGCTTCCACGATCTCGGCGCGTGCGGCCCCGAACGCACCGACCTGAAGGGCCGCGACGAATTCTGCGGGCTGTTCCGCACGCCGTCGCTGCGCAACGTCGCGCTGCGCAAGACGTTCTTCCACAACGGCGTGTATCACTCGCTCGAGGACGTGATGCGCTTCTACGTCGAGCGCGACATTCATCCGGAGAAGTTCTACGCGGTCGTGCACGGCAAGGTGCAGATCTACGACGATCTGCCGAAGCGCTACTGGCCGAACATCAACCGCGAACCGCCGTTCGACCGCAAGCGCGGCGAGCAGCCGGCGCTGAATGCGGCCGAGATCAAGGACGTGATCGCGTTCCTGGGTACGCTGACTGACGGATATCAACCCGCTTCGACGCAGGCGGCCCGCTAGGGCTTGTTCCCGCCAATAACGGGAACAGGCCCAAAAGCGTCGCACGGGGCACGCATGCTATGCTCGCTCGCTGACGGGCGTGGCGCGTGCCGGTTCGCCGGCATGCACCGCGCCGTTCGATCGAACATCCAAGGAGAACAACATGTCGATGCGTGCATCCCTTTCCATCGTCACGCGTATGCTGGCCGGCGCCGCGTGCGCAGCCGCGATGCTGCCCGCCCACGCGCAGAACAACCTGAACTTCCTGAACGACACGCCGCTCAGCTATTTCAGCAAGGCCGACACCGCGTCGCTGTCGAAGGCCGCCGCGAAGGTGCGCGACGAAGGCAAGGACGGCGAGACCACGACGTGGCAGAACAGCGGCAGCCGCACGCAGATCGAAGCGAAGCTCACGCCGACCACGACCGAGACGGACGGCAAGACCTGCCGCGAAATCGCCACCGACATCACCGCGAAGGGCCAGACGATGACGCTCAAGCCCGTCTACTGCAAGACGGCCGCGGGCAAGTGGCAGTTGCAGAAGCGCTGAGCACGCGTGTGACGAAGCGGGGCGACGCGCCGCGCACGGTGTCGTGCGGCGTCGTGATCCTCGATGCGGCCGGCCGCGTGTTCCTCGCGCACGCGACGGATACCACGCACTGGGACATCCCGAAGGGGCAGGGCGAGCCCGACGAGACGCCGGCCGACGCGGCGCTGCGAGAGCTGCTCGAGGAAACCGGCATCGAGTTCGCGCCGGCGCGACTGCTCGATCTCGGCCGCTTCGCGTACCGGCACGACAAGGACCTGCACCTGTTTGCGGTGCAGGTGGCGGACGGCGAGATCGATCCCGCGCTGTGCACGTGCACGTCGCTGTTCCCGAGCCGTCGCGACGGCTCGATGATTCCCGAGATGGATGCGTATCGCTGGACCGCGCCGGGCGATATCGACGCGTATGCGAGCCGCAGCCTCGCGCGCTTGTTCCGCACGAAGCTGTCGCTCGCGGAACTGCATCGGCGGTTGTCGGGTGCGTGAATGAATGCGGTGGCTTCCGTTGCCGCGTCGCTTGGCTTCGTTGCATGCAATAAAAAACCGGCCCTCGAGCCTAATGCCGTTCAGTTAAGACCTGAACGGCATTTTTGTTTTTAGGGTTGGAGTTGTAAACGGAGCGGCAAGCTGTTAAGTTTGGTCGCGATGCTAAGCGACCAGCTGACCTTCCTATTGGATGCAGCGCTCGCCGACCTAAGTCGGCTGCCTGAATGGTGGACGGCTCGTGCGATTCGTGTGCTTGATGCCGGAGGCCGCGAGCGGGTACTGCTGACTTCGTTGACCGATCGACGTCGTTTCAAGGTGGCGGATCTGGATGCCTGCTACGAACGTCGCTGGCAGGTCGAAACCAGCTATCGCGAACTCAAGCAATCCATGCTTGGCAGCGAACTGACGCTACGCAGTCGGACTGTCGAGGGCATTTATCAGGAAATCTGGGGCGCCTTGATCGCCGAACCTGTCCGCCGCGAAATGGCCAGTGCTGCCTTCGAGGCCAAGTGCGAGCCGACCGAACTCAGTTTCGTCCGCTCCTTCCATCTCATCCAGCACGAGATGATGTGGGCTGCACGTACGCCAGCATTGGCCAAGCTTCCCGCCGTTCTCAAACGACTGCGCGAGCACCTCAAACTGCTCATCAACGTAAAACGGCCCGACCGCAAATGCGATCGGGCCGTCAAATCCCGTCCGGCTCGTTATGCCGTTCGATATCTTCGGAAAGACCTTAACTGAACGGCATTAGGGCGATGCCCGGTCTTTTCCAGAAGCGGGGCCGGTACGGGCCACCGCCACCTGTTCGGTTCACATCTGTTGATGCGAGCGCGGAACCGAATTGATCATGAACTCGCCCATCTGATAACGCATCGCGATTTGCCGGATGCCTTGTAGGTCGTCCGGCTTTTGCGGACCGATCACCATATAGTGATCGCCGGTCCCGCCTTTCATTTCGACATACTCGTGCCAACTCTTCTCGTTGGTCGAGTCGATCTTGACCTTGGTGTCCTTGTTGTCGGGAAAGATCAGAACCTTTCCCTGCGCGTTGATCTGATTGATCATCTCGACGGCAGCCTGCTCGGTCATGTCCTCCGGGTAACCATTGCGATTCTGCATCACATGGACGAGGAAATCGCGCTGTCCATCCGTCTCGACCATCTTGCGCAACACGTTGTTTCCGACGTCGAAGCGAAGCACCTCCTGAAGGTTCTCCTTGGCGCCCGGCTTGTTCCAGACCGAAGCAATTTGGTTTTGTGCGGCGGTCTCGTGCCCGGTCGTCAGATAGAATCCTTTGCCGAATTCTCCCTCTCCACTGTCCACATTGACCCGTGCGTGATCGAAGTGGCGAAGCGCACTCGGCCGGGTGACGTGTGCGAGGGAGGTCGTGGTCGCCGGGTCCAGTTCGGTCGGAACCGCATGCGCCGTGGGTGTTCCAAGGTCCCAATTCTTCGGGAACCCATTTTTGGAGGGGTCCATTTCACCGGGGAAAACGCGAAACTGGCTCTTGGTCTCGCTGAAAAATTCCACACCCGGCCGAGAGTCGTTCACTTGCCTGAGGTGGTCGATAAGTTCGTTCGGAGAGCTATATTGTTTGAGGTCATCCGTTTTCTCGAGGAATCTGAGCGCCTCCTGGAGCCTCGGAGGGAGTTCTTCCGGCAGCTTCCTTTGTTTTCCTGCCGCTACGTCGCCCGCCGACGTGCCGACTTTCGACGCGTTGGCTGCATACCATTCCGCCCAGTCCTTGGCGCCTCCTCTCGTCGGCGCCGGTGAAAAGCCGGTTTCCGGTGCGGGTGCCGATGACGCGCGTGCGGAGGGCAGGGGGGGCCTGTTCGTTACCAGTGTCGCCGTACTCGAATGAGGCGTCAAAGCCTGGAGCTGTGGTGACGATCCGCCTCCCGATACGCTCCCGCCGGGACGCGAATTGTCGGGGCGCGGGGCGATAACCTGGGATGTTTCCAACTGCCGCGTGCTCGGTGACGAACGGTTAATTCCCGACGGGCTGCTCATGGCCAATTCTCCATTTTGAGACGTGTGAATGCCAGGCTCATTGCGATCGTCCTGGCGAGTGCCTGACTATCGCCCAGCGTCTCCGGCGCGCTTGCGCCACCCGCGAATCCGCGCACTGAAATCCGAAGCACGATGGCAACCCGGCGCGTCATGCGACGCGATTGCAAAAAAACGCCACCCGTTCTATCGGGTGGCGCTGCTAATAAAAAATGCCGTTCAGTTCTTAACTGAACGGCATTAGGCCCTCGAGCCGGTTTTTTCATGGTCGCGCGACGTCGGCCCGAGGCCGCGCGCCGCACGCGGAGCAGGCCGTCAGGCCGGCTTGCCCCAGCTGTCGCGCAGCCCGACGATCCGGTTGAACACGGGCTTGCCCGGCTTCGAATCGACGCGGTCGGCAACGAAGTAGCCGTGCCGCTCGAACTGCAGGCGCGTTTCCGGCGCGATGTCGCTGTTGCCCGGCTCGACGTACGCTTGCACGATCTTCTTCGAATCGGGATTCAGCGCCTCGAGGAAGTTCGCGCCGCCCGCGTCCGGATGCGGCTCCTTGAACAGGCGGTCGTAGATCCGCACTTCGGCCGGCTGCGCATGCTTCGCGCTGACCCAGTGGATGTTGCCCTTGACCTTGTACGTGTTCGCGCCTTCGGTGCCCGACTTGCTGTCCGGGAAGTAGTTGCAGTGCACGGCCGTCACGTTGCCGTCGGCGTCCTTGTCGAAGCCCGTGCACTCGATCACGTAGCCGTAGCGCAGGCGCACCTTGTTGCCCGGGAACAGGCGGAAATAGCCCTTCGGCGGGTTCTCGACGAAATCCTCGCGCTCGATCCACAGCTCGCGCGAGATCGGGAACGTGCGCACGCCGCGCTCCGGGTGATGCGGATGCACGGGCGCCGTGCACGCTTCTTCCAGGTCTTCCGGATAGTTGTCGATCACGAGCTTCAGCGGATCGAGCACGGCGACCGTGCGCGCCGCCTTGTCGTCGAGGTCGTCGCGCAGCGCGCCTTCGAAGATGCTCATGTCGATCCACGAATCGATCTTCGTCACGCCGATCCGCTCGCAGAACAGGTGGATGCTCTCCGGCGTGAAGCCGCGGCGGCGCACGCCGACGATCGTCGGCATCCGCGGGTCGTCCCAGCCGTCGACGTGGCCTTCGGTGACGAGCTGCAGCAGCTTGCGCTTGCTGGTGATCGCGTACGTGAGGTTCAGCCGCGAGAATTCGATCTGTTGCGGCAGAGGGCGCGTGAACACGCCGGCTTCCGCGAGTTCGTTCAGCACCCAGTCGTACAGCGGGCGGTGATCCTCGAATTCGAGCGTGCACAGCGAATGCGTGATGCCTTCGAGCGCATCCGAGATGCAGTGCGTGTAGTCGTACATCGGATACACGCACCACGCGTCGCCGGTGCGGTAGTGATGCGCGTAGCGGATCCGGTAGATCACCGGGTCGCGCATGTTCATGTTCGGCGAAGCCATGTCGATCTTCGCGCGCAGCACGTGCTCGCCTTCCTTGAACTCGCCGGCCTTCATGCGGCGGAACAAGTCGAGGTTCTCGTCGGGCGAGCGGTCGCGGAACGGCGACGGCTTGCCGCCTTCCGTCAGCGAGCCGCGGTTCGCGCGCATTTCGTCGGCGCTCTGGCTGTCGACATATGCCTTGCCGCGCTTGATCAGCAGCTCGGCGAACTCGTACAGCTTGTCGTAGTAGTCGCTCGCGAAATACTGGTGGTCGACCGCGTCCTTGCGCCAGTCGAAACCGAGCCAGCGCACCGCGTCGACGATCGAGTCGACGTACTCGACGCTTTCCTTTTCCGGGTTCGTGTCGTCGAAGCGCAGGTGGCACACGCCGCCGTAGTCGCGCGCGACGCTGAAGTTCAGGCAGATGCTCTTCGCGTGGCCGATGTGCAGATAGCCGTTCGGCTCGGGCGGGAAGCGCGTTTCGACGCGGCCGCCCCATTTGCCGGTGCGGTTGTCGTCGTCGATGATGTTGCGGATGAAGTTGGAAGCCGCGGGGGCGTCGTTGCGTTCGGTGCTCATGCGGTTGGCGTCAGGTTGTGTCGGCGCGTCGCGCCGGTTTAATCCTGTAATTCTACCTGACCGGGGTCCGTCCCGCGCGGCTTGCGGGTGAAGGGCGGTGCGTTCGCGATGCGTACCGCAATATCTCGATAGTGTGTCCGCTGTAACACGACGTAAATCGGATTGCTCGCGCCGTTCGGGTTTTCCTATGATGGCTTCACCGATTCAATGCCGCCATTCGCGTAATTGCGTGGCGGGAGGAAGCCAATAATCATGATGAAGAAGACCACTTTTCTGGTTCGTACCGCGGTGATCGTCGCGGCGCTGTCGCAACTCGGCGCATGCGCGATGACGCATACGCAACGTAATGCCGGTATCGGCGCGGCCGCGGGCGGCGCGCTCGGCTACCTGATCACGGGCGGCCCGGTCGGCACGGTTGCCGGCGCGGCGGCAGGCGGCCTGGTCGGCGCCGGCGTACGCTGATCGAAGCCGGCGCGCATGCGCGCCGGTCGGTCGTGACATCGTCCTGAACGCATCACGACCCGCTGCATACCCTTCCGGTTTTTGACAGGCAGCATCAGGGAGAGGAGGGTGTGCGACACTTCGTCGACATCACATTACGACACCATCCGTCGACGAATCCTTTCATGAGCGACCCCCTCGTTTTCGTCCTGCCGGGTTACGCCAATTCGGGCCCGCTTCACTGGCAGAGCCGCTGGGAGCGTGCCGATGCGCGCTTCTCGCGCGTCGCGATGCCCGACTGGGATCGTGCGTTCCGCAACGGCTGGTGTCTCGCGCTCGATCGTGCGGTCGAAGCCGCGCGCGGGCCGGTGCTGATCGCCGGTCACAGCCTCGGCACGCTGACCGCCGCGTGGTGGGCGACGCGTTATGCGCGCCCGGCCGCGCTCGCGAAAGTGCGCGGCGCGCTGCTCGTCGCACTGCCCGATCCCGGCGGCCCGGCGTTTCCGGCCGACGCGCACGGCTTCGGGCCCGTGCCGCACGAGCGGCTGCCGTTTCCGACTTGCGTCGTCGCGAGCAGCGACGATCCGTACGGCTCGCTCGCGTTCGCGCGCGGCTGTGCGCACGCGTGGGGCAGCGAGTTTCGCGACATCGGCCCGCGCGGCCACATCAACGCGGACAGCGGGCTCGGCGACTGGCCGGCCGCGCGCGGCTGGCTCGACGCGCTCGCCCGCTAGGCGCCGCCGCGCGAGCCGTTGAAGCGGCCGTTCGTCAGATCGCCTGCTTCGCCTTCAACGCCGCGATCCGTTCGTCGTCGTAGCCGAGCATGTCGCGCAGCACGTCGTCGGTCTGCGCGCCGAGCAGCGGCGGGGCCGTGCGCGCGTCGGGCGGCGTCGCGCTCATCCGGATCGGGTTGCGCACGAGCTGCACGTCGGCGCCGCACGGGTGCGGCAGCGACACCTGCATCCCGCGCGCGACGACCTGTTCGTTGTCGAACACTTCCTCCAGATCGTTGATCGGCCCGCACGGCACGCCGGCCGCTTCGAGCACGCCGATCCAGTCGGCCTTGCCGCGCGCCTTCACCATCTCCGCGAGGATCGGCACCAGCGTGTCGCGGTGGCGCACGCGCGACGGGTTCGTCGCGAAGCGTTCGTCGTCGGCCAGTTCGGGTCGGCCGCCGGCCTCGACGAACTTGCGGAACTGCCCGTCGTTGCCGACCGCGACGATGATCCACCCGTCGCTCGTCTGGAACGTCTGGTACGGCACGATGTTCGGATGTGCGTTGCCCCAGCGCATCGGCGGCGTGCCGCTCGCGAGGAAGTTGGTGTTCATGTTCGCGAGCAGCGCGACCTGCACGTCGAGCAGCGCCATGTCGATGTACTGGCCTTCGCCCGTACGGTCGCGGTGCGCGAGCGCGGCGAGCACGGCGATCGTCGAGTAGAGGCCGGTCGCGAGATCGGCGATCGCGACGCCGGCCTTCTGCGGGCCGCCGCCCGGCTCGCCGTCGCGCTCGCCGGTGATGCTCATGAAGCCGCCGATTCCCTGCACGATGAAGTCGTAGCCCGCGCGGTGCGCGTACGGGCCGGTCTGGCCGAAGCCGGTGACCGAGCAGTAGACGAGATCGGGTTTCACCGCGCGCAGCGATTCGTAATCGAGCCCGTATTTCTTCAACTGGCCGACCTTGTAGTTCTCGAGCACGACGTCGCTTTGCGCGGCGAGTTCGCGCACGATCTGCTGGCCTTCGGGCGTCGCGATGTCGATCGTCACCGAGCGCTTGTTGCGGTTCGCCGCGAGGTAGTACGCCGCCTCGGCGGTATCCGCGCCGTCCGCGTCCTTCAGGTACGGCGGCCCCCAGTGGCGCGTGTCGTCGCCGGCGCCCGGGCGCTCGACCTTGATCACGTCCGCGCCGAAATCGGCGAGGGTCTGCGCGCACCACGGGCCCGCGAGCACGCGGGTGAGGTCCAGCACGCGGATATGGCTCAGGGCACCCATCGTCGAATCGTCTCCTTTCATGGCTGGCCTCCGTTGCCCGGCAAGGCCGATTGGCATGCCGAGCATCTTAAGGCGAATCGGCCGCGCGGGTGGCCCAGCCGAGCCGGCCGGATGGCCGAGCCGCTTTGCCGGCGCTTTGCCCGGAAGCCGGCCCCGATCCCGTATAATCGATCGTTTCCGAATCCATGCCGCCGCGCGCCCCGCCAAGGGCGACGGCGTTTGAAGCCGTCTTTGCCAGACTGTCCCCCGCACGCCATGAAAGCTGCCGAAATCCGCGAGAAATTCCTCAAATTCTTCGAATCGAAGGGCCACACGATCGTCCGCTCGTCGAGCCTCGTGCCCGGTAACGACCCCACGCTGATGTTCACGAACTCGGGCATGGTCCAGTTCAAGGACGTCTTCCTCGGCACGGACCCGCGACCGTATTCGCGCGCCACGACGGCGCAGCGCAGCGTGCGCGCGGGCGGCAAGCACAACGACCTCGAGAACGTCGGCTACACGGCGCGCCACCACACGTTCTTCGAGATGCTCGGCAACTTCTCGTTCGGCGACTACTTCAAGCACGACGCGATCAAGTTCGCGTGGGAGCTGCTGACCACGGTCTACCAGCTGCCGAAGGAAAAGCTGTGGGTCACCGTCTACCAGGAAGACGACGAGGCGTACGACATCTGGGCGAAGGAAGTCGGCGTGCCGGCCGAGCGCATCATCCGGATCGGCGACAACAAGGGCGCGCGCTACGCGTCCGACAACTTCTGGACGATGGGCGATACGGGCCCGTGCGGCCCGTGCACCGAGATCTTCTACGATCACGGCCCGGACGTGTGGGGCGGCCCGCCGGGGTCGGCCGAGGAAGACGGCGACCGCTACATCGAGATCTGGAACCTCGTGTTCATGCAGTTCAACCGCGACGCGCAGGGCAACATGACGCGCCTGCCGAAGCAGTCCGTCGACACCGGCATGGGCCTCGAGCGCCTCGCCGCGGTGCTGCAGCACGTGCACAGCAACTACGAGATCGACCTGTTCCAGAACCTGATCAAGGCCGCCGCGCGCGTGACCGAGATCAGCGACCTCAGCAACAACTCGCTGAAGGTGATCGCCGATCACATCCGCGCGTGCTCGTTCCTGATCGTCGACGGCGTGATCCCCGGCAACGAAGGCCGCGGCTACGTGCTGCGCCGGATCGTGCGCCGCGCGATCCGCCACGGCTACAAGCTCGGCCGCAAGGGTTCGTTCTTCCACAAGCTGGTGGCCGACCTCGTCGCCGAGATGGGCGTCGCGTATCCGGAGCTGAAGGAAGCCGAACAGCGCGTGACCGACGTGCTGCGCCAGGAAGAAGAGCGCTTCTTCGAAACGATCGAGCACGGGATGTCGATCCTCGAGGGCGCGCTGGCCGACGTCGAAGCGAAGGGCGGCAAGGTGCTCGACGGCGAACTCGCGTTCAAGCTGCACGATACCTACGGCTTCCCGCTCGACCTCACGGCCGACGTATGCCGCGAGCGCGGCATGACGGTCGACGAGCCGGCATTCGACGACGCGATGGCGCGCCAGCGCGAGCAGGCACGCGCGGCCGGCAAGTTCAAGGCCACGCAGGGCCTCGAATACACGGGCGCGAAGACCACCTTCCACGGCTACGAGGAAATCGCGTTCGACGACGCGAAGGTCGTCGCGCTGTACGTCGACGGCTCGTCGGTCAACGAAGTGAAGGGCGGCCAGGATGCGGTCGTCGTGCTCGATCACACGCCGTTCTACGCGGAATCCGGCGGCCAGGTCGGCGACCAGGGCGTGCTCGCGAATGCGTCGACGCGCTTCGCGGTGGCCGACACGCTGAAGGTGCAGGCCGACGTGATCGGCCACCACGGCACGCTCGAGCAGGGCACGCTGAAGGTCGGCGACGTGCTGCGCGCGGAAATCGACGCGCACCGTCGTGCGCGCACGCAGCGCAACCACTCGGCCACCCACCTGATGCACAAGGCGCTGCGCGAGGTACTCGGCGCGCACGTGCAGCAGAAGGGCTCGCTCGTCGACGCCGACAAGACCCGTTTCGACTTCGCGCACAACGCGCCGATGACGGACGACGAAATCCGTCGCGTCGAGCAGATCGTCAACAACGAAATCCTCGCGAACGCGCCGGGCATCGTGCGCGTGATGCCGTACGACGAAGCGGTGAAGGGCGGCGCGATGGCGCTGTTCGGCGAGAAGTACGGCGATGAAGTGCGCGTGCTCGACCTCGGCTTCTCGCGCGAACTGTGCGGCGGCACGCACGTGCACCGCACCGGCGACATCGGCTTCTTCAAGATCGTCGTCGAAGGCGGCGTCGCGGCCGGCATCCGCCGCGTCGAGGCGATCACCGGCGACAACGCGGTGCGCTTCGTGCAGGATCTCGACGCCCGCGTGAACGAAGCCGCGGCCGCGCTGAAGGCGCAGCCGTCGGAGCTCACGCAGCGCATCGCGCAGGTGCAGGACCAGGTGAAGTCGCTCGAGAAGGAACTGGGCGCGCTGAAGTCGAAGCTCGCATCGAGCCAGGGCGACGAACTCGCGCAGCAGGCCATCGAAATCGGCGGCGTGTACGTGCTGGCCGCGACGCTCGACGGCGCCGACGCGAAGACGCTGCGCGAAACTGTCGACAAGCTGAAGGACAAGCTGAAGAGCGCGGCGATCGTGCTGGCGGCCGTCGAAGGCGGCAAGGTCAGCCTGATCGCGGGCGTCACGCCCGACGCGAGCAAGAAGGTCAAGGCCGGCGAGCTCGTGAACTTCGTCGCGCAGCAGGTCGGCGGCAAGGGCGGCGGCCGTCCGGACATGGCGCAGGCAGGCGGCACCGAGCCGGCGAACCTGGCGGGCGCGCTGGCCGGCGTCAAGGGCTGGGTCGAAGAGCGTCTTTGATCGGCCTGGCCGGCGCGGCGCCTGCGAGGGCGGAGCGCCGGCCGGCACTGCGCGATTCTTTTGACGGAATCGCATGAAACGAAACGACCCGATTCGGCCATTGGCCGGTCGGGTCGTTTTGCGTTTGCGCGGGGTGCGGCTGGCTGATCCGCCGCCATGCCTGACGCACGAGCGGTAGCCAGGCATGCAGACGGGCGGCGCGCGGGTGCGTCGTCGTGCGTCCGTCGGCGGATCGCGTCAGGCCGGCTGCGCCACGCGCGACTTCCGCGCCGGGTCGGGCTGCCGCGCGGCCTCCTCAAGCGCGTCGCGCAGCGCGGCGAGCGCCGCCGACGCGTAACCCTGCCGCCACGCGAGCAGCGTGTCGATGCCTTCGAGTTCGGGAATCGTGTGCGCGGCGATGTTGCCGGTCTCGGGCTGCAGGTCGAGCACCGAACGCGGCGCGACCGCGATGCCCGCGCCGGCCGCGACGCACGCGACGATCGCGTGATACGAGCCGAGTTCTAGCACGCGCGCCGGCTTCATCCCATGCGCGGCATACCACTGCTCGGCGTACTTGCGATACGCGCAGCCGCGCTCGAACGCGATCAGCGTCGGCAGGATCACGTCGCGCGGCGTGCGCACCGGCGGATGGCCGCGCGGCGTGAGCAGCGCCAGGTCCTCGCGGAAGACCGGCACCGTCTCGAACGTGTCGGGCAGCGTGTCCGGCGCGGGCGGGCGCGCGAACAGCGCGGCGTCGATCTCGAAGTCGCGCACCTTGCCGATCAGCCAGCCAGTCGTACCCGTCACCAGTTCGAGCGACACGTCGGGCCATGCATGGTGATAGCGCGCGAGCACGGTCGGCAGCCGGCTCGCGGCCGTGCTTTCCATCGTGCCGAGCCGCAGCCGCCCGCGCGGCGTGTCCTCGCGCACCGCGTCGCGCGCCTCGTCGGCGAGCGCCAGCAGGCGCTCCGCATACGGCAGCAGCGTGTGCCCGGCCGGCGTTAGTACGAGCCGGCGGCCGTCGCGCACGAACAGCGCGGCGCCGAGTTCCTCTTCGAGCTGCTTGATGCGCGTCGTGACGTTCGACTGCACGCGATTGAGCTTCGCCGCCGCGCGCGTCACGCCGTTCTCGCGCACGACGGCCCGGAAAATCGCCAGCGCCGCCAGGTCCATGATTCTCTCCAAGCGATGAATGGATTCTCAATTATTCATTTTTCGAGAACGTCTGGTCAAGCTACGATGGATGCATTCCGGTTTCCGATCCGGCCGGCGCATCGCGCGCCGGCCCATGCCGCCATGTCCCGCTCCGATGCCCCGACCGCTGCCGCCAGCGAGCTTCCGTCCGATCAGGCCGACCGCCGCGCCCGCGCGGCTGCGCTGGCCTGCATGGTCGGCCTCGCCATCGTGCTCGGCGTCGGCCGTTTCGCGTTCACGCCGCTGCTGCCGCTGATGCTCGCGGACGGCTCGATCGGCCTGAAGGCCGGCGGCTGGCTCGCATCGGCGAACTATGCGGGTTACTTCATAGGCGCGGTCAGTTGCGCGGCGCTGCGCGTCGCGCCCGCGCGGATGGTCCGCTTCGGGCTCGCGGCCACCGTGCTGCTCACCGCCGCGATGGGCATCGGCCACCTGCTGCCCGTGTGGCTCGCGGTGCGCTTCGTCGCGGGCGTCGTCAGCGCGTGGACGTTCGTGTTCGTGTCGCAATGGGGGCTGCGACGCCTGGCCGAGCTGCACGCGCCCGAGTGGAGCGGCGTGATCTACGCGGGGCCCGGCGTCGGCATCGTGCTGACGGGGCTGATCGGCAGTGCGCTGGCCGGCCGGCCGGCGGCGTCGGGCTGGCTCGGCTTCGCGGCGCTGTCGGCCGTGCTGTCGGTCGCGATCTGGCGCACCTTTGCGGTCGTGCCGGCACAAGGCGTGCCGGCGGCCGGCGCCGCGCCGCATGCGGCCGCCGCAGCTTCGGCAGTCTCCGCGGCGCCGGCCGACGCGCGCCGCCGGCGCGTGGAGGCCGCGTGGCTCGTCGTGCTGTACGGGACGCCGGGCTTCGGCTACATCATCACCGCGACGTTCCTGCCCGTGATCGCACGCACCGCGCTGCCGGCCGGTTCGCCGTGGCCCGACCTGTTCTGGCCGATGTTCGGCGCGGCGCTGATCGTCGGCGCGATCGCCGCCGCGCGGCTGCCCGGGCACTGGGACAACCGGCTGCTGCTGGCGGCCGGCTGCACGACGCAGGCGCTCGGCATCGCGGCCGGGATCGTGTGGCCGAACGCGCTCGGCTTCTCGGTCGGCAGCGCACTGCTCGGGCTGCCGTTCACCGCGATCACGCTGTTCGCGATGCGCGAGGCGCGGCGCCTGCACGGCGAGCGGGCGGCCGGGCTGATGGGCTATGCGACCGCGTCGTACGGGGTCGGGCAGATTATCGGGCCGCTCGTCGCGGCACCGCTTGCCGCGCGCTTCGGGTCGTTTTCCCCGGCGCTGTGGGTCGCGGTGGCCGCGCTGCTTGCGGGCGCCGCCGGCTTCGCAACGATCGCCGCAAAGGGCCGCCCGCGACCCTGACGCTCGCGGGGCCGGATCGTCTGCGGCGCGGGCAAACTCGCTAGAATGGAAGCCTTTCCCGCGCCGAGCGGGCGCGCGGGCGGCCGGCAGGCGGCCACCGGGCGTCCGCCAGATCCCCATCGATGACCATCGCCGACTACCGCTTTTGCCCGCGCTGCGCGAGCCCGCTGACCGAGCGCGCCGATCCCGAACATGAAGGCGGCCGCGTCCGCCAGGCGTGCCCCGACGATGCCTGCGGCTATGTTCACTGGAACAACCCGCTGCCCGTCGTCGCCGCGATCGTCGAGCTCGACGGCAAGATCCTGCTCGCGCGCAACGCAGCCTGGCCCGAAGGGATGTTCGCGCTGATCACCGGCTTCCTCGAGAACGGCGAGACGCCCGAGGACGGCATCGCGCGCGAGGTGTTCGAGGAAACGGCGCTGAAGGCCGAGCACGTGTCGCTCGTCGGCGTGTACGAATTCATCCGCAAGAACGAACTGATCATCGCGTACCACGTGCGCGCGTCGGGCACGGTCGCGCTGTCGCCCGAACTGCTCGAATACCGGCTCGTCGAGCCGCCGCTGTTGCGCCCGTGGCGCGCCGGCACGGGCGTCGCGCTCGCCGACTGGATGCGGGCGCGCGGCCTCGATTTCGAATTCGTCGACCGGCCGGGGCAGTGACGGGCCGGCTCGTCCGCAGGGTTTCATCCGCCGTGCCGCGCGCGATCGCGGCGCGGCGCTTCGCTTGTTGCCGGCGCGCCGTGCCACTCGGCCGCCGCGCTTCGTCTTCATCGTCCTGACCGCCATCGCCATGTCCGACAAGCCGCAGCCGCGTTCCCGCGACGCCTACCGCCACTTTCTGCCGATCACGACCCGCTGGATGGACAACGACGTCTACGGGCACGTGAACAACGTCGTCTACTACAGCTACTTCGACACCGTCGTGAACGAGTACCTGATCCGCGCGGGCGTGCTCGACGTCGAGCACGGGCAGACGATCGGGCTCGTCGTCGAAACGCAGTGCAACTACTTCGCGCCGCTGGTGTTTCCGCAGTCGGTCGACGCGGGGCTGCGCGTCGCGAAACTCGGCACGTCGAGCGTGCGCTACGAGGTCGGGCTGTTCGCGCAAGGCGATGCGTCGCCCGCCGCGCAGGGGCATTTCGTGCATGTATACGTCGATCGCGGCACGCGCCGCCCGGTCGCGCTGCCGGACGCGCTGCGCGCGGCGCTCGAACCGCTCGCCGGCTGACGGGCGCGCGGCGGTGCACGCGTTCGCGCTCCAGGCCTTCAACGGCCTCAGCTACGGTTTGCTGCTGTTCATGCTGTCGGCGGGCCTCACGCTGATCTTCAGCGTGCAGGGCGTGCTCAACTTCGCGCATGCGAGTTTCTACATGCTCGGCGCGTATGTCGGCTACAGCATCGCGGCGAGCGCGGGCTTCTGGCCCGCGCTCGTGCTCGCGCCGCTCGCGGTCGGGCTGCTCGGCGCCGGCTGCGAACGCTGGCTGCTGCGCCGCGTGCAGGCACGCGGCCATACGAGCGAGTTGCTGCTGACCTTCGGCCTCGCGTACCTGATCGGCGAGGGCGCGAAACTGCTGTGGGGGCTCGCGCCGCTGCCGGCGCCCGTGCCGCCGCTGTTCGACGGTGCGCCCGTGACCGTGTTCGGCCTCGCGCTGCCGCGCTACCGGTTGTTCATGATGGGGATGTCCGCGGCGATGCTGGTCGCGCTCGGCGCGCTGTTGCGCGTGTCGCGCATCGGGCTCGTCGTGCGCGCGGCGCTCACGCATCGCGCGGCCGTCGAGGCGCTCGGCTACGACGTGCCGCGCGTGATGACCTTGTTGTTCGGCACGGGCACCGCGCTCGCGGCGCTGGCCGGCGTGATCGGTGCGCCGCTCGCGGTGATCGAACCCGCGCTGGCCGAGACCGTCGGGTCGGTCGTGTTCGCGGTCGTCGTGATCGGCGGGCTCGGCTCGCTCGGCGGCGCGTTCGCCGCGTCGCTCGCGGTCGGTTTCGCGCAGACCTTCGCGGCCGCGAGCGACACGTCGCTGCGCGACCTCGCGTTATGGGCCGGCGTCGCGCTGCCCGACAGCGTGGCCGCGGTGTCGATCGCGCAGCTGGCGCCGCTGGTGCCGTACCTGCTGCTGGTCGCGGTGCTGGTCGCGCGGCCGCGTGGGCTGTTCGGCGAGCGTGCCGATGCGTAGCCGCGCGCTCGCCGACCTTGCAGGCTGGGCGCTGTTCGCCGCCTGCGTCGCGCTGCCCGCGTGGCTGTGGCCGCACGGCGCGGTGCTCGGTTATCTCGCACAGACGGCCGCGCTCGTCGTGCTCGCGCTGTCGTACAACCTGCAGCTCGGCACGACCGGGCTGCTGTCGTTCGGGCATGCGGCGTTTGCGGGCCTCGGCGCCTTCGCGGCCGCGCACTGGTTCAACCGCTTCGGCGGCCCGCTGCCGCTGCTGCCGCTCGTCGGCGGCACGGCCGGCGCGGGCTTCGGCTTCGTCGCCGGGCTGCTCGCGACGCGCCGTTCAGGCACCGCGTTCGCGATGATCACGCTGGGGCTCGGCGAATGCGTCGCCGCCGCCGCGTGGAGCGTGCCCGCGTGGTTCGGCGGCATCGGCGGCGTGCCGATCGATCGCGCGAGCGGCACACAGTGGGGCGGCTGGCATTTCGGCGCGCCGGTGCAGGCGTACGCGGTGATCGCCGCATGGTGCGTCGTGTCGGCGTTCGCGATGCATGCGCTGACGCGCACGCCGCTTGCGCGGCTCGCGAACGCGGTGCGCGACAACCCGGAACGCGTTGCCGCGCTCGGCACCGATCCGCGCCGCGTGCGGCTCTGGATGGTCACTTGCGCATCGTTCTTCGCGGGCATCGCCGGCACGCTGACGCTGATCGACGTCGAAATAGCGACACCCGACAGCGTGTCGATGGCGCGCTCGGCGACCGTGCTGATCGCCGTGGTGATCGGCGGCACCGGCGCGTTCTTCGGGCCGGCGGCCGGCGCGGCGATGCTGACCGCGCTGAGCATCGTCGTCGCGGGCGTGTCGCGCGCGTGGGCGCTGTATCTCGGCGTGTTGTTCGTCGTGATCGTCGTTGCTGCGCCGCGCGGGATCGCGGGCATCGCGCAAGCGCTCGCGCATGCGTTGCGCCGTGGCGCGCCGGCGGCCGAGCGGTGGCGCATGCTGTGCGGCGTCGGCGCGTGCGTGTTCTGGGGCGTCGCGATCGTCTGCGCGGCCGAGCTCGGTTACGCGTGGCGCTTCGCGCAGGATGACGGCACGGGCCTCGCGTTCGGCGCCTGGGGCATCGACGCCGATACACCGGCCGGCTGGGCCGTCGCGTGCTCGGCGGCCGGCATCGGCACGCTGCTGTGGGGCTGGCGCGCGCGGTTCGCGCAGGGCACGCAGGCCGGCAAGCGGGAGGACGGGCGATGAACGGCAATGCGATCGCGCTCCACGGCATCACGCAGCGTTTCGGTGCGCAGACCGTGCTCGACGGCGTCGAATTGAACATCGCGGCCGGCGAGCGCCATGCGCTGATCGGGCCGAACGGCGCGGGCAAGTCGACGTTGTTCGGCGTGATCGCGGGTGCGACGCGGCCGACGCGCGGGCGCGTCGTGCTACACGGCGTCGAGTTGCGCGGACGCGGGCCGGTCGTCGCGAGCCGCCTCGGCATCGGCCGCAGTTTCCAGCAGACGAGCGCGTTCGCGCGGCTGACCGTATTCGACAACCTGCGCTGCGCGGCGCTGCATGCGCCGGCCGAGCGGCGGCGCTGGTGGAACCGGCTGCGCGAATCGGCGTCGGTCGATCTCGCGGCCGCGCGCGTGCTGCGCGACATCGGTCTCGACGCGCGGCGCGACACGCCGGCCGCCGAACTGGGCTATGCGGAGCAGCGTGCGCTCGATCTCGGGATCGCGCTCGCGAGCGGCGCGCGCACGCTGCTGCTCGACGAGCCGACGGCCGGCATGAGCCGCGCGCAGGCGGCGCGGATGATCGCGCTGATCCGGGCGACGACGCAGGGCCGTACGGTGCTGATGATCGAGCACGACATGGATGCGGTGTTCGGCTTCGCCGAGCGCATCACGGTGCTCGTGCGCGGCACGGTGGTCGCGACCGGCGAGCCCGATGCGATCCGCGCCGATCCAGCCGTGCGCGCCGCGTATCTCGGGGAGGGCAGCGTATGACGAACGCACTGCTCGACATTCGCGACCTGCGCGCGTGGTACGGGCTGCAGCCCGTGCTCGACGGCGTCGATCTCGCGCTCGCGCCGGGCGAGACGCTCGCGCTGCTCGGCCGCAACGGCTCGGGGCGCTCGACGCTCGCGAAGGCCGTGATGGGGCTCGTGCGCACGGCCGGCTCGGTGCGCATCGCCGGCGCCGAATGCGCGGGTGCGCGCACGTTCGAGATCGCGCGGCGCGGCGTCGCTTACGTTGCCGAAAGCCGCGACGTGTTTCCGCTGCTGACCGTGCGCGACAACCTGAAGCTCGGGCTGCGCGGCACGCGTGGCGTGGCCGAACACGTGGCACTCGACCGCCTGTTCGACCGTTTTCCGCTGCTGGCCGCGCGCGCGGACGTGAAGGCCGGGCGGCTGTCGGGCGGCGAGCAGCAGGTGCTCGCGCTGGTGCGTGCGCTCGCCGGCAGCCCGCGCGTGCTGATCGTCGACGAACCGGCCGAAGGGCTCGCGCCGCTCGCGGCCGACGAAGTCGGTGCGTGCCTCGCCGCACTGCAGGCCGATGGCGTCGCGATCGTGTTGATCGAGCAGCGCTTGCAGCTTGCGCCGAGGTTGACGACGCGCGTCGCGGTAATGGGGCGCGGACGGATCGTCTACGACGGCGCGCTCGACGGCCTGGGCGGAGACATCGCCAACGCCTGGCTGAGCGCCGGCTGACGGCGCCGAACCGATTGTTCGGCTGGCCCCGCCAGACAATTCGCGTCGAGCCGCTTTATCGCCGCCGCGCGGCGCCTTAAATTGCCCCTCATGCCGGGCCGCGGCATCGACGCAGCAACCGGCGCCATCCATCGAAAGTCATCTGACAGAGGAATGAAATCATGAGCAAGCTGACAGGCAAGGTAGCGATCGTCACGGGCGGATCGAAGGGCATCGGCGCCGCGATCGCGCGGGCGCTGGCCGCGGAAGGCGCGTCGGTCGTCGTCAATTACGCGAGCAGCAAGGCGGGTGCCGACGCGGTGGTGAGCGCGATCGTCGAAGCCGGCGGCCGCGCGGTCGCGGTCGGCGGCGACGTGTCGAAGGCAGCCGACGCGCAGCGCATCGTCGATACGGCGATCGACACGTACGGCCGTCTCGACGTGCTCGTCAACAATTCCGGCGTGTACGAATTCGCGCCGATCGAAGCGATCACCGAAGAGCACTACCGCCGGCAGTTCGATACGAACGTGTTCGGCGTGCTGCTCACGACGCAGGCGGCCGTCAAGCATCTCGGCGAAGGCGCGAGCATCATCAACATCAGCTCGGTGGTGACCAGCATCACGCCGCCCGCCAGCGCGGTGTACAGCGGCACCAAGGGCGCGGTCGACGCGATCACCGGCGTGCTCGCGCTCGAGCTCGGCCCGCGCAAGATCCGCGTGAACGCGATCAACCCGGGCATGGTGGTGACCGAGGGCACGCACAGCGCGGGCATCATCGGTTCCGATCTCGAAGCGCAGGTGCTTGGCCAGACGCCGCTCGGCCGCCTCGGCGAGCCGAACGACATCGCGTCGGTCGCCGTGTTCCTCGCATCGGACGATGCACGCTGGATGACCGGCGAACACCTCGTCGTGAGCGGCGGGTTGAACTGATCCTGCGATACGGCAAATCGGCACGATCGGCGAGCATGCGCCGATCGTGCCGATCGCGTCGTCAAGCGATCATCGCCAGCGCGTTCGCGCCGACATGCCAGCGCAGGCTCTCGACGACGAGCGCGTGATTGCGTTCGGAATCGAGCCCCGCGATCGTCATCGCACCGACGAGGCCCGCGCCGGCGACTCGCAACGGCACGCCGCCGCCGTCGAGCGCATAGTCGTCGTCCGACAGGCCCTGCGACCGCAGCGACCAGCCGGCGCGGCGAAACCGCGCGCCGACCTCGAGCGAACTCAGGCCGAAACGGAGCACCGTGTTTTGCCGGCGGCGGATCGCGTCGCTGTCTTCCGCACGGCTGCCGTCTAGCACGCAGTAGAACAGCGGTGCCGCTTCGCCGACGATGCCGACCGCGATCGGCAGCCCGCGGCGCGACGCGATATTGACCGCGATTTCCCCGAGCCGGCGCGCGACGTCGGCATTGAAGCGCGGCAGCGCCGTGTGCGGCGTGTCGTCGTCGAAGGGCGCGTGATCGCTGCGCAGGAAGGTCGTCACCATGGCGGCTCCGTATCGTCGCAAGTCGTGTTCGCGCGCCGGCGTCGCCTCGTCACGGGCCGCGCGCTTGCCCGTGATTCGTTCAGCGCTTCGGCGCCGCGTCGAGCATCCACTCGTGCGCGGGATCGTTCTTGAACGCCCACGCGCGGCTCGGCCCGGCCATCACGTTCAGGTAATACAGGTTGTAGCCGTGCGGCGCGACGACCGGGTGATAGCCGCGCGGCACCATCACGACGTCGTGGTTCTCGACCGCGCACGCTTCGTCGAGGCTGCGGTCGTCCGTGTACACGCGCTGGAACGCAAAGCCCTGCGGCGGATCGATCCGGTGGTAATAGGTTTCCTCGAGCGAGGTTTCGTCGGGCGCCGCGTCGCGGTCGTGCTTGTGCGGCGGATAGCTGCTCGAATGGCTGGCCGGCGTGACGACCTCGACGACCAGCAGCCGGTCGGCCGCAGGGTTGTCGCCCATCAGGATGTCGCACACGTAGCGCGTGTTGGTGCCTTGCCCGCGCACCGAACGGCGCATCCGTTCGCCGTCGAGGCGCCGCACCGGCTTGTCGCCGCTCGCGGACGGCGCGGTGCACAGCGCGACTTCCGCATCGCGCGTCGCGACCAGCGTGACCGTCTTGCCGCCCGGCACGTACAGCGCGTCCGGCGACACGTCTTCGAATACGCTGTCGCGCTTGCCGAGCGCATCGTAGGTTTCGCCGTCGACGTCCGCGCGCACCGTGCCCGTCAGCACGACGACGCACAGCTCGCGCGTGCCTGTGTCGAGCGTTTCGGTGTCGCCGGCCTTCAGGCGCAGCGCGCGAAAACCGACATGCTTCCAGCCGGCCGACTCGGGCGTGACGTTGCAGATTTCGCGGTCGGCGGATGCCTTGACCAGCAGGGGAGAAATCGTCATGGGGTGGGGCTCCGCAATAGGGTAGGGCTCAAGCGTTCGGGCACTTGCGTGGCTCACGCACTCAACCGGTCGACGATCGCGCGCAGCGACTCGTAGCCCTTTTTCGCATACGCGTAGCTCGGCGCGACGGCCGGATCCTGCTCGGCCTCGACGACGAGCCAGCCTTCGTAGCCGGCGTCCTTCAGCGTGCGCAGTGTCGCGTCGTAGTCGAGCGCGCCGTCGCCGGGCACCGTGAAGGTGCCGTTGATCACGCCGTTCAGGAAGCTCCAGCCATCGTTGCGCGCCTGCGTGACGACTTGCGCGCGCACGTCCTTGCAGTGCACGTGGACCACACGCGACACGTGCTTCTTCAGCAGCGTCACCGGGTCGGCCGCGCCGCCGAAATATGCGTGGCCGGTGTCGAACAGCAGGAACACCTTCGCCGGGTCGGTCAGCGCCATCAGCCGGTCGACGTCGTCGGGCGATTCGACGTACGCGCCCATGTGGTGATGGTAGGCGAGCTTGATCCCGTACGTGTCGAGCAGGTGCGCGCCGAATGCGTCGAGGCGCGCCGCATAGCGCTGCCATGCTGCGTCGTCGACGAAGCGCGGCCGCTTCGCGACCGGCGTGTCGATGCTGCCCTGGATCGTGCCCGCGCATTCGCCGTACACGACGACCTTCACGTCGTTGTACTGCAGCTTCGTCATGTGCGCGCGGCAGCGCTCGATTTCCACATCGACCGCATCGGCGTCGGTCATGCCCGGTTCGACTTCCGCGAGGAAGCCCGAATACCAGCCCGATACGCACACGAGCCCGAACTCGGCGAGCTTCGCCTTCAGTTCGGGGCCCGTCTTCGGGAACTTGTTGCCGAGCTCGAAGCCTGCGTAGCCGATTTCGGCGCCTTCCTTCAGTGCCGTTTCGAGCGGCGTCTCGCCGCCGAGCGAAGGCAGGTCGTCGTTCATCCACGACAGGGGATTGATACCGATGCGGACGTTCCAGCTCATGACGTGATTCCTTGCTTCGAATGTGTTTTTCGCGGGGAGGGGGCAGCGCGCGGCATCAGCGCCGCTGCCGGGTCTTTGCGTCGAGATACGCGCGGTGCGCCTGCTCGACGCCGGCGCGCTCGGATACCTGCGGCACCGCGACTTCCCACCACGCGCCGCCGTCGTCGGTCGTGCGCTTGTGCGTGGTGTCGATCACGAGTACCTGGCTCGTCTTCGCCGCGCGTGCGCGCTTCATTTCGCTGCGCAGCTCGCCGACGTCGCGCACGTGCACGGCGTCGGCGCCCATCGCACGCGCATGCATCGCGAAGTCGATCGTCGAGCGCGCGCCGCCTTCCGGCACGCAGTCGTCGAGCATGTTGTTGAAGCTCGCGCCGCCACAATTCAGTTGCAGCCGCTCGATGCAGCCGTAGCCGCGGTTGTCGAGGATCACGACGATCAGCTTGCGGCCGAGCATCACGGACGTGGCGAGCTCCGCGTTGAGCATCATGTACGAGCCGTCGCCGACGATCACGATCACTTCGCGCTCGGGCCGTGCGAGCTTCGCGCCGAGGCCGCCCGCGACCTCGTAGCCCATGCACGAATACGCATAGTCCATGTGGTAGTTGCCCGGCACGCCGCTGCGCCACAGCTTGTGCAGCTCGGCCGGCAGCGTGCCGGCCGCGCACACGACGAGGTCGTCGCGCGCGCTGTCGCGCCCCGCGTCGGCCGCGGAGTCGCGCACCGCGCCGATCACTTCCGCGTCGTACGGCAGCGTGTCCTTCGGCACACGCGTCGTCAGCTCGGCCACGCGCGCGTTCCACGCGGCGGCCTGGTCGCGGTTGGCGGCCGTCCACGCCGCGTCGGCGCGCCAGCCGGCCAGCGCGGCCGACAACTGGCCGAGGCCCGTGCGCGCATCGGCGACCAGTTGCCGGCCGCGTTTCTTGCCCGCATCGAACGGCTGCACGTTCAGGCTCAGCAGCGTCGCGTCGCCGTAAAGCGCGTGCGAGCCGGTCGTGAAATCCTGCAGCCGCGTGCCGACCGCGAGCACGACGTCGGCCTGCGCGGCCGCACGGTTCGCGGCGGGCGAGCCCGTCACGCCGATCGACCCGAGGTTCAGCGGATGGTCCCACGCGAGGCTGCCCTTGCCGGCCTGCGATTCGGCGACCGGCACGCCGTGCGTGTCGGCGAACGCGCGCAGCGCGTCCCACGCCTGGCTGTACAGCACGCCGCCGCCGGCGACGATCAGCGGCTTCTTCGCCGCCTTCAGCACGTCGAGCGCATCGGCGAGTTCGAGCGGGTCGGCCGGCGGCCGGCGCATCCGGATCACCGGCGGCGCGAAGAAATCCTCGGGCCAGTCGTACGCGAAGGTCTGCACGTCCTGAGGCAGCGCGAGGCACACGGGGCCGCACTGCGCGGGGTCGGTCATCACCTGGATCGCGCGCGGCAGCGCGACGAGCAGTTGCTCGGGCGACGTGATGCGGTCGAAGTAGCGCGTGACGGGGCGGAAGCAGTCGTTCGCGCTGACGTCGCCCTGTTCGAAATTCTCGACCTGCTGCAGCACGGGGTCGGGCAGCCGCGACACGAACACGTCGCCGGGCAGCAGCAACAGCGGCAGCCGGCCGACGTGCGCGAGCGCGGCCGACGTCAGCATGTTGGTCGCGCCGGGGCCGATGCTCGACGTCGCGGCCATCATCCGCTGGCGGAAATTCGCTTTCGCGAACGCGACGGCCGCGTTGGCCATCCCTTGCTCGTTATGCGCGCGGAACGTCGGCAGCCGGTCTTTCTCGGCGTGCAACGCTTCGCCGAGCCCGGCCACGTTGCCGTGGCCGAAGATGGCGAACACGCCGCCGCAGTACGGCAGGATCTCGGTGCGGCCGTCGGGCTGGACGACTTCGGCGCGCAGGGCGGCCAGGTAGCGCACGAGCGCCTGGCTGACGGTCAGTCTCACGGTAGGGGTCATCGTCGGTCGGTGAGGAAGGATCGGATCGGTCATGACGGGCACGCGCATCAGGCCGCGGCGGCGCGCGCGGTGCCGCGGCGGCCGAGCCACGCGTCCACGAGCTGCGCGAAGTTGCCGGCGACTTCGTCGATCAGCGCCTGGTCGTCGATCCGGCCGGCAAGCCAGTTCAGCGACGCATCGGCCCACAGCGTGCGCCCGACCATGAAGCCCTTGACGATCGGGTTGGTCGCCGAGCGGAAGCTGTCGACGAGATATTGCAGCGGCTGGTTCAGCCCGAGGATCACCGCGCCGCGGCAGTAACGATCGCGTTCGGCGACCAGCGCTTCGAGCCGTGCCCAGCCGTCGGCGCTCATCGGCGTGAGCTTCCACCATTCAGGCATCACGCCGAGGTTGTAGAAGCGCGCGACCGCGCGCAGCACCGCATCGTCCTCGGTGCCGGCCGGCGTGACCGCGCGCGGCGGAATGACTTCCAGCAGCAGCTCGTTGCCGCTGGCGCGCGTGGCTTCCCACAGCTCCAGCACGCGCTGCTCCTGCTCGACGCGCAGGTCGACGTCGTCGTCGGGGTGGTAGTGAACGAGGCACTTCACGACCTGCTCGGTCGGCCAGTGCGTGAGCGACGAGCCGACCGAGCGCGTCTCGTCGAAGCGCAGCGGCCGCGAGCCCGGCAGCTCGACCGGGCGGCCGACCCACCAGCCGCGCCCGGTGGCCGACGCGAGCGCGTCGCTGCCGTACGCGCCGCCGTCGATCAGCACGCCGACGTGGCCTTCGATATGACGATCGCGCTCGACCTGTTCGGCCGCGCGCACGAGCAGGCGCTTCAGCGTCTTGATCCGCGCTTCGTCCGCGCCGGCCTGCACCGCGAGTTCGTAGAACTGGCTGCGATGGTCGAACGCCATCACGCACAGGTCGTCCCATTCGCGGCGCGGCACCGTGACGCGATGCAGGTGCGCGAGCGTGCGGTCCGCGTCGACCACGGGATTGCGGCTACCGTCGAACCAGTGTGCGAGTTCGGCCGGCGTCGGCATCGCGGCCGAGCATGCATGGCGCGACACGACGATCGCGCCGCACGCGTTCGCGATGCGCGTCGATTCGGCCCAGTCGCGGCCGCGCAGCAGCCCCGACAGCAGGCCGGACAGGAACGCGTCGCCTGCGCCGAGCACGTTGAGCACTTCGACGCGTTCGCCGAGGAAGGTCGGCGCATCGTCGATGCGCGCGGGGATGTCGCCTTCGATCACGCAGCAGCCGAGCGCGCCGCGCTTGACGACCAGCGTGGCGTTCGTGATCCCGCGCACCGCCTGCAACGAACCGATCAGGTCGTGCGGCACGCCGCCCGCGATCAGGAATTCCTCCTCGGTGCCGACCAGCAGGTCGAATTCGCCGAGCACCTGCTGCAACTGCCGCGTCACCTGCTCGTCCGGCACGTAGCGGTTTTCGCCCGCGCCGCGCGCGGTCAGCCCCCACAGCACGGGCCGGTAGTCGATGTCGAGGATCCGCACGACGCCATGGCGGCGCGCGTAGCCGAGCGCGGTCAGCGACGCTTCGCGCGTGGCCGGCGTCGAAAGGTGCGTGCCGGTGATCGCGAGCGCGCGGCAGCCGGCGATGAAGTCCTCGCGGATCTCGTCGGCGCGCACGGCCATGTCCGCGCAGTTCTCGCGCACGAACAGCAGCGGGAACGTGTCGCGATCCTTCAGCCCGAGCAGCACCAGCGCGGTGAGGCGCTCGCGGTCGGTCTGCAACTGGCTCGTGTCGCAGCCTTCGCGCTCGAGCGTCTCGCGCAGGAAGCGGCCCATCTGCTCGTCGCCGACGCGCGAGATCATCGCGGTCTTCAGCCCGAGCCGGGCGACGCCGAACGCGACGTTGCCCGACGAGCCGCCGAGATACATCTGGAAGCTGCGCGCGTCCTCCAGGCGGCTGCCGTACTGCTGCGCATAGAGATCCACGGCCACGCGGCCGAGGCAGGCGAGATCGATGGGGCGGTCACTCGGAAAGTTCAGCAGGCTCATATCACGTATCACGCTCGCGGCCGGCGTTCCGCGCTGCCGGCAGTTTAGGGGACCGATCTTCCGGCGGCGGTCCGCAACGTGCGCTGCACGACGCGAGGCTGCCTGCCGCAAGGAATCGGGCTACGGACGCAGTCTAGACTTTTTGGAAATCCAGTTCCCTAGGTGAAATCACGTAGAAATAAATTTCCAAATTTTCGAGGAAGTGATCTACAGTTTCATCCGGATGCTTCAGTCCGTATCGGACTCGGCCCGGCGGCGCGCAACGCGCCGTCTTCCGCCCCCCGGAGATGAGGAGACAGAGTGATCATGAAGACCAAGCTGATGGCCGTCGCGGCCGCCGCGATCCTGGCTGCGCCGCTCGCGCATGCCGAGAAGATCGGCGTGACGATGGCGTCGTTCGACGACACGTTCCTGACGATCCTGCGCAACAGCATCACCGACGCAGCGAAGAAGGACGGTGCGACGGTGCAGATCGAGGACGGCGGCAACGACGTCGGCAAGCAGTTGAGCCAGGTTCAGAACATGATCGCGCAGAAGGTCGACGCGATCATCGTGAACGCGGTCGACACCGACGCGACGCCGAAGATCACGAAGATGGCGACGGCGGCGAAGATCCCGCTCGTCTACGTGAACCGCAAGCCGGTCGATTTCGACAAGCTGCCGGCCGGCGTCGCGGTCGTCGCGTCCGACGAGAAGCAGTCGGGCACGCTGCAGGCGCGCCAGGTGTGCAAGCTGCTCGGCGGCAAGGGCGACCTCCTCGTGCTGATGGGCGAGCTGTCCAACGAATCGGCGCGCGCCCGCACCAAGGACATCGAGGACGTGATCGCGACGAAGGACTGCTCGGGCATGAAGATCGTCGACAAGCGCGAAGGCAAGTGGAGCCGCACGCAGGGCCAGGACATCACGATGAACTGGCTGAGCTCCGGGACCAAGTTCGACGCGATCGTGTCGAACAACGACGAAATGGCGATCGGCGCGATCAACGCGTTGAAAGCCGCGCGCAAGTGGACGCCGAAGACCGTCGTCGCCGGCATCGACGCGACGCCGGACGGCCTCGCATCGATGAAAAACGGCGAGCTGAAGGTGTCCGTGTACCAGAACGCGATCGGGCAGGGCGCGCAGTCGGTTGCCGCCGCGCTGAAGCTCGCGAAGAAGCAGAACGTCGACCGCTTCGTGAACGTGCCGTTCGAGCTCGTGACGCCGGAGAACATGAACCAGTACGCCAAGCACTGACCGGCTTTTCCGTTGAACTGCGCGGGCCCGGCCTGGCCGGGCTCGCGCGCGACTTGTCGAGGAACGTCCATGTTTACAGCCAGGATCGCGCGCCCGATGGCCGGCGTCGACGCGCCGGCCGCTTCATCCGGAGGGTCGTCCGGCGCATCCGGGTCGCCCGGTTCGCCGGCTCCTTCCGCGGCCGACTGCGTGCTCGAGGTGCGCGGCGTCGGCAAGTCCTTTCCCGGCGTCGTCGCGCTCGACGGCGTGCAGTTCCGCGTGCGCCGCGGCACCGTCCATGCGCTGATGGGCGAGAACGGCGCGGGCAAGTCGACGCTGATGAAGATCATCGCGGGCGTCTACACGCCCGATCAGGGCGAGATCCTGATCAACGGCGAACCCGTCGTGCTGAACGGCCCGCTCGATGCGCTCGATCGCGGGATCGCGATGATCCACCAGGAACTCAACCTGATGCCGTACATGACGGTCGCGGAGAACATCTGGATCCGCCGCGAACCGAAGAACCGCTTCGGCCTGATCGATCACGCGGAGCTGCGCCGCCGCACGGCCGCGCTGTTCGAGCGGCTGTCGATCGACATCGATCCGGAAACCGACGTGCGCACGCTGACGGTCGCGAGCCGCCAGATGGTCGAGATCGCGAAGGCCGTGTCGTTCGACTCGGACGTGCTGATCATGGACGAGCCGACGTCGGCGCTGACCGACAAGGAGGTCACGCACCTGTTCCGGATCATTCGCCAGCTGCGCGAGCAGGGCAAGGGCATCGTCTACATCACGCACAAGATGAACGAGCTGTTCGAGATCGCCGACGAGTTCTCGGTGTTCCGCGACGGCAAGTACATCGGCACGCATGCGTCGAGCGACGTCACGCGCGACGACATCATCCGCATGATGGTCGGGCGCGAGATCACGCAGATGTTCCCGAAGGAAGAGGTGCCGATCGGCGACGTCGTGCTGTCGGTGAAGAACCTCGCCGTCGACGGCGTGTTCCGCGACGTGAGCTTCGAGCTGCGTGCAGGAGAAATTCTCGGTGTCGCGGGCCTGGTCGGCTCGGGGCGCTCGAACGTCGCCGAGGCGCTGTTCGGCGTCGTGCCGGCCACGTCGGGCGAGATCCGGATCGACGGCAAGCCGGTGCGGATCGCGACGCCGGCGCAGGCGATGAAGCACGGGATGGCGTTCCTGACCGAGGACCGCAAGGACAGCGGCTGCTTCCTGAATCTCGACCTGCTCGCGAACATGGAAGCGGCGGTGCTCAGCAACCGCTACGTGAAGTTCAATTTCGTGCAGCAGGCGCAGTTGAAGCGCGACTGCGAGGAAATGAGCCGGATGCTGCGCGTGAAATCGCCCGGCCTGCACGAGGAGATCCAGAACCTGTCTGGCGGCAACCAGCAGAAGGTGCTGATCGGGCGCTGGCTGCTCACGCAGCCGCGCATCCTGATCCTCGACGAACCGACGCGCGGCATCGACGTCGGCGCGAAGGCCGAGATCCACCGGCTCGTCAGCGCGCTCGCCGGCAAGGGCGTCGCGGTGCTGATGATCTCGTCGGAGATGCCGGAGGTGCTGGGGATGAGCGACCGCGTGATGGTGATGCACGAAGGGCGCATGACCGGCATCGTCGAACGCAAGGACGCCGACCAGGTCCGCATCATGGATCTCGCGTCGCGTTGAGCCGAAACAAGATTGGAGACAACTGAAATGGGCAACCTGAACCCGGTCGCGGACGCGCAGTCCATGACAATCAAGTCGCGGCACACGAAGTGGCCGCCCGAGCTGAGCATCTTTCTCGTGCTGGTCGGCATCAGCCTGTTCTTCGAGATCGTCGGCTGGATCGTCGTCGGCCAGAGCTTCCTGTTCAACGCCGAGCGGCTCGAGATCATCGTGCTGCAGATGGCCGTGATCGGCATCATCGCGGTCGGCGTGAACCTCGTGATCATCACCAGCGGGATCGACCTGTCGTCGGGGTCGGTCGTGGCGGCTGCGGCGGTCGTGTCGGCGAGCCTCGCGCAGGTGTCCGACTTCCCGCGCGCGGTGTTTCCGCACCTGACCGACCTGCCGATCATCTGGCCGGTGCTGGCCGGCGTGTGCGTCGGGCTGCTGGTCGGCCTGCTGAACGGCTCGCTGATCGCGATGACGGGCATTCCGCCGTTCATCGCGACGCTCGGCACGATGGTCGCCGCACGCGGGTTCGCGAAGTGGTTCACCAACGGGATGCCCGTGTCGATGCTGACCGACCAGTTCGCGGCCATCGGCGCGGGCGCCAATCCGGTGATCATCTTTCTCGTGATCGCCGCGATCTTCCACGTCGTGCTGCGCTACACCCGCTTCGGCAAGTACACCTATGCGATCGGCGCGAACCGCCACGCGGCCGTCGTGTCGGGTATCAACGTCACGCGTCACCTGGTCTTCGTCTATGCGATCGCGGGCCTGCTGAGCGGGATCGCCGGCACCGTGACGGCCGCGCGCGCGATCTCGGGCCAGTCGGGCATGGGCGTGATGTACGAGCTCGACGCGATCGCCGCGGTCGTGATCGGCGGCACGTCGCTGTCGGGCGGCCTCGGCCGCGTGACGGGCACCGTGATCGGCGTGCTGATCCTCGGTGTGATGACGTCGGGCTTCACGTTCATCCGCATCGACGCGTATTACCAGGAGATGGTCAAGGGCGCGATCATCGTCGCGGCCGTGATCGCCGACCAGTATCGCAACAAGAAGAAGCGTCGCTGACCCTGCCGGTTCGACCGGAATCCGATATCGCCAAGGAAGCCTGATGAAGATCGCGCTGGACCCGTACATGATTCGCCACCTGCCGCTCGACCGGTTGCCGCACGCGGTGGCCGAACTCGGCTACGACCAGATCGAGTTGTCGCCGCGCAGCGATTTCCTCGACTGGTGGGTGATGCCGCGCGCGACGCGCGAACGCATGGCCGCGTTCCGCCACGCGATGCGTGCGAGCGGCGTCGGCCTCGCATCGCTGCAGCCGATGTACCGCTGGGCGAGTCCGTTCGAGGACGAGCGTCAATGGGCCGTGCGCTGCTGGAAGAAGGCGATCGAGGTCGCGCTCGAGATGGAGTGCGCGCTGATGGTGTCCGAGTTCGGGCGCGGCGCGTCGCCGGAGCGCTCGGTCGGCGAGCGGCCGGGCGCGAATCCGAAGGAGCTGTGCGAAGCCGCGTGGTTCCGGTCGATGGACGAGCTGCTGCCGATTCTCGAACGCGAGGGCATCGTGCTGTCGGTCGAGCCGCATCCGGAGGACTGGATCGAGCAGCTGCAGCCGGCGATCGACATCGTGACGAACCTCGGCTCGCCGTCGCTGAAGCTGTCGTATATCGCGCCGCACACGTTCTACTACGGCGACGACATGGCCGCGATGATCGCGCAGGCCGCGCCGATCCTCGCGCACGTGCGCGTGGCCGACACCTTCGACCACCGCAAGAGCAGCCAGCTGCGCTACATCGTGAACCCGCCGGGTTCGAACCAGATCCGCGTGCACCAGCATCTCGACATCGGGCAGGGTGAGATCGACTGGGACGTGTTTTTCCGCGCGCTGGGCGCCGCGGGCTTCGACGGCGTGATGTCGTCGTGCGTGTTCGCGTGGGAGGACCGCGCGGAAGCGTCGTCGCGCTACATGCGCGACACGATCCAGCGCTACGTCGATCGTCATTTCGATCGCACGGCGCGCTGAACGATTACTGACCGGTGCGGCATGGGCCGCGCCGCTGATGAACGACTGGAGAATCATAGATGACCTTGCAAATCGGCGTGATCGGTTGCGGCGCGATCGGCCAGGACCATATCCGCAGATTGACCCGCACGCTGTCCGGCGCGCGCGTGGTTGCCGTCAACGACATCGATCCGCAGCAGGCGCGCGATGCGGTGACGAAGTACGGGCTCGATGCCGAGATCTACGGCGACGGCCATGAAGTGGTCGCGGCCGCCGACGTGCAGGCCGTGCTCGTCACGTCGTGGGGGCCGACGCACGAAGCGTTCGTGCTCGACGCGATCGCGCACGGCAAGCCCGTGTTCTGCGAGAAGCCGCTCGCCGTCACGGCCGACGGCTGCATGCGGATCGTCGAAGCGGAAGTCGCGCACGGCAAGCGGCTCGTGCAGGTCGGCTTCATGCGGCCGTACGACGAAGGCTATCGTGCGCTGAAGCGCGTGATCGACAGCGGCGAGATCGGCGCGCCGCTGATGCTGCATTGCGCACACCGCAACCAGTCGGTCGGCGAGCGCTACACGACCGACATGGCGATCACCGACACGCTGATCCACGAGCTCGACGTGCTGCGCTGGCTGCTCGGCGAAGATTACGCGAGTGCGCAGGTCGTTTATCCGAAGAAGACGCGCCATGCGTCCGCGCATCTCGCCGATCCGCAGATCGTGCTGCTGGAAACCGCGAGCGGCGTGCGCATCGACGTCGAGATTTTCGTGAACTGCCAGTACGGCTACGACATCCAGTGCGAGGTGGTCGGCGAGCAGGGCATCGCGAAGCTGCCGGATCCGCCGGCCGTGGGGCTCAAGCATGCAGCGCGGCAATCGGTCGACATCATGACCGACTGGAAGGAGCGCTTCATCGCGTCGTACGACGTCGAGCTGCAGGCGTTCATCGACGGCGTGCGGCAGCGTGCGCTCACCGGCCCGTCGGCCTGGGACGGCTACGCGGCGGCGGTCGCGGCCGACGCGTGCGTGCGAGCGCAAAAGAGTGGCGCGGTCGAACCGATCGCGATGGCCGAACGCCCCGCGTTCTATCGCGGCTGAACCGTGGCCGCGTCGCGACGACTCGTGCGGCCGTGCGCCGCTTTCCTGCCGGACTGACCGACATGACGATGAAGATTGGTTGCGCACCCTGCTGCTGGGGTGTCGACGACGTGAAGAACCCGCACCTGCCGCCGTGGCGGCACGTGCTCGCCGAGGCCGCGCAGGCCGGCTACTCGGGCATCGAGCTCGGGCCGTACGGCTATATCCCGCTCGAACTCGACGTGGTGAGCGCCGAGCTCGAGCGGCAGCGCCTGAGCATTACCGCCGGCACGATCTTCGACGATCTCGTATCGCCGGAGAACCTGCCGAACCTGCTGCGCCAGACGCGCGAGATCTGCGCGCTGATCACGCGGCTGCCGAAGCTGCCGACGCAGGACGGGCAGCGCTACGCGGCGCCGTACCTGGTCGTGATGGACTGGGGCCACGAAGAACGCGATTACGCGGCCGGCCACGCCGATCGCGCGCCGCGGCTGTCCGACGAACGGTGGGCGCGGATGGTCGAGCACATCCGGCAGATCGCGACGATCGCGCGCGACGAGTTCGGCGTGCGCGCGGTGATCCATCCGCATGCGGGCGGCTACATCGAGTTCGCGGACGAGATCGACCGGATCGTCGCGGATCTTCCGGCCGACACGGTCGGCCTCTGTCTCGATACGGGGCACCTGTACTACTCGGGCATGGACCCGGAAACATGGCTGCGCCGCCATGCGGCGCGTCTCGACTACGTGCATTTCAAGGATATCGACAAGGCCGTGTACGACGCGGTGATGGGCGAGCACATCGCATTCTTCGCCGCGTGCGCGCGCGGCGTGATGTGCCCGATCGGCACCGGCGTGCTCGACTACCGGTCGATCCGGCGTGCGCTCGACGACATCGGCTACGCGGGCTACATCACGATCGAGCAGGAACGCGACCCGCGCAATGCGGGCACGAGCCTGCGCGACGTCGCCGCGAGCCGCGCGTTTCTCGCGTCGGCCGGCTTCGCATGAACATTCGCATGAACACCTGAACCACCGAACACCCGAACACGGACCAGGAACACCACCATGATTGACGGACAGATTCTGCTTGGACATTCGATTCGCTGGGGCATGGTCGGCGGCGGGCTCGGCAGCCAGATCGGCTACAGCCACCGGTCGGCGGCGTTGCGCGACGGCAGTTTCGAGCTGGTCGCCGGCGCATTCGACATCGATCCCGAACGCGGCCGCCAGTTCGGCGTGAAGCTCGGCGTCGCGTCCGAGCGTTGTTATCCCGACTACGCGACGATGTTCGACGCCGAGGCGCGCCGCCCGGACGGCATTCGCGCGGTGTCGATCGCGACGCCCAACAACACGCACTTCGAGATCTGCCGCGCCGCGCTGAACGCAGGGCTGCACGTGGTCTGCGAGAAGCCGCTGTGCTTCACGACCGACGAGGCCGAGACGCTGCAGCGGCTGTCGATCGAGAAGAACCGGATCGTCGGCGTCGCATACGGCTACTCGGGTCACCAGATGATCGAACAGGCGCGCGAGATGATCGCGCGCGGCGATCTCGGCGAGATCCGCATCGTGCAGATGCAGTTCGCGCACGGCTTCCACAGCGAAGGCGTCGAGGCCGCGAGCGCGGCCGCACGCTGGCGCGTCGACCCGAAGTTCGCGGGCCCGAGCTACGTGCTCGGCGACATCGGCACGCATCCGCTGTACATCTCCGAGGTGATGGCGCCGGAGCTGAAGATCCGGCGGCTGATGTGTTCGCGGCAGAGCTTCGTGAAGAGCCGCGCGCCGCTCGAGGACAACGCGTTCACGATCATGGAATACGACACGGGCGCGATCGGCTACGTATGGTCGAGCGCGGTCAACGCGGGTTCGATGCACAGCCAGAAGGTGCGCGTGATCGGTTCGAAGGCGAGCGTCGAATGGTGGGACGAGCATCCGAACCAGTTGCGCTACGAAGTGCAGGGGCAGCCCGCGCAGGTGCTCGATCGCGGGATGGGCTACCTGCATCCGAATGCGTTGCGCGAGGATCGCATCGGTGCCGGACATCCTGAAGGGCTGTTCGAGGCCTGGTCGAATCTCTATGCGCGCTTCGCGCTCGCGATGGACGCGGCCGATCGCGGCGACGCCGCGACGCTGAAGGGCATCCGCTTTCCGGACGTCCATGCGGGCGTCGAGGGCGTCCGATGGGTCGAGAACTGCGTGCGCTCCGCCGACGCGGGCGGCGTGTGGGTCGACTATCGCTGAGCAGGGCCGGCAGGCAGGCCGCGGTGCGCCGCGCGCCGCTTTGCGCCGGCCGTCGGCCTCGGCAGACTCGGTAGACACCCTAATCTTTACGACGCCGCGAGAGCGTTGGACAATCGTTTCCAGTCTTGCCGTGGAGCGTGTGCAGGTGATGATCGAGCGCGTGGGAGCGAAACGCGCGGCGCGGGCCGTGCCGCAAACGTGATTAAATTCGCCCTTCATGCATGTATCCAGGTGAGCCTCGGGCCGCGTCCGTCAGCATCGCGCGCGCACCGGGGCCGTCAACTTCGCGCCATCCGATGAGTTCATCCGAGAAACCTCCCGCCACCGTCGAGCAGTTCCTGCAGCATCTGACACAGGAATACGACGGCCTCAGCAATCGCCTGAAGGTCATTGCGCGCCACGTGGAAACGCATCGGGACCAGCTGGGCCTGGAAGGCATCCAGTCGCTGGCGGAGGCGTGCGGCGTCCAGCCGTCGGCGGTCGTGCGCTTCGCGAAGCATTTCGGCTTCTCCGGCTTCTCCGAGATGCAGCGGTTGTTCCGCGAAGGGCTCGCGCAGCAGATCGCGCCGGGGCGCGCATACAATCTGCGGTTGCGCGACGTGATCGAATCGGGCTCGTCGAGCCTGCAGCCCGAGCAGATCGCCGACGAATTCATCAAGGGCAGCATTGCCGGGATGCAGCAGCTGCGGCAGACGCTCGACCCGCAGGCGCTCGCGCAAGCCGTCGAACTGCTCGCCGACACGCAGGCGATCTGGATTGCCGGCTCGCGGCGCGCGTTTCCGATCGCCGTGTATCTCGACTACGCGCTGCAGCACACCGACAAGCGCATCGGGCTGTTCAGCGCGCTCGGCAGCATGCATCTCGGGCAGATCCGGTCGGTGCGCAACGGCGACGTGATGATCGTCATCTCGTTCATGCCGTATGCGGACGAGACCGTGCAGGTCGCGCAGCAGGCCGTGCAGCGCGGCGCGCGCCTGATCGCGATCACCGACAGCCGGATGAGCCCGCTCGCGCGGGAGGCCGAGGTGACGCTGATGGTGCAGGACAGCGAGACGTTCGGGTTCCGCGCGCTGACGGCCACGATGGGCCTCGCGCAGAGCCTGTTCGTCGCGCTCGCGTACCGGCTCGAACTGTCGTACCTGCCGACCGCCGGCGGTGCGCACGGCAAGAAGGCCGGCTGACGCATTCTGCCGGTGCACCGCCCGCCGATCGGTCGGGCGGGCGGCCCACCGGCCTGCTTACTTCGCGGTCGGCATCGCGAATTCGGCACCCTTGCCGATACTCGACGACCAGCGCTGCATCACCGACTTCTGGCGCGTGTAGAAGCGCACGCCTTCCTCGCCGTACGCGTGCATGTCGCCGAACAGGCTCTTCTTCCAGCCGCCGAAGCCGTGCCACGCCATCGGCACCGGAATCGGCACGTTGATGCCGACCATCCCGACCTGGATGCGCCGCGCGAATTCGCGCGCGATGCCGCCGTCGCTCGTGAAGCACGACACGCCGTTGCCGAACTCGTGCGCGTTGATCAGGTCGACCGCTTCGCCGAAATCCTTCACGCGCACGCAGCCGAGTACGGGCCCGAAGATTTCCTCCTTGTAGATCCGCATGTCGGGCGTCACGTGGTCGAACAGCGTGCCGCCGGTGAAGAAGCCCGCCTCGCGGCCCGGCACGCGCAGCCCGCGCCCGTCGACCACCAGTTGCGCGCCTTCGCTCACGCCTTGCTCGATATAGCCTTCGATGCGCTTCAGCGCGTCGCCGGTGACGATCGGGCCCATCTCGACTTCCGGTTGCATGCCGTCGCCGATCACCAGCTTGCGCGCGCGTTCGGCGACCGCCGGCACGATCCGGTCGGCCACGTCGCCGACCAGCACCGCGATGCTGATCGCCATGCAGCGCTCGCCGGCCGACCCGTACGCGGCGCCGATCAGCGCGTCGACCGCCTGATCGATGTTCGCATCGGGCATCACGACGAGATGGTTCTTCGCGCCGCCGAGCGCCTGCACGCGCTTGCCCGACTGTACCGCGCGCTGCTGCACGTAGGCCGCGATCGGCGTCGAGCCGACGAAGCTGACGGCCTGCACGTCCGGGTGGTCGAGCAGCGCGTCGACCGCGTCCTTGTTGCCCTGCACGACGTTGAACACGCCGGGCGGCAGCCCGGCCTGCGTGAGCAGGTCGGCGATGAACAGCGCCGCCGACGGGTCGCGCTCGCTCGGCTTCAGCACGAACGTGTTGCCCGTCGCGATCGCGACCGGGAACATCCAGCACGGCACCATGCACGGGAAGTTGAACGGCGTGATGCCCGCGACCACGCCGAGCGGCTGGCGCATCGTCCAGTTGTCGATGCCGGTGCTGACCTGATCGGTGAAGTCGCCCTTCAGCAGTTGCGGCACGCCGCATGCGAATTCGACGATGTCGATGCCGCGCGCGACTTCGCCCTGCGCATCGGAGAACACCTTGCCGTGCTCGGCCGTGATGATTGCCGCGAGCGTGTCGCGGTGCTCGTTCATCAGTTGCAGGAAGCGGTGCAGCACACGCGCGCGGCGGATCGGCGGCGTCTCGGCCCAGGCCGGGAACGCGGCGTGGGCCGATGCGACGGCCCGCTGCACTTCGTTGTTATCCGCGAGCGCCACGCGGCGCACCGCGCGGCCGAGCGCCGGGTTGAGGACGTCCTGGAAGCGGCCGCTGCGGCCGGCGACGGCTGCGCCGTCGACATAGTGGCCGACGTCGGCGTCGGACGTGTACGCGGGAACCGGATTCATCGTGTCTCCTGGGGATGAGGGGGGAACGGAACCTAGTCTAGGGAAACCGACGGGGCGGGAGAAGCCCGCGCAACTTGATTCACTGTTCAGAATTCTGAATAATCGACGGATGAATCAGCAAAATGTCCAGGCGCTCTGGCCGCATATCCATTCGCTGACGGTACTCGCCGCGGCCGGCAGTTTCACGGCCGCCGCGCAGCGGCTCGGCATCAGCAAGGCCGCGATGAGCCAGCGTATCGCCGATCTCGAAAAGGCGGCCGGCGTGCCGCTCGTGCGCCGCACGACGCGCAGCGTGCGGCTCACCGATGCGGGCCAGACGCTCGTCGACAGCACGCGCGACGCGTTCGAGTCGATCGGGCAGCATTTCGCGCGCGTGAAGGACCTGGCCGGCGAGCCGCGCGGCCTGTTGCGCGTGACGGCGCCGGTCGCGCTCGGGCGCCAGCAGGTCGTGCCCCACCTGCCCGATTTCCTGCGGCAGCATCCGGGCGTGCACATCGAGCTCGACCTGTCGGACCGGCTGCATTCGCTGACTCAGGAAGGCTTCGACCTCGCGATCCGCCATACGACCACCGCGCCGCAGACCCACGTCGCGTGGAAGCTGTGCGACACGCGCTCGCTGCTCGTCGCGAGCCGCGACTACCTCGACGCGCGCGGCGCGCCGCGGCACCCGAGCGAACTCGTCGACCACAGCTGCCTGTGCTACCTGCGCGACAACGAACCGGCCGCATGGAGCTTCGAGCCGGACGGCCGGCGCCGCCAGCGCGTGAGCGTGCCGGTGCGCGGCAGTTTCGCGGCAAACAACAGCGAGGCGATGCGCGAGGCCGCGCTCGGCGGGCTCGGCATCGCGCTGCTGCCCGATTTCAGCGCGCGGCGCGATCTCGACGCCGGCCGGCTCGTCTCGCTGCTCGACGGCTGGCGGCCGTCGGGCGCGTTCGGCGATCACGTCTTCGCGATCCGCCCGTACAGCCCGGTCGTGCCGAGCGCGGTGCGCGCGCTCGTGCGGCACCTGCGCGAACGGCTCGCGGGCGGCTTCTCCGGCACGTGACGCCGGTGCCCGCGGCGCCGGGCCGTGGGGTGCCCGGGCGGGCAGGGCGGCGCTGCGGTAAAATCGCGGCTTCCTCCCGCGCCTCCTGTGGCGTGACATTCGAAGGTCGACAGCCGATGCAGATTCACAAGGAAGTGGACGCGCGCGGGCTCAATTGCCCGTTGCCGATCCTGCGTGCCAAGAAAGCGCTTGCCGATATGGAAAGCGGGCAGATCCTCAAGGTGCTCGCGACCGATCCCGGCTCGCAGCGCGATTTCGCCGCGTTCGCGAAGCAGACGGGCAACGAGATCGTCGAATCGACGACGCAGGACAAGACCTTCGTGTTCCTGATGCGCCGCCGCTGACGGCCCGCATCGCGCGCCCGGCCGTGGCATCCACTCGCGGTGCACGGGCCGGCAACGCCCGGCGCCGGCCGGTCGAGCCTCTGACAATTCTTAAACCTCGCTTCGTGACTGGCTGCGTATACTGACCCGGCCGGTCGTCCGCTCCCAGCGGAGGCGCCGGCCGCGGTACGTCGTATGGCGGGCACGGGGGCCATGCCTGACGCTACCGTCGTACAACGGGGAGAGGACATGTCCTTCAGACCAGGGACCCTTCGAAGTCCGTCCGGAGCGGAATGCATTGCGCCCGAGCGTGCGTCGGAATTGAGCCGTATCGAGCTCGATCCGCAGCAGGATCGCCACGCGCGTGCCGCGCTGGAGGCCTACGCGGATTCGGCCGCGGCCGAGATGCCGTGGCTGGCCGAGTGGCTGGACGAACGGCTGCGCGATGCCGCGCAGGACGACGGCTCGGGCCTGACCTACTGCGGTGCGACGATCGAGCGCGTGTTCGATCTGGCGCAGGCATGGGCGGCGGGCCAGCCCGACTACGCGGCCACCGCGTGGGAGCGCGTGCGCGAACAGTTGCAGCGGATGCTTGCGCAACCGGCGTTGTCGCAACCGCTGGTGCAACGCGTGCCGACCGACGATTTCGCCGAAACGGTGGCGGGTGTCGATTAGGCGTCAGATTGCGCGACAGGAAGGATTATTCGAAGAAAGAACGGTAGTCCGCGCAATTTCTTGGCGAATTTCATACTACTATGATGAAATCGCCGGTTCGTCCGCGCCCCGTTTTTGAGATATTTAGCCGGGGTCGCCGGTTTGCGCAGGTGGCGCGAGCGGCGAACGACGGCTCGCCGGCCCGTATCCGGAAGCCGCGCGCGTTGCGCTGCGAGGTGGGTGCGGGGAGCTGAACTGGACGAATCGATTTCGATTTGCGGGGTGCTATGAGAATTGCTGTACTGGATGACGATCCGGCCCAGACGGATTTCGTCAGTCAAACGCTGACGGCCGTTGGCCATACGTGCTATGCGTTCAAGGAAGGCAAGGCCCTGAAGAAGCGTCTGCAGCGCGAGACGTTCGATCTGCTGGTGCTCGACTGGAACGTGCCCGACATGTCCGGCGAGGAAGTGCTCAAGTGGGTGCGCGCCAACCAGACCGAGCACAGCCTGCCGATCATTTTCATGACGAGCCGCGACGACGAGGCGGGGATCACGCAGATCCTCAACGCCGGCGCCGACGATTACGTGGTCAAGCCCGTGTCGGGCCCGATCCTGCGCGCGCGCATCGGCTCGCTGCTGCGCCGCGCGTATCCGGTCAACGCCGAGGCGACCGTTCGCGAATTCGATCAATTCCGTTTCGACGTGAACCTGAAGCAGGCCTACGTCGGCGACAAGCCCGTGAGCCTGACGCAGAAGGAATTCGAGCTCGCGCTGCTGCTGTTCCAGCATCTCGACCGGCCGCTGTCGCGCGCGCACATTCTCGATCTCGTGTGGAAGCAGGCGACCGACATCCCGTCGCGCACGATGGATACGCACATCTCGATGCTGCGCACCAAGCTCGGCCTGCGGCCCGAAAACGGCTATCGCCTCGCGCCGATCTACGGCTACGGCTACCGGCTCGAGCGGGTCGGTCAGGGGGAACCGGAGTGACCACGGGATTCACGCAGCGCACGGCGAACCTGCACACGATGGTGCTGCGCGCGGCTTGTGCGGTCGCGTTTGCATTCGCCGCGCAGCATGCGGCCGCGCAGCCGCCCGCTGCCGCGGGCAAGATGGTCGTCTACCGCACGGAGGCGGGCGACACGCTGTACGACGTCGCCGCCCGCTACCTGCAGGGCGCGGACGACTGGCAACTGCTCCAGCAGATCAACGGCGTGCCCGCGCCGAAGCACCTGCAGCCCGGCGTCGCGCTGAAGCTGCCGGTCGCGCGCCTGCGCAAGGAAAAGCTGACCGCGCGTGTCGTCGCGGTGCAGGGCACGGCCGAGCGCGCGTCCGGCGACGCGTACGTGCCGCTGGCGAACGATACGGCGCTCGCCGAGGGCGACCGCGTGCGCACGGGCGCGAACGGCTTCGTGACGCTCGAACTCACCGACGGCACGCACATGAGCCTGCCGCCCGACAGCCAACTCGACCTGAAGGCGCTGCGCCGCACCGTGCTGATCGGCACGCTCGATCGCCAGTTCGAACTCACGCGCGGCTCGGTCGACAGCGAAGTCACTCATCTGAAGAAACGCGACGACCGCTTCCAGATCCGCTCGCCGTCGGTCGTGGCCGGCGTGCGCGGCACGCGCTTTCGCGTGAACTACGACGCGGCCGGCAATGCGTCGACGCGTGTCGAAGTGCTCGACGGCACCGTCGGCGTCGCGGGCGGCCGGCAATCGGCCAAGCCGACGCTCGTACATGCGAACTTCGGCAGCGTCGCGACGTCGTCCGGTGCGGTCGGCGTGCCCGTCGCGCTGCCGGCCGCGCCGGCGCTCGCGCATCCCGACAAGGTGCAGGACGAACCCGACGTCGCGTTCGACGTCGTGCCGCAGGCGAACGCGCATGCGTACCGCGTGCAGCTCGCGCACGATGCGGGGCTGCTCGACCTGTTCCGCGAAACGCGCACCGATTCGCCGCGCGCGGTCTTCCGCGACATACCGAACGGTAACTACTTCGTGCGGATCGCCGCGATCGATGCCAACGGCCTCGAGGGGCTGCCGCGCACCTATGCGTTCGAACGCCGCGTGATGGGGCTCGACGCGAGCGCGTCGCCCGGCGCGGATGGCTACGAGTTCCGCTGGTCGCCGAACGGTTCGGGCAAGGACGCGCGCTACCGGTTCGTGCTGTCGCGCTCGAAGGACCTGAGCGCGCCGGTCGTCGACCAGGTCGGCCTGCATGCGCGCCAGATCACCGTCGCGCACCTGCCGCCGGGCGATTATTTCTGGGCGGTGACCGTCGAGGAGTTCGAAGGCGGCAAGTTCTACGAAAAGACCAGCCCGGTTGGCGCGTTCACGCTGTCGCGCTGACCCGCGGCGCATGAAACCCGACTCCGTTTCCCCGCGGCGGCACCTCGGCCGCCGCTTCCTGATCGAATGGATCGCGATCGGCTGCCTCGGGATCGCGGTGATCCTCGCGTGTGCGCTCGGCCGCCTGTCGTCGAGCGTCGACGGGCTGATCTACGACCGGCTGCTGATGCTGCGCAGCCTGCCGCTGTCGCCCGACGTGGTCGTCGTCGACATCGACAACCAGAGCGTGTCGGCGCTCGGCCGCTGGCCGTGGTCGCGCGACGTGCACGCGCGGCTGCTCGACACACTGGCGCGCGCGCAGCCGGCCGCCGTCGTCTACGACGTGCTGTTCACCGAACCGTCGCCGGAGGATCGCGCGTTCGCGGACGCGATGAGCCACGTGCCGACCTTCCTGCCCGTGCTGCTGAGCCCCGAGCAGGCGGACGGCTCGCGTACCGTCGAACCGCCGGTGGCCGCGCTCGCGGCGCGCGCGACGGGGCTCGGTCACATCAACCTCGAAGTCGATCCCGACGGTATCGTGCGCAGCGTCGCGCTGTTCGAAAGCGACGGCCGCGTGCGCTGGCCGCAACTGATGGTGCCCGTGTACCGCGCGATCCAGGCCGGCCGACTGCATCCGGCCGGCGGCGCGCCGGGCGCGAACGCGCACGACCTGGCGCGCGACGCGGCCGGCGAGGGCCGCTACCTGATTCCGTTCAGCCGTAACACGCCTGCTTATCCGACGGTGTCGTTCGACGACGTGCTCGAGGGGCGCGTGAAGCCCGACGCGCTGCGCGGCAAGATCGTCGTCGTCGGTGTGACCGCGTCGGGGCTGTACGACCGTTTCGCGACGCCCGTATCCGGCGATTTCGGCCCGCTCGCCGGCGTGTATATCCACGCCAACGTGCTCGACATGCTGGCGACCGGCAGCGCGATCTCGCCCGCGTCGCGCGCGGGGCTGTTCGTCGCGTCGCTGCTGCCGCTCGCCGCGCTGCTGGGCGGGTTCCTGATGCTATCGCCGTGGCGCGCGCTGCTGCTGACGCTGAGCCTCGCCGCGCTCGCCGTCGTCGCGAGCATGGCGCTGCTGTTCGAGGCGCGCATCTGGCTGTCGCCGGCGCCGGCGATCTTCGGGCTGATCGCCGTCTACCCGATCTGGAACTGGCGGCGCCTCGAAATGACGATGTCGTACCTGCGCCGCGAGCTGCAGCGGCTCGCCGACGAGCCGCACCTGCTGCCCGAGGCGCCGCGCACGCGCAGCGTCGGCGGCGACGTGCTCGAGCGCCAGATGGCGCTGATGGCGCAAGCCGCGCAGCGCGTGCAGGACATGAAGCGCTTCGTGTGGGACAGCCTCGACAGCATGCCCGAACCGATCTTCGTGACCGACCTGGCCGGCACCGTGCTGATCGCGAACCATGCGGCGAAGCGCTACGGGTCGCGGCTCGCGCTGCCGCTGCCGGAAGGGCGGCCGCTGCGCGCCGCGCTCGGCGAGCTGACGTTCATGAAGACCGTCGACGGTAACGCCGAACACGATGCGGCGATCCGCGAGCACTGGCCGGCCGCGCTCGACCCGACGCTCGAAGCCGAGCACGATGCGATGGCGCGCGGCATCGAGGTGCGCGACCGTGACGGGCTCGACCATCTGTTACGCTATGCCGCTTGCACGAACGCGCAGGGCCGCGTGACGGGCTGGATTGCCGGCCTCGTCGACGTGACCGAACTGCACGCGGCCGAGCGGCATCGCGAGGAAGCGCTGCACCTGCTGTCGCACGACATGCGCTCGCCGCAGTCGTCGATCCTCGCGCTGGTCGAGATCGAGCGCGACCGCGTCGAGACCGACGCGATGCGCGGGCTGCTCGCGCGGATCGAGCGTTATGCGCACCGCGCGCTGTCGCTCGCCGACGAGTTCGTGCAACTGGCGCGCGCGGAGTCGCAGGCGTACCAGCTCGAGGCGACGAGCCTCGTCGACGTGCTGATCGATGCGAGCGACGAGGTATGGCCGCAGGCGCAGGCAAAGCACATCCGCGTCTACACCGACGTCGGCGCCGACATGTGCTGGGTGCGCGCGGACCGCTCGCTGATCACGCGCGCGTTCGTGAACCTGTTGAACAACGCGGTCAAATACAGTCCGTCCGACACCGTGATCACGTGTACGCTGAAGGTCGAGCACGCGTCGAAGCGGATGTTCTGTACGATTCGTGATCAGGGGTACGGCATTGCGCCGGAAGATCAGCGGCATCTGTTCGAGCGTTTCAAGCGATTCCATGCCGGCGAGCGGCCCGAGATTCCGGGTTCCGGGCTCGGCATGGCATTCGTGAAGACGGTCGTCACGCGCCATGGGGGCAGCGTGTCGGTCGATAGCGAAGTGGGTGTCGGCACCGCGGTGACGGTGTCGCTGCCCGCGATCGACGAGCCGTCCGCCTGACAGGGCCGGGCGCGACGGCAGGCATCTGGGGAAAGCCATGAGAAAGGAATGGGCAGCGGCCGCGCTGGCGGTGTCGCTGTTGACGGGCTGCGCCGGCGTGACGAGCGGCGTGAGTGCGGTCGGGCAGCCGGATGCATTCGCAGCCGGCGCGCACGGCTACGATTTCGTCCGGACGGCTGCGCAGGCGAACGACGCCGAATACCTTCAGATCGAGACGCTGGTGCGCGACGAACTCGTGCGCCGCGGCTTCGACGCGCAGCCGCTCAAGGACGCGCGCTACCGGCTGTCGATCGCGTACGCGACGCAGCCGGCGGCGGTCGCGGCCATCGCTGACCAGTGCGGCGCCGCGAGCAGCGCGTGCGTGACGGTCGACGGGCCGTCGCCGCTCGCGCTGCCGTTCGCGGGCAAGGTGTACCGCCACGTGCTGACGCTGCGTTTCGTCGATGCGAATTCGGGCGCCGACGTCTATCGCGTGACGGCCGCGCTGCGCGATCGCGAACCGGGCTCGCAGCAGGCCGCGCCGGCGCTCGTGAAGAGCGCGCTCGCGAAGGTGCCGTTCGACGCGGCCGACGGCTGGCTCGTCAAGACGAAAAAAGACGACGCGGGCGGGATGCCGGGCGTCGTCTCGGTGAAGCCGGCCGAGGCGCGCTGAGCGCCGGCCGGTAAGGTGAGGGCGGGCCCGCCGGGGCGAGCCCTTGCCGCGCTCAGGCGGCCGGTTGCGCGCCGCCGCGCGTGCGCAGGTATTCGTCGAATTCCGCGCCGACTTCCGGGTGGCGCAGTGCGAATTCGACCGTCGCCTTCAGGTAGCCGAGCTTGCTGCCGCAGTCGTAGCGCGTGCCCTGGTATTTGTAGGCCAGCACCTGTTCGTCGGCGAGCAGTGCCTGGATCGCGTCGGTGAGCTGCAGTTCGCCGCCCGCGCCCGGCTTCAGCGCGCGCAGGTGTTCGAAGATCCGCGGCTTCAGGATGTAGCGGCCGACCACGCCGAGGTTCGACGGCGCGACTTCCGGCGCGGGCTTCTCGACGATCGCCGACATCTTGACGATCGACTCTTCCCATTCCTTGCCGTCGACGATCCCGTACGACTTCGTTTCCGACGGCGGGATCTCTTCGACGCCGATCACCGAGCTGTGATAGTGGTCGAACACGTCGACCATCTGCTTCATCACGGGCGGGTTGCCGTCGAGCAGGTCGTCCGCGAGGATCACCGCGAACGGGTTGTCGGCCACGAGCTTCTCCGCGCACAGCACCGCATGGCCGAGGCCGAGCGCTTCCGGTTGGCGCACGTAGAAGCAGTCGACATGGCTCGGCTTGATGCTGCGCACGAGCTCGAGCAGCTTTTCCTTGCCGCGCGCCTCGAGCTCGGCTTCGACCTCGTACGACTTGTCGAAATGATCCTCGATCGCGCGCTTGCTGCGCCCGGTGACGAAAATCATCTCGGTGATGCCCGCGGCGATCGCTTCCTCGACTGCGTACTGGATCAGCGGCTTGTCGACGACCGGCAGCATCTCCTTCGGGCTCGCCTTCGTTGCCGGCAGGAACCGCGTGCCGAGGCCGGCAACGGGGAATACCGCCTTGGTGACTTTCAACATGATCGAACCTTTATTCCTGTAATCGACTTGTCAGACGGTCTATGTTCACGTCCGCATTATAGTGAACGCAAACGGCCTTACGGTTTGTTACGCGGGCAACCGATCGAGCTGCGCACGCAGTTTCTCGAGCGTGCTCTGGAATTCGGCGACGCGTTTCTGCTCCTGTTCGACCACGGCCGGCGGCGCTTTCGCGACGAATGCCTCGTTGCCGAGCTTCGCGTTGCACTTCGCGATCTCGCCCGTCAGGCGCGCGATTTCCTTCGACAGGCGCTCGCGTTCGGCCGCGACGTCGATTTCCACCTTCAGCACCAGCTTGTTCGGGCCGACGATCGCGATCGGCGCGCCGTGCGCTTCCTTGTCGAGGGTTGCTTCGTCGGCAAGGATCTGCACTTCCGACAGGCGCGCGAGCGCCTGGACGTACGGCGCGAACGAGCGCAGGCGCTCGGCATCGCCGGCCGCGAGCAGCGGCACCTTCGTCGCCGGCGACAGGTTCATCTCGCCGCGCAGGTTGCGGCATGCGTCGACGATCGCCTTCAGGTCGGCCGCCCACTGCTCGGACACCTCGTCGATCTTCTGCAGGTTGGCGACCGGATACGCCTGCATCATCAGTGAAGCTTCGCCTTCGGCCAAGCCCTGCGGATAGCGGCCCGCGAGCGGCGCGACCTTCTGCCAGAGCGCTTCGGTGATGAACGGGATGACCGGGTGCGCGAGGCGCAGCACCGTCTCGAGCACGCGCAGCAGCGTGCGGCGCGTGGCGCGCTGCTGTTCCGGCGTGCCGTTCTGGATCTGCACCTTCGCGAGTTCGAGATACCAGTCGCAGTACTCGTCCCACACGAACTTGTAGATGCTGGTCGCGACGTTGTCGAAGCGGTAGTCGGCGAAGCCCTTCGCGATGTCGGCCTCGGTACGCTGCAGCAGCGACACGATCCAGCGGTCGGCTGCCGAGAAGTCGAGGTAGCCGCCGGGGCCGCAGTCGCCCGCGCCGCAGACTTCCGGCTTGTCGGCGCCGCAGTCGTGGCCTTCGCAGTTCATCAGCACGAAGCGCGTCGCGTTCCACAGCTTGTTGCAGAAGTTGCGATAGCCTTCGCAGCGCGCGAGGTCGAAGTTCACGTTGCGGCCGAGCGTCGCCATCGACGCCATCGTGAAGCGCAGCGCGTCGGTGCCGAACGCGGGGATGCCGTCCGGGAATTCCTTGCGCGTCTTCTTCTCGATCGTCGCGGCCTGCTTCGGATTCATCAGGCCCGTCGTGCGTTTCGCGACCAGCGTCTCGAGGTCGATGCCGTCGACGATGTCGATCGGGTCGAGCGTGTTGCCCTTGCTCTTCGACATCTTCTGGCCTTCCGCGTCGCGCACGAGGCCGTGCACGTAGACGGTATGGAACGGCACCTTGCCCGTGAAGTGCGTGGTCATCATCACCATCCGGGCGACCCAGAAGAAGATGATGTCGAAGCCCGTGACGAGCACCGACGACGGCAGGAAGTGCTTCAGTTCAGGCGTCTCGTTCGGCCAGCCGAGCGACGAGAACGGCACGAGCGCCGACGAGAACCACGTGTCGAGCACGTCTTCGTCGCGCTTCAGCGCACCCGTGTAGCCCTGCGCGGCGGCCTTCGCGCGCGCGTCTTCCTCGCTGCGCGCGACGAACACCTCGCCGTTCTCGCCGTACCACGCGGGGATCTGGTGGCCCCACCACAGCTGGCGCGAGATGCACCAGTCCTGGATGTTCTCGAGCCACTGGTAGTAGGTGGTCGTCCAGTTTTCCGGGACGAACTTGATCTGGCCGTTGCGCACGACGTCGAGCGACGTTTCGGTGATCGACTTGCCGGGATTGAACGTGCCTTCCGGCGCCGCCTTCGTCATCGCGACGAACCACTGGTCGGTCAGCATCGGCTCGATCACGACGCCCGTGCGGTCGCCGCGCGGCACCATCAGCTTGTGCGGCTTCACGGAGTCGAGGAAGCCCAGCGCGTCGAGGTCGGCGACGATCGCCTTGCGTGCGTCGAAGCGGTCGAGGCCGCGATACTGCTCGGGGCCGTTGTCGTTGATCTTCGCGTCGAGCGTCAGGATCTCGATCGGCACGAGGTTGTGGCGCAGGCCGACCTGGTAGTCGTTGAAGTCGTGCGCGGGCGTGACCTTCACGACGCCCGTGCCGAATTCGCGGTCGACGTAGTCGTCGGCGATCACCGGGATCTCGCGGCCGGTCAGCGGCAGCGTGACGAGCTTGCCGATCAGGTGTGCGTAGCGCTCGTCTTCCGGATGGACCATCAGCGCGACGTCGCCGAGCATCGTCTCGGGGCGCGTCGTCGCGACGGTCAGCGAGCCCGAGCCGTCGACGAGCGGGTAGCGGATGTGCCACAGGTGGCCGTTTTCCTCTTCGCTCGCGACTTCGAGATCCGACACCGCGGTGAGCAGCACCGGATCCCAGTTGACGAGGCGCTTGCCGCGGTAGATCAGGCCCTGTTCATGGAGCGTCACGAACACGTCGCGCACGGCGGCCGACATCTTGTCGTCCATCGTGAAGTATTCGCGCGACCAGTCGGTCGACGCGCCGAGGCGGCGCACCTGGCCCGTGATCGTCGAACCGGACTGCTGCTTCCATTCCCACACGCGCTCGACGAACTTCTCGCGGCCGAGGTCGTGGCGCGATACGCCCTGCGCGTCGAGCTGGCGTTCGACGACGATCTGGGTGGCGATCCCCGCGTGATCGGTGCCGGGCACCCACAGCGTGTTCTCGCCGAGCATCCGGTGATAGCGGGCGAGGCCGTCCATGATCGTCTGGTTGAACGCATGGCCCATGTGCAGCGTGCCCGTCACGTTCGGCGGCGGCAACTGGATCGCGAAATCGGGGCGGGACGGATCGAACGCCGGGGCGGCATAGCCGCGTTTTTCCCACTCCGGCCCCCATTGGGACTCGATGGTGTGGGGCTCGAAGCTCTTCGCAAGCGTGTTGTCGCTCATGTTGGAAATCTGCCGAAAAATGCGTGAATTGGATGCCGAATCTGACAATTATAAATGGATGCACATCGGCCAGCCATCGCGTTGCCGGCGCGGGCTTGTCGCGAAGCGGCCGCGGCGCGTTTGCGGCGCTCGACCGAACGGATCGGGAACGGCATCGCGCGGCCGACTTATAATGGCGGGTCCGCATTTTTCTCGCCCGTCCGCCGCCGCTCCATGCCCGATCTGCTCGCCAATCTGAACCCCGAACAACACGCCGCCGTCACGTTGCCGAACGAACCGGCGCTGATCCTCGCAGGGGCGGGCAGCGGCAAGACCCGCGTGCTGATCACGCGCATCGCGTGGCTGATCCAGCAGGGCTACGCGTCGCCGCCCACCGTGCTCGCCGTCACCTTCACGAACAAGGCCGCGCGCGAGATGATGGCGCGCCTGTCGGCGATGATGCCGATCGACACGCGCGGGATGTGGATCGGCACGTTCCACGGCCTGTGCAACCGGATGCTGCGCACGCACTGGCGCGACGCCGGCCTGCCGCAGACCTTCCAGATCCTCGACACGGCCGACCAGTTGTCCGCGATCAAGCGGCTGATGAAGGCGGCGAACGTCGACGACGAGAAGTACCCGCCGAAGAACGTCCAGTACTTCATCAACAACGCGAAGGAGCAGGGGCTGCGTCCCGACAAGGTCGACGCGACCGACAACTTCAACCGCAAGTTCGTCGAGCTGTACCAGGCGTACGACCAGCAGTGCCAGCGCGAAGGCGTCGTCGATTTCCCCGAGCTGCTGCTACGCTGCTACGAGCTGCTCGCGTACAACGCGCCGCTGCGCGCGCACTACCAGGCGCGCTTCAAGCACATCCTCGTCGACGAGTTCCAGGACACCAACAAGCTGCAATATGCGTGGCTCAAGATGCTCGCGGGCGGCCAGAACGCGATCTTCGCGGTCGGCGACGACGACCAGTCGATCTACGCGTTCCGCGGCGCGAACGTCGGCAACATGCGCGATTTCGAAGACGAATTCCGCGTGCGCAACCTGATCAAGCTCGAGCAGAACTACCGGTCGCACGGCAACATCCTCGATGCGGCGAACCAGCTGATCTCGAACAACGCACACCGCCTCGGCAAGAACCTGCGCACCGACGCGGGCCACGGCGAGCCCGTGCGCGTGTACGAGGCGAGCACCGATTCGCAGGAAGCCGGCTGGATCGTCGAAGAGATCCGCTCGCTGATCAACACCGGGATGGCGCGCAGCGAAGTGGCCGTCCTGTATCGCAGCAACGCGCAGTCGCGTTCGATCGAGCACACGCTGATGTCGTCGGGCATCCCGTACCGCGTGTACGGCGGCCTGCGCTTCTTCGAGCGCCAGGAAGTGAAGCATGCGCTCGCGTACCTGCGCCTGATCGACAACCCGAATGACGACACGGCGTTCGTGCGCGTCGTGAACTTCCCGACGCGCGGGATCGGCGCGCGGTCGATCGAGCAGCTCGCCGACGCCGCGCGCCTGTACGGCTGCTCGATGGCCGCTGCAATTCCGTACGTGACCGGCAAGGCCGGCACGAGCCTCGGCGGGTTCGCGAACCTGGTCGCGAAGATGCGCACCGACACGCAGCAGATGAGCCTGCCCGAGACCGTCGAGCATGTCGTGCGCGCGAGCGGTCTCGCCGATTTCTACCAGGGCGAGCGCGAAGGGCAGGACCGCCTCGAGAACTTGCAGGAACTCGTGAATGCGGCCACCGCGTTCGTCAGCGAGGAAGGCTACGGGCTCGACACGCCGGCCCGCTCGATCCCGCTGCGCGCGGGCGCGATCGCGGCGCCCGAGCTCGGCGCGGCGACGGACGATCCGGCGGTCGAGGTACTCGATCCGGCATCGCCCGGCGACCCGGCGCAGAACCCCGACACGATGACGCCGCTCGCCGGTTTCCTGTCGCATGCGTCGCTGGAGGCCGGCGACAACCAGGCACAGGCCGGGCAGGACGCCGTGCAACTGATGACGGTGCACGCGGCGAAGGGGCTCGAATTCTCGGCCGTGTTCATCACGGGCCTCGAGGAAGGGCTGTTCCCGCACGAGAACAGCGTGCTCGAATCGGACGGCCTCGAGGAGGAGCGCCGGCTGATGTATGTCGCGATTACGCGCGCGAAGGAGCGGCTCTACCTGTCGTTCGCGCAGAGCCGGATGCTGCACGGCCAGACGCGCTACAACGTGCGTTCGCGCTTCTTCGACGAGTTGCCGGAGCACGTGCTGAAGTGGCTGACGCCGAAGGTCGAGGCCGGTTCGCGCTGGGGCGGGCGATCGGACAACGCGGGGTACGGGCGCGACTGGTTCGCGCGGCCGGGCGGCGGCAGTCGCGAGCAGATCGTCGATGCAGCGGTGTCGGCGCCGCTGCCCGCGTTCGCGGACAAGCAGCGCGCGGCCGGCGCCGGCTTCCGGGTCGGCCAGCAGGTGTTCCATACCAAGTTCGGCGAAGGCACGGTCACCGCGCTCGAAGGCAACGGCACCGATGCGAAGGCGCAGGTGAAGTTCAAGCGGCACGGCGAGAAGTGGCTCGCGCTCGCGGTCGCGAAACTGCAGGCGGTGGAATGATGGGCATCGACATGGTTGCCGTGCCTTCGACCCGCCCGCTCGGCATACTCGCCGCGCTGCCCGAGGAACTCGGCGACCTGATCGCCGCGATGCGCGCCGACGGCGCGATGAAGACGGTCACGCTCGGCCGCCGCGATTACCACGTCGGCACCGTGCACGGCGCGGCCTGCGTCGTCACGCTCGCACGGGTCGGCAAGGTCGCGGCCGCCGCCACGGTCAGCGCGCTGATCCACGTGTTCGGCGTGGCGGGCGTCGTGTTCACCGGCGTCGCGGGCGGCGTGTCGAGCGCGGTGCGCGTCGGCGACGTCGTCGTGGCCGATACGCTGCTGCAGCACGATCTCGACGCGTCGCCGCTCTTTCCGCGCTACGAGGTGCCGCTGCTCGGCATCACGCGTTTCGCGACCGACGCGGCACTGACGGCCCGTCTCAGGGCCGCGTGCACGCTGTTCGTCGCGGAAGAGGGCGGGCGGTTCGCCGAACGCTTCGGGCTCGCCGGCGCGACGCTGCACGCGGGGCTCATCATCAGCGGCGACCGGTTCGTGTCGAGCGAGCGCGAGGTCGTCACGCTGCGCGAGGCGCTGCCGGACGCGCTCGCGGTAGAAATGGAAGGCGCCGCGATCGCGCAGGTGTGCGCGGAACACGATGTGCCGTTCGCGCTGGTGCGCACGATCTCCGATACGGCCGACGATCACGCGACGCAGTCGTTCTCGCACTTCCTGTCGGCGATCGCGAGCAGCTATTCGTCCGGCATCCTCACGCGTTTCCTGACGCTGCATGCGACGGCGGCGGCCTGAAGCCGCCGTCGTTTTCTCCGATCCAGCCGTTCGACCGGCCGCGGCGCGCACGCCGCCGCGGCCGGCTCGTCACGCCTTCTTGCGCCGGCTGCTTTCGAGGTTCGGCAGGAACACCGTCAGCACGCCGATCAGCGGCAGGAACGAACACACCTTGTAGACGAACGTGATGCTCGTCGCGTCGGCGAGCTGGCCGAGCACGGCCGCGCCGACGCCGCCGAGGCCGAACGCGAAGCCGAAGAACAGGCCCGCGACCATCCCGACCTTGCCGGGCATCAGTTCCGTCGCATAGACGAGGATAGCGGCGAACGCCGACGCGAGCACGATGCCGATGATCACGGTCAGCACGCTGGTCCAGAACAGGTTCGCGTACGGCAGCAGCAGCGTGAACGGCGCGACGCCGAGGATCGATACCCAGATCACGTACTTGCGGCCGATCCGGTCGCCGACCGGACCGCCGATCAGCGTGCCGGCCGCCACGGCCGCGAGGAACACGAACAGGTGGATCTGCGCGGCCTGCACCGACAGGTGGAACTTGTCGATCAGGTAGAACGTGAAATAGCTGTTGATGCTCGCGAGGTAGAAGTACTTCGAGAACACGAGCAGCACCAGCACGCCGATCGCGCCGATCACGCGGCCGCGCGACAGCGTCGGGTGGCCGGCCGCCGCGGCCTTCTTCTTCATCGACGGATGCTTCTTGTACCAGTGGCCGATCTGCGTGAGCACGACCATCGCGACGAGTGCGGCCGCCGAGAACCACGCGATGCTGTGCTGGCCGTGCGGAATGATCACGAGCGCGGCGAGCAGCGGCCCGAGCGCGGAGCCCGCGTTGCCGCCGACCTGGAACACCGACTGCGCGAGCCCGTGCTGGCCGCCCGACGCCATCCGCGCGACGCGCGACGATTCGGGATGGAATACCGACGAGCCGCAGCCGACCAGCGCCGCGGCCACCAGCAGCATCGGGAAGTTCGGCGCGACCGACATCAGCAGCAGCCCCGCGAGCGTGAAGCCCATCCCGACCGGCAGCGAATACGGCTTCGGACGCTTGTCGGTATAGAGGCCGACGAGCGGCTGCAGCAGCGACGCGGTGATCTGGTAGGTGAGCGTGATCAGGCCGATCTGCGCGAACGACAGCGCAAACTGGCTCTTGAGCATTGGATAGATCGCGAGGATCAACGACTGGATCATGTCGTTGAGCATGTGCGAGAAGCTGATCGCGCCGAGCACCGGATAGACGGTGCGGGGTGCGGGTGGCGCGGACGGCTGCGCGGCGGCTGCGCCGGCGGCTCCGGTGTCGAGGCTGGTTTCCATGTGAGCTGAACGAGTTGAGGTAACGGGCGCGCTCTGATGGGGATCGGCGCGTTTCGAATCATTGATGCGTCAAAGAAGTGTAATGTGGCGTATCGAGAATGTCAGGCCAAGTTTTGTCGCGAATCGGACATTCGTCCGATAGATCGGCCGTTACCTGTTTTTTTGACCGGGTATAACGCTGGCGGCGGGGCTGCCTGACTGCGAGGCCGCGCCGGAGCCCGGTGCGTGTTTTACCGGACTCAAGAAACGGCGGTGGCGGCCGTTGAACGACCCAATGACCACAGGTGCGCCGCGCCCGGCACCGGCTACCCGCCGTGCAGGCGCAGGACGCGCGGCATGGCCTGCCATCGCGGACCGCCGGGACCGACCTTTCCGGCAGCGTGATCCATACGGGGATATATCGATGAAAGCAGCATCATTGCATCCACAGCCAGGTGCGGCCGCCGCCGCACCCGACGTTGCCGCCGGTCGCGCCGCACGGCGCCCGCGCGCGGCGCGTCGCGAGCGCCGGCCGTGGACCGTCAAGGCGACCTTGCGCGCCGCGTTCGCGATCCTGCTGGCCGGCACGCTCGCGATCGGCGTGTTTTCGCTGTGGCAGATCAGCCGGCTGAACGCGTCGATCTCGTCGGTCTACGAGCAGGGCCACGTCGCGAGCCGCGCGGCGCAGGAAGTCCGGGCCGAGGTGCTGCGGGCGAGCCGTGCGCAGAAGATGCTGCTGACCGCGACCACCGCGAAGGAGCGCGACGAACTGGGCGCCGAGGTCGGCGCGGGGCTCGCGTCGATCGGCCAGGCGCTCGGCACGCTGCAGCGCTATGCGGATCCGGCCGACGCCGGCGATTCGGCGCGGCTGCGTGCGTTCTCGACGGCTGTCGGCACGTGGAGCGCGCATCTGCGCGATTTCGTCGCGCTCGTGCGCGCGCAGCCGCTCGACCTGTCGCAGATGAACTGGCAGGTCGGCACGCAGGACGTGTCGCTGCTGGTCGAGACCGGCAAGCTCGAAAAACTCGTCGCCGAACTCGTGAAGACGCGCGGCGAGAAATCGAAGGCGACGCTCGATGCGTCCGCCACCATCTTCTCGTCGTCGTTCGCGATGATCGCGATCATGACGGCCGCGCTGATCGTGCTCGCGATCGCGATCGCCGAACGCGTCGTGCGGCGCCTTGCGTCGCAGCTCGGCGGCGAGCCCGCGCACGCGAAGGCGATTGCGGCCGACATCGCGCGCGGCGACCTGACGCGACCGATCGCGCTCGGCCGGCACGACCGCGACAGCATGGTGCGCGCGCTGGCCGAGATGCAGACGGGGCTCGCGGCGACCGTCGGCGAGATCGCCGTCAGTGCCGAGGCGATCGCGGCCGCATCCGGCGAGATCTCGACCGGCAATCTCGACCTGTCGCGACGCACCGAGCAGCAGGCCGTCGCGCTCGAGCGCACCGCGGCCAGCATGGAGCAGCTCACGTCGACCGTGCGGCAGAACGCCGAGAACGCGCGGCAGGCGAGCACGCTTGCCGCCAATGCGTCGGCCGTTGCGGAAACGGGCGGTGAAGTCGTCGGGCGCGTGGTCGCGACGATGAGCGAGATCGACGACAGCGCGAAGAACATTCGCGAGATCATCGGCACGATCGAAGGGATCGCGTTCCAGACCAACATTCTCGCGTTGAATGCGGCGGTCGAGGCCGCGCGCGCCGGCGAACAGGGGCGCGGCTTCTCGGTGGTCGCGGGCGAGGTGCGCCTGCTCGCTCAGCGCGCGGCGACCGCGGCGAAGGAGATCCGCGCGCTGATCGGCGCATCGGTCGAGCGCGTCGCGAACGGCGCCGCGCTCGCGCACGACGCGGGCCGCACGATGGGCGACGTCGTGCGCGCGGTCAAGCGCGTGACGGACATCATCGGCGAGATTTCGGCGGCATCGGACGAGCAGAGCGCCGGGATCGAGGAGATCGGCCGCGCGGTCACGCAGATGGACTCCGGCACGCAGCAGAATGCGGCGCTCGTCGAACAGGCGGCGGCTGCCGCAAACGCGCTCGATGAGCAGGCTCAGGCGTTGAAGTCGCTGGTCGGGCGCTTTCGCATCGCGGCCTGAGCGCGCCCGGCCGTCCCGCGCTTACGACTTCTTCGGCTTGTCCGGATCGATGATGACCGTGCAGGTCGTGCCTGCCGACAGCACCACGTCGGCCGGCACTTCGTCGATCCGGATGCGCACCGGCACGCGCTGCGCGAGGCGCACCCAGTTGAAGGTCGGGTTCACGTCCGCGACGAGGTCGCGGCTTTGCGGGTTGTCGCGATCGTAGATGCCGCGCGAGATGCTTTCGACGTGGCCCTTCATCACGCCGCCGCTCATCAGCCGCATTTCGGCCGGCGCACCGATCTTCACGCGCGGCAGCTTGGTTTCCTCGAAATAGCCGTAGACCCAGAACGAGTGGCTGTCGACGATCGCGAGCTTGGCCTGGCCCGCCACCGCGTAGTTGCCCTTGAACGTCTGCAGGTTCGTGATGTAGCCGTCGACCGGCGCGACGACGCGCGTGCGTTCGAGATTGAGCTTCGCGGCGTCGAGCGCGGCGATCGCCTGCTGGTACTGCGCATCGGCGCTCGACGCGCTGTGCGCCGCGTTCTCGCGGTTTTCCTTCGACACGACGAGCGCATCGAGATCGGCGCGGCGGGCCGCGTCGTCGCGGCGCATCTGCAGTTCCGCGCGGCGGGCGGCGACGGCCGCCTGCGCCTGTTCGACCGCGATCTGGTAGTGCGACGGGTCGATCTGCATGATCAGGTCGCCCTTTTTCACGAGCTGGTTGTCATGCACGGGCAGCTCGACGATCGCGCCCGACACGTCCGGCGCGACGTTGACGATCTCGGCGCGCACGCGCCCGTCGCGCGTCCACGGATCGTCCATGTAGTGCACCCACAGCGAGCGCCCGATCAGGATCGCGACGACAAGGATGACGGCGGTCGCGACGAAGCCGAAGAGTTTTCTGAGAATCATGATGGTTCGGAATCAACGGTAAACGGCAAGACTCAGTCCGCCGCAAATGCAGACGAGAAGGCAGGCCCGGAACAGCGACGGGTGCCAGACGAGACGGTAGAGGCCCGTGTAGGCGAGCAGGCGGTCGACGGCCCAGGTCGCGAGCGCGCCGAGGACGAACATCAGCACCACCGTGGGCATGTAGGCATCGAGAATGGCGATTTCACGCGGCATCATGACGAGGCTCCTGGTTGGGGACGCACGGGGCGGTTGCGGTTGAGCGGCTCGAGCGGCGATTCCGGATCGAGCAGCGCGGTGCGCACGAAATGCAGATGGCTCAGGATGCGTTGCAGCCGGTGGCGCTCGTCGCGTGTCGGCTCGAACGCGTCGAGCGTCTGCCGGGTCGCGTCGATCGCCGCATTGGTCGCGGCGAGCGTCGCATCGAAGCGCGCGGCGCTCGGCTTCGAGAACAGCGTCGACAGCGAGCCGCGCATCGTCTCGATCGCGCGACGCCACGGCATCGCCGGCGCATAGCGCGGGTCGGACGGCAGCGTCGCCAGCTCGTGACGCAGGTCGATCGCCGCGTTGCCGGTTTCGAGTACCGCGAACATCCAGCGCAGCGCGTCGCGCTGCACGTCGGGCTGGTCGGCCGACAGCGTGTGGGCCTGGTACATCAGGTCGCGCGCGCCGCTCTCGAAGCGCGTGCGCAAGCCGGCGAGCCGCGCGTGGCAGGCCGCGACGGCCTGGTGGCGCAGGTCGGCGAACAGCCGCTTCTTGAGCCACGGCGCGGTAGGCGGGAACAGCACCGCGAACGCGATCGCCGACGCCAGCATCGACAGCACGAGCGCGAGCGCGTCGTTCATGAAGCTGGTCGGGTCGTAGTGCGTGATGTTGTCCGGGCCGGCGAGGAAGCTGAAGAAGATCAGGTAGCCCATCCCGTAGCCCGCGAGCTTCGGCTTCAGCGTCATGAAGATGCCGATCGCGAGCAGCGGCGCGAGCGCGACGCACAGCAGCGGGAAGCCGTCGATGTGCGGATAGATGCCGAACGTCAGCAGGAAGCCCGTGCAGACGGCGAGCGCCGTCCCCATGCCCATCTGCGCGGACATCGCGGTCGGGCGCGGCGTCGACGACGCGAGCGCGCAGGTGGCCGCCGCCGTCAGCGTGAGCGTCACGCCGCTCGGCCACGCGGTCTCGATCCAGAACCAGCCGAGCACGAGGATCACGGTTGCGGTGCGAATCGCCGCGATCACCATCGCCGTCATGTTGGTGCGCGGCTCGTAGCGCTCGATCCAGCGTTCGCGTTCGTGCGTCGCGGTCGACAGCGACGCATAGGTCGCCGCGTACTCGTGCAGGTCGGTGATGAAGCGGTACAGCAGCTCGGCGGCCGTATCGAAGTCGAGCAGCGGAAAGTCCGGCTGCGTTTCGAGTGCCGCACGGGTCGCGCGGATGCGGCGCGGCAGCGCGTCGCGCCATGCGAGCAGTTGCTCGGCCGCGTGCCCCGCGTCGGTCGACGTGCGCACGGGTTCGCCTGTGGGCGTCAGCAGCAGCGGCGCGATCTCGCGGAAGTACGGCTCGATCGCGTCGATCGCGGCCTGCGCGCCGGCCGCGTGCAGCCGGTTCATCAACTGGTGCAGCGCATGGAAACGGCTCGATGCGCTCATGAACTCGCTGTTCAGCCGCGCGAGTCGGCCGCTGCGCATCCGCGTATCCGGATCCTCGAACACGGCCATGCTGCGGGCCGCCTCGAACCCGACCACGTCGGCGACGAAGCGCGTATGGATGGTTTCGATATGCGCGCGGTCGAGCTTGCCCGACAGCGCCGAAGCGACATAGTCGACGAAGCTGCCGAAGCGCTTGCGTACCGTCGTGCGCATCTGCTCGCCCGTGTACTGCGGAAACACGAGCGCGCTGACCACGCCGGCCGACACGATCCCGACCATGATTTCGGCAACGCGCGTCAGCGCGCTCATGAACGCACCGTCCGGGTGCTGCGACGCGGGCAGCCCGATCAGCGCGGTCGTGTAGCCGGCCAGCAGGAAGCCATAGCTGCGGAAGTTGCGGTTGCGCGCGGCGCCGGCCGTGCACAGCGCGACCCACAGCGCGACCGCCAGAAGGAACAGTTGCGGCTGCTGCGGGAACAGCCCGACGAACGTGAGCGTCGCGATGAGCCCGAAGATCGTGCCGGCGACGCGGTAGAAGCTCTTCGCGAGCACCGCGCCGCTTTGCGGCTGCATCACGATGAACACCGTGGTCATCGCCGTTTTCGGCGCGGGCAGGTCGAGCCGCATCGACACGCCGGTTGCGATGAATGCGGCGAGCAGCGCCTTGAACAGGTAGAGCCACGCGGCGCCGTCGCTGCGGGCCCAGTCGCCGAACGCGGCGGACCAGGCCGCGAGCGGACTGCCGGCGTGCGTGGAAGCGGGGGAGGAGGCTGACATGGCGGTCGCTCCGCGTTACCGTGCGGCCGACATGCCGGACATGCCGGACATGCCAGACGAGCCAGACGAGCCAGACGAGCCAGACGAGCCAGACGAGCCAGACGAG
>NZ_JAOTQT010000031.1:0-86948 GCF_025685725.1 Burkholderia sp. BKH01 | reverse complement strand
TTGCATTGGCGCGGACAAAATGCGGGCCGGCTAAGTCAACGGCAGCGTGACCGGAGCCGGAGCACCGATGGCGCCAAGTCGACCTTCCCACGCGCCCAATTGCAGTGCTGCATTCTCTCAATAGCCGATATCTTTAGCGATTCACTGGCTTATTGGTTGCATCTTCGATCAAAGTTGCAGTTCCCTCCGCCCCACGTATCGAATGGCGCGGTCGAGCGTGATCAATTTTCCATCGACCACGTCGAATGCGAAGCAGGCCACACAGTTCTCCCTCTGCAAACGACGCGCATAGTCGCTAAACCCCCTCCGCTCCCGCAATCGCTCTTCGGTCAAACAACCCAAGATCCGTACGAAACAAGCGCGTTATCTGGCGTGTCCACGTAAAATTTGCGAATCCCCATCTCTGCATTCAAAACGATGAACGTCGCCACACAGGTAACCCGGGCCGTTTGCCCGCACGATTGTCCGGACACGTGCGCCATGCGTGTGACCGTCGAGAATGGCAAGGCGATCAAGGTCACGGGCGATCCCGACCATCCGCCGACGCAGGGCGTGTTGTGCACGAAGGTCAGCCGATATGCCGATCGGGTTCATCATCCCGATCGCCTCACGGTCCCGCTCAAGCGTGTCGGCGCGAAGGGGGAGGGACGCTTCGCACCGATCAGCTGGAGCGAAGCGTTCGACGAGATCGGCCGTCGCCTCGGTGAAATCGCCGCGCGCGAACCCGAAGCGATCGTGCCGTACAGCTACGCGGGGACGATGGGGCTCGTGCAGGGCGAGGGCATCGCCCAGCGGTTCTTCCACAAGCTCGGCGCATCGCGGCTCGAACGCGCGATCTGCGCGGCGGCCGGTGCAGCGGGGCTGCGTTACACGTATGGCGGTAGCCTCGGCATGCACCTCGAGCATTTCGAGGAAAGCGAGCTGATTCTGATCTGGGGCGCGAACCCGATCGCGTCGAGCCTGCACTTCTGGACGCGTGCGCAAGAAGCGAAGCGCCGTGGCGCCCGTCTTGTCGCGATCGACCCGTATCGTTCGCTGACAGCGGAGAAGTGCCATCAGCACATCGCGTTGAAGCCGGGTACCGACGGCGCCTTTGCGCTCGGCATGATGCACGTGCTGATTACCGAAGACCTGCTCGATCACGACTACATCGCCAGCCATACGCTCGGCTTTGACGCGCTCAAGGCGCGGGCGATGTCTTATCCGCCCGAACGCGTCGCGCAGATCTGCGGCATCGACGCGTCGGAGCTGATCGACCTTGCTCGTCGTTACGGTGCGACCCGCAAGGCGTCGATCCGCCTCAACTACGGCATGCAGCGCGTCCGCGGCGGTGGTAACGCCGTGCGCGCGATTGCGAGCCTGCCGGCGCTGACAGGGGCCTGGCGGGATCGGGCTGGCGGGCTGTTGCTCTCGTCGTCGGAATCCGCACCGGTCAACCAGCAGGCACTGCTGCGCCCGGATTTGATGCCGGGTTGGCCGCACAAGCTGCCGCGCATCATCAACATGAACGCGATCGGCGATGCGCTGTTGCACGCGGGTGACGCAACGTTCGGGCCCAAGGTTGAGGCGGTGATCGTGTACAACTCGAATCCGGTGGCAGTCGCGCCGGATTCCTCGAAGGTTGCCGCAGGTTTTGCGCGCGACGATCTGTTCACGGTCGTTCTCGAGCATTTCAAGACCGATACCGTCGATTTCGCCGACATTGTGCTGCCGGCGACCACGCAGCTGGAGCACCTGGACATCCACAAATCGTACGGCCACACCTACGTGATGGCAAACCTGCCGTCGATTCCACCGGTCGGAGATGCGCGGCCGAACACGGAGATCTTTCGCGGCATCGCGCGCAGCATGGGGCTCGACGAACCCGCGCTTTATCACAGCGACGAAGAGGTAGCGCGTGCGTCGCTCCGGTGGGACGATCCTGCGCTCGACAGCGACTGGGAGACGTTGAAGCGGGACGGCTGGCTGAAGTTGAAGCTGCCGGACGCGCCGTTCGCGAATGGCGGTTTCCGCACGCCGTCCGGCAAATGCGAGTTCTACAGCCCGCGACTCGAGCAAATGGGCATGGACCCCGTTCCCGACTACCTGCCGCCGTTCGAGTCGGCGGAGGCCGCACCCGAACTCGCCGCGCGCTATCCGCTCGCGATGATTTCGCCGCCGGCGCGCCACTTCCTAAACAGCACGTTCGTGAACGTCGACAGCCTGCGCACCACGGAAGGCGAGCCGCATCTCGACATCCACCCAGCCGACGCCGATGCGCGCGGCATCTCGGAGGGCGACATCGTACGCATCTTCAACGACCGCGGATCGATGCAGGCGCTCGCGAGAATTACCGATCGCGCACGTGCGGGGCTCGTTGTCGGGTTGTCGATCTGGTGGAAGAAGCTGTCGCCGGACGGCAGGAACGCAAACGAAGTGACGAGCCAGGCGCTGACCGATCTCGGCAATTCGGCGACGTTTTACGATTGTCTTGTGGAAGTTGAGCGAATTTGATCGAATATTCCCGTATGATCAGACGATTTTTCGCGGAAGTTCGAAGTGGACATCTAACCCTGTTGTCTCGGGACGGGCGAGCCGCTACGATGCGTTTTAGCACGACCATTCGAAAATCTGTGAGGAGACGCGCAGTATGGACAAAATTTGGCTGAAATCGTACCCACCCGGCGTTCCAGCCGAAATTGACGCATCTCCTTATCCGTCTGTCCCGGATCTCCTCGACGAAAGCTTCCGGCAGTATCGCGACCGCACGGCGTTCGTCTGCATGGGCAAGGGCATCACGTACGGCGAACTCGACAAGCTGTCGCGCCAATTCGGCGCGTGGCTGCAATCCCGTGGTCTCGCGCGCGGTGCGCGCGTCGCGATCATGATGCCCAACGTGCTGCAGTACCCGGTGGCGATCGCCGCGGTACTGCGCGCCGGCTACACCGTCGTCAACGTCAATCCGCTCTACACGCCGCGCGAGCTTGAACATCAGTTGAAGGACTGTGGCGCCGAGGCGATCGTCATACTCGAGAATTTCGCGTCGACGCTGCAGGCCGTCATCGCCAATACGGCCGTCAAGCATGTCGTCGTCGCATCGATGGGCGACTTGCTGGGCATCAAGGGATGGCTCGTCAATTACGTCGTGCGCAATGTGAAGAAGATGGTGCCTGCGTGGCAGTTGCCGTCGTTCACGCGCTTCAACGCCGCGCTGTCGGAAGGTGCGCGGCAGGCGTTCAAGCCACAGAAGATCGGCCCCGACGACGTCGCGTTCCTGCAATACACGGGCGGTACGACCGGCGTCGCGAAGGGGGCGACGCTGCTGCACCGGAATATCGTGTCGAACGTGCTGCAGGCCGGCGCCTGGCACCATCCGGCCCATGAGAAGTACCCGGAGGTGAAACAGTTCGTGACGGTTGTCGCGTTGCCGCTGTATCACGTGTTCGCGCTGACCGTCTGCGGTTTCCTGACGATGCGCACGGGCGGGATGGGCATCCTGATCCCGAACCCGCGCGACATCGCCGGGATGATCAAGGAGCTGAAGGGCTACCAGATCTCGACGATTCCGGCCGTCAATACGCTATACAACGCACTGCTGAATCATCCCGAATTCAGTCAGCTCGACCTGTCCAAGCTCGTGATCGCCAACGGTGGCGGCATGGCGATCCAGGAGGGCGTCGCGAAGCGCTGGTATGAAAAGACCCATACCGCGATCATCGAAGGATACGGGCTGTCCGAAACGTCGCCGGTGGCGACCTGCAACCCGGTGACGGCGACCGAATACAGCGGGACGATCGGCCTGCCGCTGCCGTCGACCGAAGTGGCGATTCGCGACGACGCCGGCAACGACGTCGCGCTCGGCGAGCCCGGCGAGATCTGCATCCGCGGGCCGCAGGTGATGGCCGGCTACTGGAACCGGCCGGACGAGACCGCGAAGGTCATGTTCCCGGACGGCTTCTTCAAGACGGGCGACGTCGGCGTGATGGATGCGCGCGGATACGTGAAGATCGTCGACCGGAAGAAGGACATGATTCTCGTGTCGGGCTTCAACGTGTATCCGAACGAAGTCGAGGACGTGGTGGCGTCGCATCCGGGCGTGTTCGAGGTGGCGGCCGTCGGCGTGCCGGACGAGCATTCCGGCGAAGCGGTGAAGCTGTTCATCGTGAAGAAGGACCCGGCGCTCACCGACAAGGACATCCTTGCTTACTGCAAGGAGCGGCTCACCGGGTACAAGCGGCCGAAACTGGTCGAGTTCCGCACGGAGCTGCCGAAAACGAACGTCGGCAAGATCCTGCGGCGCGAGCTGCGCGACGGGCGCGCGTAACGTCGAAATCGACCGCGAAAGCCCGGCTGTGTGCCGGGTTTTTTATTTGCTGCGCCGTGTGGGCGCGAAATTCGACGCCGCCGGATCCAACCGCGTGCAACAGGCGTCCGACGAAGGGGACTCCCTCGGGCCGGGACGATTCGGTCGAGTGGCCGGCGGGAGCGCTGAGGTCGGACGGCACGGCATTTCGGCGCATGCGTTGGCAGCGCCCGGCATTTGCGTATGCTTTGCCGACCATGCAGATGGTCGTGAATCGCACCGCGATCGTCCGGCACGCCGCTTCCGTTTTCATCGCCGGCAAAGAAAAAGGCGCCCGAAGGCGCCTTCAATATGCTGCGGCTTGTCAGGCAAGCTGATTAGAACTTGTGACGGATGCCGACGCGTGCTGCGACCTGGTTGCTGGTGCTCGAACCTGCGAGACCGTTGATCGCTGCCGTTGCCTGAACAACATCGCCTTTGGCGTCGAGCACGTTGCCCGATGCGTGCTGGTACACGCCGATCACGTAGACGTCGGTGCGCTTCGACAGGAAGTAGTCGACACCCAGCGAGCCCTGGTGGTACTTGGCTGCCGAGTTGCCGTCGATCTTGCTGCCTTGCGTGTAGTCGTACGCTGCGCCGAGAATCAGCGCCGGGGTCAGCTGATACTTGAAGTTGATTTCGCCGTTGTTGAACGTCGCGGTCTGGTCCACGAACGGACCGACCGAGAAGCCCTTGAACTTCGTGTTCGAGTACGTCGCGCCGATCGTCGCTGCACCGAACGTGTAAGCGCCGCCTGCACCGATAACCTGGTACGTGTTCGCGTTGTTCGCGTATGCGCCGTAGACCGGCGACGATACTGCCGTCGTCGCAGCCGTCGAGCCGTTGTTGAACATGCCGCCGAAGTTGCCCGGCGTGCGTGCGTTCAAGTAGCCGACACCCAAGACCAGCGGGCCGTTGTTGTAACCTGCGCCGAGCGACCAGACCTGGTTCTTCGAGAACTGGCCAGCCTGACCGCCGAAGCTGTACAAGCCGCCGAACGTGAAGCCGCCGTACGACGAGCTCGTGAACTTGACCGCGTTGTTCACGCGATAGGCGTTGTTGAAGTTGTCGAGGTCGCCCGGGTGAGCAGCGATGTAGCCGCCCCATTGGTCGCCTGCCTCGAGCGGGCCGACGAAGTCGACGACGGAGTCGTACTGGCGACCCAGCGTGACCGTACCGTACTGGCTCGACAGGCCGACGTAAGCCTGACGGCCGAACATCAGGCCGCCCTGACCGAGCTTGCCGCTGTTCACGTCAAAACCGTTTTCGAGGGTGAAGATCGCCTTCAGGCCGCCACCGAGGTCTTCGGTGCCGCGCAGGCCGAAGCGGCTGCCTTGCATCACGCCGCTGGCCATGCTGTACAGGTGCTTGCCGCCCGCGTTGTTGTTGAACAGCAGGCCTTCATCGATGATGCCGTAAAGCGTCACGCTGCTTTGCGCATGGGCAGCGCCAGCGAACGCACCCAGCGCGACGAGCGCGAGAAGCGACTTTTTCATTAACGGATCTCCAAGAATCACTGAATTTTTTTGGCGGGGCGGATAGTTATGTTCTGTTGACGGGCCCCATCAACTTCGCAAGAAGTCGCTCGTAATGTAGCAAAACCGTTTTTTGCCACAAAGCGAAATGCCGCAGCTCAAGGTCGCCATGTTTCCTTTATGCAACAATGGTTAAAATCACGGGTTAACCGCAATTTCCGCTGAAGAATCAAGTCGGTTACGCAGCGGACTCGTGCCCTCGCCGCTCGCGGCGGCACATGCAGCCAGGAGAACAGGATGGTGTTGGATGAACTGATCAGCGAATTCGATCGCGGCCTGCGATCGCTGACCGGCATTAGCCGGATGAGCCGGCCGGTGCCCGCGCCGGCCGTCGCGCCGGCCGTCGAGCTGACGCCCGCGGAGCGGACGCATGCCGCCGGGTTGATGCGCGTGAATCACGTCGGCGAAGTCTGCGCGCAGGCGCTCTACCAGGCGCAGAAACTCACCGCGCGCACGGCGTCGGCGAAGGCGATGTTCGAGGAGGCCGCGCGCGAGGAGGAGGACCATCTCGCGTGGACCGCGCATCGCCTGAAAGAGCTCGATTCGCGTCCGAGCCTGCTGAACCCGCTGTGGTATGCCGGCGCGCTCGCGATCGGCGTGGCGGCCGGCACGCTCGGCGACAAGGTCAGCCTCGGTTTCATGGCCGAGACGGAGCGGCAGGTCGAGAGTCACCTGGAAGGCCATATGTCGGAGCTGCCGGCGACCGATACGGCGTCGCGCGCGATCGTCGACCAGATGCGCATCGACGAGGTGAAGCACGGCAAGGCCGCGACCGACGCTGGCGGAATCGAGCTGCCGCTGCCTGCGCGGATGCTGATGCGTGCCGCGTCCAAAGTCATGACGAGCACTGCCTACTATCTCTGAGATTTGCGCCGGGGTGGCGCGTGACGCCACCCCGGTTCACCGCCGCCGATACCGCCCGTTTATTCCACGTTTTCCCGCCCCTGAAAGCCCCTTCCGTACGCCCGTCTGGCCCGTCTTTCTCACGTATCACCTTCACAAGTTGCACTAGCTCATTCATTTATAACGGTTTTTGGATTGAGGGGCCGTATGAGCATGTGCGCGTAAGTCCTTGTTCTAACTAACAAAATTCGTCAAAAAAGCGGGCCGCTCCCTTGACCGTGTCACACCCTTCCTCTAAAGTGGGAGACAGTGTGAGAAAGTGTATTTTTGTGTGATTTGGCGGGCTATTCCGGCTAAATTCTCAGCATTGGTCGGGTACTTCGGTGCCCTGAACGGGAGAGCGGAAAGTGTTCCAAGGGGCGTCGGCGCTGACGCTCGATGCGAAAGGGCGGATGTCGGTGCCGGCTCGCTATCGCGAAGCGCTGCAAGGACAGGCAGAAGGACGGGTGACTGTGACCAAGCACCCGGACGGCTGCCTGTTGCTGTTTCCGCGCCCCGAATGGGAAGTGTTCCGCGCCAAGATCGCCGCGCTGCCGATGGATGCGCACTGGTGGCGGCGAATTTTTCTCGGCAATGCGATGGACGTCGATCTCGATAGCGCGGGCCGGATTCTTGTATCGCCCGAGCTGCGCATGGCAGCCGGACTGGAAAAGGAAGTCATGTTGTTGGGAATGGGTAGTCACTTCGAGCTGTGGGATTCGCAGACCTACAACGCGAAGGAGCAGGCGGCGATGGCGCAGGGCATGCCCGACGCGCTGAAGAATTTCACATTCTGATTGCGGTGACGGAGACGCCCGCGATGGGAAATGAATTGCAGCATCGGACAGTGTTGTTGGACGAAGCGGTCGAGTCGCTCGTGACGCGGCCGGACGGCATCTATGTCGACGGCACGTTCGGGCGCGGCGGCCACAGCCGCGCGGTGCTCGCGCGGCTGGCGCCGTCCGGGCGGCTGATCGCGTTCGACAAGGATCCGAGGGCGATCGAGACGGCGCAGGGCATCGAAGATGCGCGCTTCTCGATCGTGCATGACAGCTTTGCTTCGATGCGCGACGCGCTTGCGGCGCGCGGCGTCGAGAAGGTGTCCGGTGTGTTGCTGGACCTGGGCGTGTCCTCGCCGCAGGTGGACGATCCGGCGCGCGGCTTCAGCTTCCGCGCCGATGGTCCGCTGGACATGCGAATGGATCCGACGCGTGGCGAGTCGGCAGCCGAATGGCTCGCGCGGGCTTCGGTGCAGGAATTGACGGAGGTGATACGAGATTATGGGGAAGAACGGTTTGCTTTTCAGATTGCAAAGGCGCTTGTTGCTCGCCGGGCAGAGTCCGACCGTCTTGGGCCTCTCGGCACCACGGGCGAGCTTGCCCAAATCGTGGGTCACGTCGTCAAGACCCGTGAGAAGGGCAAGGATCCGGCAACCCGCACCTTTCAGGCTATACGGATTCACGTCAATCAAGAGCTTGCGGACCTGCAAGTCGTACTAGACGCGGCACTGTCGTTGCTGGAGCAAGGGGGGCGGCTGGTGGTCATCAGCTTTCATTCACTCGAGGACCGGATCGTCAAGCGATTCATGCAGGCGCACGCCAGTGCGCCCGCGGTCGATCGTCGCCTGCCGATCCGTGCCGTCGACCTCCCGAGCCCGCCGCTCAAGATCATCAGCCGCCAGTTTCCGAGTGATGCGGAAGTCGCAGCGAATCCGCGCGCCCGGTCCGCCGTGATGCGCATTGCGGAGCGCATCACGCCATGAGCCGCTTCAATATCTTCCTGCTGATCATCGTGATGGGCTGCGCGCTGTCGGTCGTCAACTCGACGAACCAGCAGCGCCAGATCTTTATCCAGCTGCAGCGCGCGCAGTCGCAGGAGCGTCAGCTCCAGCAGGATTACGCGCAGCTTCAATATCAGCAGAGCGCGCTATCGAAGACGTCGCGCATCGAGCAGCTCGCGAACGATTCGCTGAAGATGCTGCCGATCACGACCGGCCGCACGCAATACCTGACGCTGCCGCCGGGCGCCGCGAAGGCGATCGACGCGCCGATCCCTGCTTCGGCCGACACGGCCGGCAAGGGCAAGGGGGGCGCGCGATGAAGCCGTCGCAAAAGCGCCAGAACGTGAAATTCACGTCGAGCCCCGTGCTGGGTGTGCACCTGCCGATGTGGCGCTCGAAGCTCGTCGTGTTCATGCTGTTCATGGCGTTCGTCGCGCTGGCCGCGCGGGCGTTCTGGATCCAGGGGCCCGGCAACGCGTTCTATCAGAAGCAGGGCGAGAGCCGCTACCAGCGCACGCTCGAGCTGCCCGCGACGCGCGGCAAGATCCTCGACCGTAACGGGCTCGTGCTCGCGACGAGCCTGCCGGTGCGCGCGATCTGGGCGATTCCCGACGCGGTGCCGGACGATCTCGACGCCGACAAGGTCAACCAGCTCGGCAAGCTTCTCGGCATGACGTCGAAGGAGCTGCGCGTGAAGCTGTCGGAAGACAAGGGTTTCGTCTACGTAAAGCGCCAGGTGCCGATCGACATCGCGGACAAGGTCGCCGCGCTCGACATTCCGGGCATCTACAAGCGCAACGAATACAAGCGCTTCTATCCGGAAGGCGAGATCACCGCGCACCTGATCGGCTTCACGAACGTCGAGGACGAAGGGCAGGAGGGCGTCGAACTGGGCGACCAGAAGATGCTGTCCGGCACGTCGGGCGTGCGCCGCGTGATCAAGGACCGGATGGGACACATCGTCGAGGACGTCGCCGAGCAGATCCCGCCGCACAACGGAACCGACGTCGACCTGTCGATCGACAGCAAGATCCAGTACATCGCGTACGCGAACCTGAAGGCCGCCGTCGAGAAGTTCAAGGCGAAGGCCGGTGCGGCGATGGTCGTCGACGTGCGCACCGGCGAGGTGCTCGCGCTCGTCAACTACCCGACGTACAACCCGAACGACCGCTCGCGCATGACGGGCGAGCAGTTGCGCAACCGGATCATGACCGACGTGTTCGAGCCGGGTTCGATCATGAAGCCGTTTACGGTGTCGCTCGCGCTCGACCTGCATCGCGTGACGCCGAACACGCTCGTCGAGACGGGCAACGGGCATTTCGTGCTCGACGGCGCGCCAATCACCGACGACGCGGGTTTCGGCACGCTGACGGTCGGCGGTGTGATCCAGAAGTCGAGCAACATCGGCGCGACGAAGATCGCGATGACGATGCGGCCCGAGGAAATGTGGAATATGTATACCAGCATCGGCCTCGGCCAGGCGCCGAAGGTCGGCTTCCCGGGCGCGGTGGCCGGCCGCCTGCGGCCGTGGAAGAGCTGGCGCCGCATCGAGCAGGCAACGATGTCGTACGGCTACGGCCTGTCGGTGTCGCTGTTCCAACTGGCGCGGGCGTACACGGCGATCGCGCACGACGGCGAGCTGATGCCCGTGACCATTTTCAAGACCGACCCCAACCAGCAGGTCGCGGGCACGCAGGTGTTCAACCCGACCACCGCGCGCGAAGTGCGCGCGATGCTCGAGACGGTGGTCGCGCCGGGCGGCACGTCGCCGGATGCGGCCGTGCCGGGCTATCGCGTCGGCGGCAAGAGCGGTACCGCGTACAAGCATGAAGGCCATGGCTATACGCGCAAGTACCGCGCATCGTTCGTCGGCATGGCGCCGATGCCGAATCCACGCATCGTCGTCGCGGTGTCGGTCGACGAGCCGACCGCCGGCAGCCACTTCGGCGGCCAGGTGTCCGGCCCCGTATTCTCGGCGATCGCCGGCGACACGATGCGTGCGCTGAACGTGCCGCCGAACATGCCGATCAAGCAGCTCGTCGTGTCTGACGATTCGCCGGCAGCACCTGCCGCAACGGGGCCGCAAAAGCTGGCCGCGGGTGGCGGTGCGAAGCATATGATCGTGTCCAGCACGACGCGTAATTCACCAGGAGTTGTTCGATGAGCGCCGCCCGCAGTTCCCATCCGGCGCATCAGCAGATTGCAGCCGCGCTTGCGTGGCTGCGTCAGCATGTGGCCCCCGCGGCACAACTGCATGCCGACACGCGCGGCCTCAAGGCCGGCGACGTGTTTGTCGCGTATGCGGTCGACGGGGCAGACAATCGCGCCTTCATTGCCGACGCCGTCGCACGCGGTGCGGCCGCCGTGCTGTATCAGCCGGAAGGGCTGGCCGCTGCGCCGGCCGTGCCCGTCGCGCTCGCAATACCGGCGCTCGACCAGCTCGCCGGCGAGATCGCCAGCGGCTGGTACGGCGATCCGAGCGACAGCCTGCTCGCGGTGGGCGTAACGGGCACGAACGGCAAGACCTCGTGCACGCAGTGGATCGCCGCCGCGCTGACGGCGCTGCACCAGCCGTGCGCGGTGATCGGCACGCTCGGCAGCGGGATGCCCGGCCAGCTCGTGCCGACCGGCTTCACGACACCCGACGCACCGCAACTGCAGCGTAGCCTTGCTCAGTTGCGCGACGCGGGCGCGAAGGCCGTGGCGATGGAAGTGTCGTCGCACGCGCTGCACCAGGGGCGCGTGAACGGTACGGCATTCGACATCGCGGTATTTACGAACCTCACGCAGGATCACCTCGACTATCACGGTACGTTCGACGCGTACGAGGCCGCGAAGACGAAGCTGTTCGCATGGCGCGGCCTGCGCGCGGCGGTCGTCAACCGCGACGACGCAGCCGGCCAGCGCCTGCTCGAGAAGCTGGCCGGCCGCGTGCGCACGATCGCGTACGGGATCGGCGACGCGCAGGCGCCCGACGCCGATCGCGAACTGGTCGCGCTCGACGTGCGCGCCACCGCGACCGGCACGGCATTCCGCCTGCGTTCGTCGTGGGGCAACGCGGACGTCGAAGTCGGCACGCTCGGCACGTTCAACGTCAGCAACCTGCTCGCCGTGCTCGGCTCGCTGCTCGCGGCCGACGTGCCGTTCGACGCGGCGCTGGCCGAGATCGAACGGCTCGAGTCCGTCAACGGCCGGATGCAGCGGCTCGGCGGCCGGCTGCAGAACGATGAACCGCTCGTCGTGATCGACTACGCACACACGCCCGACGCGCTCGAGAAGACGCTCGATGCGCTGCGCCCGATCGCCGCGGCGCGCGGCGGCCGGCTCGTCTGCATGTTCGGCTGCGGCGGCGACCGCGACGCGACGAAGCGACCGCTGATGGGCGCGATCGCGGAACGGCTCGCCGACGAAGTCGTCGTCACGAGCGACAACCCGCGCAGCGAAGATCCGCAGCGCGTCATCGACCAGATCGTCGCGGGCATGACCGCGCCCGATCGCGCACGCCGTATCGAGGATCGCGCGAGCGCGATCCTGCAGGCGGTGCGCGGCGCCGCACGCGAGGATGTCGTCGTGCTGGCCGGCAAGGGCCACGAGGCGACGCAGGAAATCATGGGCAAGAAACGTACGTTCTCCGACCAGGATCACGCGCGGCTCGCACTGGCAGCGCGCGCGACGCACGGCAAGGGAGGCGGCGAATGACGATGCTCAGTCTCGGCGAAGCCGCCCGCCTGATTCCCGGCGCAACCGTCCACGGCGACGCGGGCATCACGTTCGACCGCGTGTCGACGGACAGCCGCACGGTCGGCCCGGGCGATCTGTTCGTCGCGCTGAAGGGCGAGCGCTTCGATGCGCACGACTTCCTCGGCGATGTCGCCGCGCGCGGTGCTGCTGCGGCGCTTGTCGCGCACGTGCCGGCGGGCCTTGCGATGCCGGCGATCGAAGGCGGCGAAACGCGTGCCGCGCTCGGCGCGCTCGCGCACGGCTGGCGCAATCGATTCCCGCTGCCGCTCGTCGCGGTAACGGGCAGCAACGGCAAGACGACCGTCAAGGAAATGATCGCGTCGATCTTCGCGGCGGCGGTTGGTGCCGCCGCGCGGCTCGCGACGGCCGGCAACCTGAACAACGACGTCGGCCTGCCGCTCACGCTGCTGCGCCTGTCGGCCGCGCATCGCCTCGCGGTGATCGAGCTCGGGATGAACCACCCGGGCGAGACCGAAATCCTCGCGCGCCTCACGGCGCCGACGGTCGCGCTCGTCAACAACGCGCAGCGCGAGCACCAGGAATTCATGGCGACGGTCGAAGCCGTCGCGCTCGAACACGCGGCCGTGATTCATGCGCTGCCGCCGGACGGCGTCGCGGTGTTCCCGGCCGACGATGCGTACGCGGGCATCTGGCGCGTTGCGGCGACGGGCAACCGGATCCTCGATTTCGCGCTGAACGATGCCGACCGGCAGACCGAAGCGCAGGTCACGGGCCGTCTTCACGGCGGCGAACTCGCGATCGACACGCCGGCCGGCGTCGTCACGGTGCGGCTGCGTGCGCTCGGCGAGCACAACGCGCGCAACGCGCTGGCCGCGACGGCCGCGGCGCTGGGCGCCGGTGTCGCACTGTCGGCGATCAGGCAGGGCCTCGAATCGTTCGAGCCGGTCAAGGGCCGGCTGCAGGTGAAGCAGGCGATCGCCGGCAGCCTCGCCGGCGCGACGGTCGTCGACGATACGTACAACGCGAACCCCGATTCGATGCGTGCCGCGATCGACGTGCTCGCCGCGCATCCGGCACCGCGCGTGCTGGTGATCGGCGACATGGGCGAAGTCGGCGACGAAGGGCCGGCATTCCATCGCGAGATCGGCGCATACGCTCGCGAGCGCGGGATCGACGCGCTGTTCGCGCTCGGCGATGCATCGCGCGATGCCTGTACTGCGTACGGCGACACGGCCCGCCATTTCGACGACGTCGGCGCGCTCGTGTCGGCGCTGCTCGCGGTGGGCTACGGCGCGCAGGCGACGGTGCTCGTGAAGGGCTCGCGGTACATGAAGATGGAGCGCGTGGTCGACGCGCTGACGAACCAACCCGCAGCGGGCGCGACGCCCGCTGCCCACTGAGTAGAAGGAAGGAAGCATGCTGCTGGCGCTGGCGCAATGGCTGCAAGGAGACGCAAGCTTTTTGCGCTTGTTCACGTACCTCACGTTCCGGGCGGTGATGGCCACCATCACCGCGCTGGGGATCGGGCTCGTGTGCGGACCGTGGGTGATCCGCAAGCTGACGCAAATGAAGGTCGGGCAGGCCGTGCGCAAGGACGGCCCGCAGACGCACCTCGTCAAGTCCGGTACGCCGACGATGGGCGGCGTGCTGATCCTGATCGGCATCGCGGTCGCGACGCTGCTGTGGGGCGACCTGACGAACCGTTTCATCTGGATCGTGATGCTCGTCACGTTCGGTTTCGGCGTGATCGGCTGGGTCGACGATTACCGCAAGGTCGTCCACAAGGACCCGCGCGGGATGTCGTCGCGCGAGAAGTATTTCTGGCAGTCGGTGATCGGTCTGTTCGCGGCCGTCTACCTCGCTTTCAGCGTGTCCGAGGCGAACAACGTGCGCGTGTTCGACCTGTTCATGGCGTGGGTGCGCAGCGGCCTGTCGATGGGGCTGCCGGCACGCGCCGACCTGATGCTGCCGTTCCTGAAGTCGATCAGCTATCCGCTCGGCGTATGGGGCTTCATCGTGCTGACCTACTTCGTGATCGTCGGCGCGAGCAACGCGGTGAACCTGACCGACGGCCTCGACGGCCTCGTGATCATGCCGGTCGTGCTGGTCGGCGCGTCGCTCGGGGTGTTCGCATACGTGATGGGCAGCGCGGTGTATTCAAAATACCTGCTGTTCCCGCACATCCCGGGCGCGGGCGAACTGCTGATCTTCTGTTCGGCGATGGGCGGGGCAGGGCTCGCGTTCCTCTGGTTCAACACGCACCCCGCGCAGGTGTTCATGGGCGACGTGGGCGCGCTGGCGCTCGGCGGCGCGCTCGGCACGGTCGCGGTGATCGTGCGCCAGGAAATCGTGCTGTTCATCATGGGCGGCATCTTCGTCGCGGAAACGCTGTCGGTGATGCTGCAGGTTTCGTGGTTCAAGTACACGAAGAAGCGCTACGGCGAAGGGCGGCGGCTGCTGAAGATGGCACCGCTGCATCACCATTTCGAATTGTCCGGCTGGAAGGAAACGCAGGTGGTGGTGCGTTTCTGGATCATCACGCTGATGCTGTGCCTGTTCGGTCTGACCACCCTCAAGCTGCGGTAAAGGAAAGGTAACAAGGATGTCTGGCGAGATGTTTGGAGATCGGCAACGGCCGATGGTGCTCGTACTGGGGCTCGGGGAATCGGGTCTCGCGATCGCGCGATGGTGCGCGAGGCACGGGTGCCGGCTGCGAATTGCCGATACCCGCGAGGCGCCGCCCAACCTTGCCGCGCTGCGGGCCGAAGGGATCGATGCGGAATTCGTCGGCGGGCCATTCACGCCCGCGCTGCTCGACGGCGGCGTCGAGATCGTCGGGCTGAGCCCCGGCCTGTCGCCGCTCGAGCCGGCGCTCGCGGAGCTGGTCGCGACCGCGAACGAGCGCGGGATCGCGGTGTGGGGCGAGCTGGAATTCTTCGCGCAGGCGCTGCGCGCGCTCGGCACGAGCGGCTACCAGCCGAAGGTGCTCGCGATCACGGGCACCAACGGCAAGACCACGACGACGAGCCTCACGGGCCTGCTGTGCCAGCGCGCGGGAAAGAAGGTTGCCGTCGCGGGCAACATCAGCCCGGCGATGCTCGACCGGCTCTCGAACGCGATCGACGAAACGGCGCTGCCCGACGTATGGGTGCTCGAACTGTCGAGCTTCCAGCTCGAGACCGCGCGCACGTTCGCGCCCGATGCGGCCGCGATCCTCAACATCACGCAGGACCACCTCGACTGGCATGGCAGCTTCGACGCGTACGCACACGCAAAGGGCCGGATCTTCGGCGCGACGACGACGCGCGTGCTGAACCGCGACGATGCGGCCGTGATGAAGTTCGCGCCGGCAGCGGGCGTGGCCGATGCGCCGCGCACGGTCACGTTCGGTCTGAACGAGCCGACCCAGGACGGCGACTACGGGCTGTCGCGCGACAACGGCATCGCATGGCTGGTGGAAGCCGTCGATCGCGACGCGCCGGAGGAAGCGGCGCCGACCCGCCGCCGCAAGCGCGAGGCCGCGCATACGCCCGACATCGCGCAGAAGCGCCTGATGCCGGCCGACGCGCTGCGGATTCGCGGGCTGCACAACGCGGCGAACGCGTTGGCCGCGTTCGCGCTGGCGCGTGCGATCGACCTGCCGGCTGCGCCGCTGCTGCACGCGCTGCGCGAATACCGCGGCGAAGCGCATCGCGTCGAAGTGATCGCGACGATCGACGACGTGGACTACGTCGACGACAGCAAGGGCACGAACGTCGGTGCGACGGTTGCCGCGCTCGACGGGCTTGCGCAGAAGATCGTGCTGATCGCGGGCGGCGACGGCAAGGGGCAGGATTTCGCGCCGCTGGTCGCGCCGGTCGCGCGCTGGTGCCGCGCGGTGATGCTGATCGGCCGCGATGCGCCGGCGATCCGCGACACGCTCGCCGAAACGGGCGTGCCGCTCGCCGATCACGCGACGCTCGAAGGCGCAGTGCACGCGGCGGCCGACCTGGCGGAGCCGGGCGATGCGGTGCTGCTGTCGCCCGCGTGCGCGAGCCTCGACATGTTCAGGAACTACGCCCATCGCGCGGATGTGTTCCGCGCGGCGGTCGACGAAATCGCCATCGACAAAGGAGCGACGCCATGAGCTGGTCCGATCGCCTCGTCTCCCGTTTCAACGACCGGCGCGATGCCGGCGGCAACGCCGCGGGCGGTCGCGTCGCGTCGGCCACGCGCGCCGCGACGGGCGGCCTCGCGAGCGTCGTCAACGGCGTGCGCCCGAGCCGCTCGCGGATGCTCGACTTCGATTATTCGCTGCTGTGGGTGGCGATCGCGCTGCTGGGGCTCGGCGTCGTGATGGTGTATTCGGCGTCGATCGCGATGCCGGATTCGCCGAAATACGCGTCGTATCACGATTACGCGTTCCTGATGCGCCACTGCGTGTCGCTCGTCGTCGCGTTCATCGCGGCGGTAATCGCATTCCGCGTGCCGGTGTCGACGTGGGACAAATACGCGCCGCATCTCTTCCTGATCGCGCTCGTCAGCCTCGTGATCGTGCTGATCCCGCACGTCGGCAAGGGCGTGAACGGCGCGCGCCGCTGGATTCCGCTCGGCATCACGAACATGCAGCCTTCGGAAGTCATGAAGCTCGCGGTGACGATCTATGCGGCGAACTACACGGTCCGCAAGCAGGAATACATGCAGAGCTTCGCGAAGGGCTTCCTGCCGATGGCCTGCGCGGTCGGCCTCGTCGGAGCGCTGCTGCTGCTCGAGCCGGACATGGGCGCGTTCATGGTGATCGCCGCGATCGCGATGGGCGTGCTGTTCCTCGGCGGCGTGAACGGCAAGCTATTCGGCGGCCTCGTCGCGACGGCGGTCGGCACATTCACGATGCTCGTGTGGCTGTCGCCGTGGCGTCGCGAGCGGATCTTCGCGTATCTCGATCCGTGGGACGAGCGCTACGCGCAGGGCAAGGCCTACCAGCTCACGCACTCGCTGATCGCGTTCGGCCGCGGCGAATGGTTCGGCGTCGGCCTCGGCGGCAGCGTCGAGAAGCTGAACTACCTGCCGGAAGCGCATACCGACTTCATCCTCGCGGTGATCGGCGAGGAGCTCGGTTTCGTCGGCGTGATGGTCGTGATCCTGCTGTTCTACTGGATCGTGCGTCGCGCTTTCGAGATTGGCCGCCAGGCGCTCGCACTCGACCGCACGTTCGCTGGGCTGACGGCGAAGGGAATCGGCATCTGGTTCGGCGCGCAGACGTTCATCAACATGGGCGTGAACCTCGGGCTGCTGCCGACCAAGGGCCTGACGCTGCCGCTGGTGAGCTATGGCGGTTCCGGCATTCTGCTGAACTGCGTCGCGCTCGCGGTGCTGCTGCGGGTCGACTATGAAAATCGCGTACTGATGCGGGGAGGGAAGGTATGACCTCCCCGCGTCAGTACGCGATTTCGGCGCAGGCTAACTTCGTGCGCGCAGCGTGCGAAGTCAAGAGAAGCGGCCGTAGCCAAAATGTTCGTTCATTCTTGCCGATGCGGGGAGGGAAGGTATGACCGCGTCGCGACGCACGCTGATGGTGATGGCAGGCGGCACCGGGGGCCACGTGTTCCCGGGGCTCGCGGTCGCGCACCGGATGGAAGCGGCGGGCTGGCGCGTCGTGTGGCTCGGCAATCCGGCCGGGATGGAAGCGACGCTCGTGCCGAAGCACGGCATTCCGATGGAGTACGTGCGGTTCGGCGGGTTGCGCGGCAAGGGCCTGAAGACCAAGCTCACGCTGCCGTTCAACCTGCTGCGCGCGTGCTGGCAGAGCCTTGGCGCGCTGCGCCGCGTGCGGCCCGACGTCGTGCTCGGGATGGGCGGCTACATCACGTTCCCGGCGGGTGTGATGACCGCGCTGTCGGGCCGTCCGCTTGTGCTGCACGAACAGAATTCGATCGCGGGCCTGACCAACAAGGTGCTCGCGAAATTCGCGAAACGCGTGCTCGTCGCGTTCCCCGGCGCGCTGCCGCACGCGGAATGGACCGGCAACCCGATTCGCACGGAACTTGCGCGCACGGAAGCGCCCAAAGCACGCTATGCATCGCGCAGCGGCCCGCTGAACGTGCTGGTCGTCGGCGGCAGCCTCGGCGCGGCCGCGCTGAACGAAGTCGTGCCGCGCGCGCTGGCGCTGCTGGCGCCGGGCGAACGCCCGCGCATCGTGCACCAGGCCGGCGCGAAGCATATCGACGTGCTGAAGGCGAATTACGAAGCGGCTGGTTTCACGGCCGGCGAAGACGTGCGGCTCGTGCCGTTCATCGACGACATGGCGGCCGCGTATGCGGCGGCGGATCTCGTGATCTGCCGCTCGGGCGCGATGACGGTGTCGGAGATCGCGGCGGTGGGCGTGGCGGCGCTGTTCGTGCCGTTCCCGTATGCGGTCGACGATCACCAGACGACCAACGCCGCGTTCCTCGCCGATGCGGGCGCGGCGGTGCTGGTGCAACAACGCGACCTGTCGGCGGATTTGCTTGCTGACTGGCTGCGCGGCCAGACGCGGGCGTCGCTCGCGGACATGGCGGAGCGTTCGCGCTCATTGGCGAAGCCGGAGGCCACCGATGAAGTCGCGCGCGTTTGCGCGAAGGTGGCCGGCGCGAACCTGGAAATACTGCAATGAAACACATCGTCAAACACATTCATTTCGTCGGGATCGGCGGCGCGGGCATGAGCGGCATTGCCGAAGTGCTCGTCAACCTCGGCTACGAGGTCAGCGGCTCGGACCTGTCGCGCAACGCGGTGACCGATCGTCTCCAGGCGCTCGGCGCGCGGATCGCGATCGGCCACGACGCGGTGAACATCGAGGGCGCGAACGCGGTCGTCGTGTCGACGGCCGTGCGCTCGGACAACCCGGAAGTGCTGGCCGCGCGCGCGAAGCGCGTGCCGATCGTGCAGCGCGCGGTGATGCTCGCCGAGCTGATGCGCCTGAAGCAGGGCATCGCGATCGCCGGCACGCACGGCAAGACCACGACGACGAGCCTCGTCGCGAGCGTGCTCGCGGCGGGCGGCCTCGATCCGACCTTCGTGATCGGCGGACGGCTGATCAGCGCCGGCGCGAACGCACGGCTCGGCACGGGCGACTTCATCGTCGCCGAGGCCGACGAGTCGGACGCGTCGTTCCTGAACCTGTATCCGGTGATCGAAGTCATCACGAACATCGATGCCGACCACATGGACACCTACGGCCACGATTTCGCGCGGCTCAAGCAGGCGTTCATCGAATTCACGCAGCGCCTGCCGTTCTACGGCAGCGCGGTCGTGTGCGTCGACGACCCGAACGTGCGGCAGATCATCCCGTTCATCTCGAAGCCGGTCGTGCGCTACGGTCTGTCGCCGGACGCGCAGGTGCGTGCGGAAGACATCGATGCGCGCGACGGCCGGATGTATTTCACGGTGATCCGCGAAGGGCGCGCGCCGCTCGCGGTCGTGCTGAACATGCCGGGCCTGCACAACGTGCAGAACGCGCTCGCGGCGATCGCGATCGCGACCGACCTCGGCGTGGCGGACGACGCGATCCAGCAGGCGCTGGCGGAATTCAACGGTGTCGGCCGGCGCTTCCAGCGTTACGGCGAAGTGCCGACCGCGGACGGTGGCCAGTACACGTTGATCGACGACTACGGCCATCACCCGGTCGAGATGGCCGCGACGATCGCGGCCGCGCGCGGCGCGTTCCCGGGCCGCCGCCTCGTGCTGGCGTTCCAGCCGCACCGCTACACGCGCACGCGCGACTGCTTCGACGATTTCGTCAACGTGCTGTCGACGGTCGATGCACTGGTGCTGACGGAAGTCTACGCGGCCGGCGAAGCCATGATCGCGACGGCCAACGGCGACGCGCTGTCGCGCGAGCTGCGCGCGGTGGGGAAGGTTGACCCGGTGTTCGTCGCGACGGTCGACGACGTGCCGGATGCATTGGCGAAGGTCGCGCGGAACGGCGACGTGGTGATCACGATGGGCGCGGGGTCGATCGGCGGCGTGCCGGCGAAGCTCGTGCAACACACACAACAGAAGGCATGACATGAGCGGGATCGATCCGAAACGTTTCGGCAAGGTGGCGGTGTTGTTCGGCGGCGAATCCGCCGAGCGCGAGGTGTCGCTCACCTCGGGCCGCCTCGTGCTGCAGGGCCTGCGTGACGCGGGCGTCGATGCGCATCCGTTCGACCCGGCCGAGCGGCCGCTGTCGGCGCTGAAGGACGAAGGCTTCGTGCGCGCGTTCAACGCGCTGCACGGCGGCTACGGCGAGAACGGCCAGATCCAGGGCGCGCTCGATTTCTACGGGATCCGCTACACGGGCAGCGGCGTGCTCGGGTCGGCGCTCGGCCTCGACAAGTTCCGCACGAAGCTCGTGTGGCAGCAGACGGGCGTGCCGACGCCGCCGTTCGAGACGGTGATGCGCGGCGACGACCTCGCGGCGCGCGCGACCGACATCGTCGCGAAGCTCGGCCTGCCGTTGTTCGTGAAGCCGGCGAGCGAAGGCTCGAGTGTCGCGGTGCTGAAGGTGAAGACGGCCGACGCGCTGCCGGCCGCGCTGGCGGAAGCCGCGACGCACGACAAGATCGTGATCGTCGAGAAGAGCATCGAGGGCGGCGGTGAATACACCGCGTGCATCGCCGGCGATCTCGACCTGCCGCTGATCAAGATCGTGCCGGCAGGCGAGTTCTACGACTACCACGCGAAGTACGTCGCCGACGATACGCAATACCTGATTCCGTGCGGCCTGCCGGCCGAACAGGAAGCGGAACTGAAGCGCATCGCGCGCCGCGCGTTCGACGTGCTCGGCTGCACCGACTGGGGCCGCGCGGATTTCATGCTCGACGCGGCCGGCAATGCGTATTTCCTGGAAGTGAACACGGCCCCCGGGATGACCGACCACTCGCTGCCGCCGAAGGCCGCGCGCGCGGTCGGCATCGGCTATTCGGAGCTGGTCGTGAAGGTGCTGTCGCTCACGCTCAACGACTGACGCAGGAACGAAACGACGTATGTGGAACAACGTTCGCCAACTCAACCTTGCCGCCAGCGCGCTGTACGCGCTGCTGCTGCTCGTGTTGGCGGCGGCCGGCTGCTACTGGCTGATCCAGCGCCCGACGTTCGCGCTGCGGGAAATCCGGATCGACGGCGACACCGAGCACATCAACTCGCCGACGGTGCGCGCGGGCGTGGTCGGCCGGCTGAAGGGCAATTTCTTCACGGTCGATCTCGACACGGCGCGTGCCGCGTTCGAGCAGATGCCGTGGGTGCGGCACGCGAGCGTGCGCCGGGTGTGGCCGAATGCGCTGGCTGTCACGCTCGAGGAGTACAAACCGCTCGGGACCTGGGGCAGCGACCAGCTCGTGAGCGTCGACGGCGAGTTGTTCACCGCGAACCAGGGCGAACTGGACAAGGAACTGCCGGCGTTCGACGGCCCGGAGGGCAGTGCGAAGGAAGTCGTCACGCGGTATCGCGACTTCGGGAAATGGTTTGCGCCGCTGAAGGCGGCGCCGGAAGAAGTGACGCTGTCGGCGCGGTACGCGTGGACGGTGAAGCTGTCGAACGGCATGCAGGTCGAGCTGGGCAAGGAACGCAACAGCGACACGCTGCATGACCGGAGCCAGCGCCTTGTCGCCGCTTGGCCGGCCGTCACGGAGCGTTGGGGCAACGACATCGAGTACGCGGATCTGCGCTATCCGAACGGATTCGCGATTCGCGCGGCAGGCATGCGGTTCCTGACCGATACCGACAAGCGCAAGAAGTAACGAGAGATCACACGCAAGAGCACTTTATGAGCAAAGACTACAAGGATCTGCTGGTTTCCCTCGACATCGGCACGTCGAAGGTGGTGGCCATCGTCGCCGAGCTGAAAGGCGAGGGTCACTACGAGGTGATCGGTCTCGGCCAGAGCGAGTCGAAGGGTCTGAAGAAAGGTGTGGTGGTCAACATCGAGGCCACCGTGCAGTCGATCCAGCGCGCGCTCGAGGAAGCCGAGCTGATGGCCGACTGCAAGATCACCAACGTGTTCACGGGGATCGCGGGCAGCCACATCCGCAGCTTCAACTCGAGCGGGATGGTCGCGATCAAGGACAAGGAGGTCACGCAGACCGACGTCGCACGCGTGATCGAGACCGCGAAGGCGATCAACATCCCGACCGACCAGCAGGTGCTGCACATCCTCACGCAGGAATTCATCATCGACGGCCAGGAAGATGTGCGCGAGCCGATCGGGATGAGCGGCATCCGGCTCGAGGTGAAGGTGCACATCGTGACGGGCGCGGTGAGCGCCGCGCAGAACATCGTCAAGTGCGTGCGCCGCTGCGGGCTGGAAGTGAACGACCTGATCCTGCAGCCGCTCGCGTCGTCGCTGGCCGTGCTGACGGAAGACGAGAAGGATCTCGGCGTGGTGCTGGTCGACGTCGGCGGCGGCACGACGGACATCGCGATCTTCGCCGAAGGCGCGATCCGCCACACCGCGGTGATCCCGATCGCCGGCGACCAGATCACGAGCGACATCGCGATGGCGCTGCGCACGCCGACGCCGGATGCGGAAGACATCAAGGTCGGCTACGGGATCGCGAAGCAGGCGCTCGCGGATCCGGACGAGATGGTCGAAGTGCCGGGCCTCGGCGAGCGCGGCCCGCGCACGCTGTCGCGCCAGGCGCTCGCGGCCGTGATCGAGCCGCGCGTCGAGGAGCTGTTCTCGCTCGTGCAGCAGGTCGTGCGCGAGTCGGGTTACGAAGAACTGCTGAGCTCCGGCGTGGTCATTACCGGCGGCGCCGCGATGATGCCGGGCATGGTCGAGCTCGGCGAAGACATTTTCCTGAAACCGGTGCGCATCGGCGCGCCGGAGTATGCAGGTGGCCTCTCTGACGTCGTGCGCAATCCGCGCTACTCGACGGCGATGGGGCTGCTCGTCGAAGGCAGCGCTCAGCGCATGCGCGGCCGCAAGGTCGCCGTGCAGTCCGGCAACGCGGGGCAGGTGTTCTCGCGGATGAAGGAATGGTTCCTGAGCAACTTTTGACGAACCGAATCGAAATTCGCGCCGGTGCCGGCGGCTGGCGCGCGACAGGGGGTTGCCCGATCTCCTGCCGAATAACGGCCGATTAGCAGTCATTCTCTTGACGGAGGCAACATGGAATTCGAAATGCTGGAAACCGAGACCAACGGCACCATCATCAAGGTGGTCGGCGTTGGCGGCGCTGGCGGCAATGCCGTACAGCACATGATCAACCGCGGCGTGCAGGGCGTCGATTTCATCGTAATGAACACGGACGCACAGGCGCTGTCGCGTTCGCGCGCATCGTCGGTGATCCAGCTTGGCAACACGGGCCTCGGCGCCGGTGCGAAGCCGGAAATGGGCCGTGCGGCAGCGGAAGAAGCGCGTGAGCGCATCGCCGACGCACTGCGCGGCGCGCACATGGTGTTCATCACGGCCGGCATGGGCGGCGGTACGGGCACGGGCGCGGCACCGGTGGTCGCGCAGATCGCGAAAGAGATGGGCATCCTGACGGTCGGTGTCGTCAGCAAGCCGTTCGAGTTCGAAGGCGGCAAGCGGATGCGCGTCGCTGAAGCAGGTTCGCAGCAACTGGAGGATCACGTCGACTCGCTGATCGTCGTGCTGAACGACAAGCTGTTCGACGTGATGGGCGACGACGCCGAGATGGACAAGTGCTTCCAGTGCGCGGACGACGTGTTGAACAACGCGGTCGCGGGCATCGCTGAAATCATCAATGTCGATGGCCTCGTGAACGTCGACTTCGAAGACGTGAAGACGGTGATGGGCGAGCAGGGCAAGGCGATGATGGGCACGGCGACGGTCGCCGGCGTCGATCGCGCACGCCTCGCGGCGGAACAGGCCGTGGCGAGCCCGCTGCTCGAAGGCGTCGATCTGTCGGGCGCGCGCGGTGTGCTGGTCAACATCACGTCGAGCCGTTCGCTGCGCCTGTCGGAAACGCGCGAAGTGATGAACACGATCAAGAGCTACGCGGCGGAAGATGCCACGGTGATCTTCGGTGCGGTGTACGACGACGCGATGGGCGATGCGTTGCGCGTGACGGTCGTGGCGACGGGTCTGGGCCGTGCTGCGAAGAAGCAGCAGTCGGCTCCGATGACGCTGCTGCGCACGGGTACGGACAACCAGCCGGTCAGCGCGGTGTCGCACGGCTACGCGCAGCCGCATCACGTCAGCACGGCCGACTACGGCGCGCTCGATACGCCGGCGGTGTGGCGCAACTCGCGCGAAACCGCGGCATCGCACGTGCAGGCGCTGCAGGAGAAGGGTGTCGACACGTACGACATCCCGGCTTTCCTGCGCAAGCAGGCTGACTGACGCACACAGGCGAAGCCGCGGCGGAATCGCCGCGGTATCGCCGGCGTGACGGATGCTACGGACCACGACAGGCCGCGTCGGATGCGACGCCGGGCCGGGAAACGTGCCCACTTCGCTTCGGCGGGGCGGGATGGGCCGTGCTGTCCGCAACACGCTGAAAAACCGTATCGCTATGAGGGACCAGCCATGATTCAAGTGGGCGACGCGCTGCCCGACGCGCAATTGTTCGAATTCATCGACGACGCGCGCGAAGGGTGCACGCTGGGGCCGAATGCCTTCAGCGTGCGCGACCAGGTTGCGGGAAAGCGGGTGGTGATCTTCGGATTGCCGGGCGCTTTCACGCCGACCTGCTCGGCGCAGCATGTACCGGGCTACGTCGAACACGCCGAGCAACTGCGCTCGGCGGGTATCGACGAGATCTGGTGCGTGTCCGTCAACGACGCATTCGTGATGGGCGCATGGGGACGTGATCTGCACACCGCGGGCAAGGTGCGCATGATGGCGGACGGCAGCGCGGCTTTCACTCATGCGCTGGGGCTGACGCAGGATTTGTCCGCGCGTGGCATGGGAATTCGTTCCCTGCGCTACGCGATGGTGATTGACGGCGGTGTGGTCAAGACGCTGGCCGTCGAGGCGCCGGGCAAATTCGAAGTGAGCGATGCGGCGAGTGTTCTCGCGACGTTGACGTCCTGATCGTGCGGTGCGCCGTTGCCTGCCGGCAACGCTGCTCACCGGCCTCAGGGCAGTTGTAACACGGGCCGATGACCGGAAACGCCTCCGTTCCGGGCATCGGCCCGTCCCGTATCGGCGCGGGTAAACTGCCGAAACAGATTGATACGCAGTTTCAAACAGCGTTGAATAGGGAATTACGCTATAATCCCATCTATCGAATATAACTCCTGATTGATATCTTCAATCAAGACGAAGAACACCATGCTGAAGCAGCGCACCATCAAATCGATCGTGAAGACCGTGGGTATCGGTCTGCACTCGGGCCGCAAGGTCGAACTGACGCTCCGTCCGGCGGCGCCCGGCACGGGCATCGTCTTCTCGCGCGTCGACCTGCCCACGCCCGTCGATATTCCCGCATCGGCCATGTCGATCGGCGACACGCGGCTCGCGTCGGTGCTGCAGAAGGATGGCGCGCGCGTGTCGACCGTCGAGCACCTGATGTCGGCGTGCGCGGGGCTCGGCATCGACAACCTGTATGTCGACGTGACGGCCGAGGAAATCCCGATCATGGACGGCAGCGCCGCGTCCTTCGTGTTCCTGATCCAGTCCGCCGGCATCGAGGAGCAGAACGCGCCGAAGCGGTTCATCAAGGTGACGAAGCCGGTTGAAATCCGCGACGGCGACAAGTTCGCGCGTCTCGATCCGTTTTTCGGCTTCAAGCTGAAATTCACGATCGACTTCCGTCACCCGGCCGTCGACAAGACGGGCCAGGAACTCGAGGTCGATTTCGCGAACACGTCGTACGTGCGCGAGATCGCGCGCGCGCGTACGTTCGGGTTCGCCCATGAAGTCGAAATGATGCGCGAGCTCGGCCTGGCGCGCGGCGGCAGCATGGACAACGCGATCGTGCTCGACGAGTACCGGATCCTGAACAACGACGGGCTGCGCTACGACGACGAGTTCGTGAAGCACAAGATGCTCGACGCGATCGGCGACCTGTACGTGGTCGGCCATCCGCTGCTGGCGTCGTACACCGCGTACAAGTCCGGGCACGGGCTGAACAACGCGCTGCTGCGCGAGCTGCTCGCGCACGAAGACGCATACGAGATCGTCACGTTCGACGATCCGCAGACTGCGCCGAGCGGCTTCGCGTTCGACGCGCAGACTGCGTTCGCCTGACCGGCGTTCGGCACCAGCGATAAAAAAAGCGGCCTGCGGGCCGCTTTTTTGTTGATCGGCCGCCGCCGGCGGCGCGCTCAGCGCGGCGATTTCGCGCCGTGTCGGGCCGCCATCCGCGCGAGCGCGGCCTGCAGCGGCGACGGTTCGAGGTGGTCGGCGAGGTCGCGCAATGCGGCGGCGCCGACCGAGGTCATCCGCGCCTGCTTCACGTGCGGCGGCTCCGGCGCGTCCTTCGGACGCACGCGCACGCGCAGCGTCGCGACGGGCCAGCCGCGCTTCTGGAGATCGCCGAGCAGCCGCGGTTCGACCTGCCGCAGCCGCGCGGCCAGCGCATTGTGCGCGGCAAAGAGGGTCAGGGTACCGTCCTTGACGAAGCCCGGTTCGACATGATTCGCAAGATAGTCGGGCAGGAGCGCGGACAGATCACGCTGCAGCGACGCGATCTGCTCGACGCCGGCGCGCAGCGCAGTGAACGCGTCGGTGCGGCCGAGCACTTCGGACACGGGTTGCGGGCGATGCGCGGCGAGCGGGCCGAAACGCTTGGAAAATCGGTTCATCGAGGCATTCTTCGGGCGCGCACGCGCGCGGACGTTGACGCCGATTGTACCCGCGCCGGCCCGTGCACGGGCGGCTTTCGCCCCGTCCGCCCGGCCTCGGCGCGCAATGCCCGTCCGGCCGAGACGCAGGCGCACGCGTCCCCGCGTGCTAAAATTCACCGTTTGAGTCCACTAATTCGCTAAGCCGCCGAGGCTCGGGCGTCGAGGCGCGCAACACGCGCCGGACGCCGGTGCTGCGACGCAGGATCCGATCCGATGACAACCGGTTTTCTCCAGAAAATTTTTGGCAGCCGCAACCAGCGGCTCGTCAAGCAATACCAAAAGACCGTCACGACGATCAATGCGCTCGAAACGCAGATCGAGAAGCTGACGGACGACCAGTTGCGCGGCAAGACGGACGAATTCCGCCAGCGGGTCGCGGCCGGCGAGTCGCTCGACAAGCTGCTGCCCGAAGCGTTCGCGGTCTGTCGCGAGGCGAGCCGCCGCGTGCTGAAGATGCGGCACTTCGACGTGCAGATGATCGGCGGCATGGTGCTCCACTACGGCAAGATCGCGGAAATGCGTACCGGCGAAGGCAAGACGCTCGTCGCGACGCTGCCCGTGTACCTGAATGCGCTGGCCGGCCGCGGCGTGCACGTCGTGACCGTCAACGACTACCTCGCGCAGCGTGACGCCGAATGGATGGCGCGTCTCTACAACTTCCTCGGTCTGTCGGTCGGCATCAACCTGTCCGGCATGGAGCACGACCAGAAGCAGCAGGCCTACGCGGCGGACATCACGTACGGCACGAACAACGAGTTCGGCTTCGACTACCTGCGCGACAACATGGTCTACGAGACCGACGCGCGCGTGCAGCGGGCACTGAACTTCGCGGTCGTCGACGAAGTGGACTCGATCCTGATCGACGAGGCGCGCACGCCGCTGATCATCTCGGGCCAGGCCGAGGATCACACCGAACTGTACGTGCGGATGAACGCGCTGCCGCCGCTGCTCGAGCGCCAGATCGGCGAGGAGAAGGCCGACGGCACGGGCGTCGAGAAGCCGGGCGACTACACGCTGGACGAGAAGTCGCGCCAGGTGTTCCTGACGGAATCGGGCCACGAGAAGGCCGAGCGGCTGCTCGCCGAATGGGGCCTGATCGGCGATGGCGAGAGCCTGTACGCGCCGCAGAACATCACGCTGATGCACCACGTGTATGCGGCGCTGCGCGCCCACACGCTGTTCCACAAGGACCAGCACTACGTCGTGCAGAACGGCGAAGTGGTCATCGTCGACGAATTCACGGGCCGCCTGATGGCCGGCCGCCGCTGGTCCGACGGCCTGCACCAGGCCGTCGAGGCGAAGGAACACGTGAAGATCCAGAGCGAGAACCAGACGCTCGCATCGATCACGTTCCAGAACTACTTCCGGATGTACGCGAAGCTCGCGGGCATGACGGGTACCGCGGACACCGAAGCGTACGAATTCAACGAGATCTACGGTCTCGAGACGGTCGTGATCCCGACCAACCGTCCGCCGAAGCGGATCGACAAGCAGGACCAGATCTACAAGACGGCGAAGGAGCGTTACGACGCGGTGATCCGCGACATCCGCGACTGCCACGAGCGCGGCCAGCCGGTGCTGGTCGGCACGACGTCGATCGAGAACTCCGAACTGCTGTCGCACCTGCTGACGCAGGCCGGGCTGCCGCACGAAGTGCTGAACGCGAAGCAGCACGAGCGTGAAGCCGCGATCGTCGCCGAAGCCGGCCGTCCGAAGCGCGTCACGATCGCGACCAACATGGCCGGCCGCGGCACCGACATCGTGCTCGGCGGCAACGCCGAAAAGCAGGCCGCGTTCATCGAGGCCGACGAAGCGATCCCGGCCGACGAGAAGGCGCGCCGCATCCAGCAGCTGCACGACGAGTGGGAAGCGCTGCACGAGCAGGTGAAGGCCGCGGGCGGCCTGCACATCATCGGCACCGAGCGCCACGAATCGCGCCGGATCGACAACCAGCTGCGCGGCCGTGCGGGTCGCCAGGGCGATCCGGGCTCGTCGCGCTTCTACCTGTCGCTCGACGATCCGCTGCTGCGCATCTTCGCGGGCGACCGCGTACGCTCGATCATGGATCGCCTGAAGATGCCGGAAGGCGAGGCGATCGAGGCCGGTATCGTCACGCGTTCGATCGAATCCGCGCAGCGCAAGGTCGAAGCGCGCAACTTCGACATCCGCAAGCAGCTGCTCGAATACGACGACGTGTCGAACGACCAGCGCAAGGTCATCTACCAGCAGCGCAACGAACTGCTCGAAGCTCACGACATCACCGAGACGATCACCGCGATGCGCCACGGCGTGATTGCCGAAGTCGTCCGCCAGTTCGTGCCGGAAGGCAGCATCGAGGAGCAGTGGGACGTGCCCGAGCTCGAGGAAGCGCTGCGCAACGACTGGCAGCTCGACCTCGCGATCCAGGAAATGGTGAACGAGTCGTCGTCGATCACGGCCGAGGAGATTCTCGATGCCGTGATGACGGCCGCCGACGAGCAGTACGACGCCAAGGTCGCGATGGTCGGCCGCGAATCGTTCAGCGCGTTCGAGCGTTCGGTGATGCTGCAGACGGTCGACCGTCTGTGGCGCGAACACCTCGCGGCGCTCGATCACCTGCGCCAGGGCATCCACCTGCGCGGCTATGCGCAGAAGAACCCGAAGCAGGAATACAAGCGCGAAGCGTTCGAGCTGTTCGCCGCGATGCTCGACGCGATCAAGCAGGAAGTCACGCGGATCGTGATGAACGTGCAGATCCAGTCGCCGGAGCAGCTCGAGGAAGCGGCCGAGCAGATCGAGGAGCGCAGCGGCCATCTCGAGAACGTCGAGTACCAGCACGCCGAGTTTGCCGAAGCCGCCGCGCCGGTGGCCGGCGGGGCGGCCGTTGCGGCTGCTGCCGCGACGGCCGACATGGTCGGCAGCGCAATGGCCCACAGCGGCCCCGGCGGCGAGCTGCCGAAGGTCGGCCGCAACGATCCGTGCCCGTGCGGCAGCGGCAAGAAGTACAAGCACTGTCACGGGAAGCTGTCATGATCGACGGCGGCGCGCGCCACGCGCGCCGCTTCGTTCGCAGCTTCGAGTGAGTGATGTGAGTTGCGGCGGCCCGCGCGTGCGGCCGCCGGTTCTTCCAATCGATGCCGGCGTGTGCCGGCATTTTCCATCCGGCAGGTGTGCCCCATGGCTGTCAATTTTCCGTCGATCGATCCCGCCCAACTGCATCCCGTCGCCGGCGTCACGCTCGGCTGGGCGGAAGCGAACATCCGCAAGCCGAATCGCAAGGACGTGCTGGTCATCTCCGTCGACGAAGGGGCGACGGTCGCGGGCGTGTTCACCGAAAACCGTTTCTGCGCCGCACCGGTCACCGTCTGCCGCGAGCACCTGGCGAAGGTGCGCGCTGGCGGCGCGGGCATTCGTGCGCTCGTGGTGAATACGGGCAATGCGAACGCCGGCACGGGCGAGCCGGGCCTCGTGAACACACGCGAGACCTGCACGGAACTCGCGCGCCTCGCGGGCATCGAGCCGGCGCAGGTGCTGCCGTTCTCGACCGGCGTGATCCTCGAGCCGCTGCCGATCGACCGCCTGAAGGCCGGCCTGCCGGCCGCGCTCGCGAACCGCAAGGCCGCGAACTGGTTTGACGCCGCGCAGGCGATCATGACGACCGACACGCTGCCGAAGGCCGCGTCGCGCCAGGTCGCGATCGACGGCCACACGGTCACGCTGACGGGCATCAGCAAGGGCGCCGGCATGATCAAGCCGAACATGGCGACGATGCTCGGCTTCCTCGCGTTCGATGCGAACGTCGCGCAGCCGGTGCTCGACACGCTCGTGAAGGAAGTCGCCGATCGCTCGTTCAACTGCATCACGATCGACGGCGACACGTCGACCAACGACTCGTTCATCCTGATCGCGTCGGGAAAGAGCACGCTGCCCGCTATCACGTCGACCGATTCGCCGGCCTATGCGGCGCTGCGCGATGCGGTGACGGAAGTCGCGCAGGTGCTGTCGCAACTGATCGTGCGCGATGGCGAAGGCGCGACGAAATTCATGACGGTGCAGGTCGAAGGCGGCAAGAGCGTTGCCGAATGCCGCCAGATCGCATACGCGATCGGCCATTCGCCGCTCGTGAAGACGGCTTTCTACGCATCCGACCCCAACCTTGGCCGGATTCTCGCGGCGATCGGCTATGCGGGCGTCGCGGATCTCGACGTCGGCAAGATCGACCTCTATCTCGACGACGTGCTAGTCGCGAAGGCGGGCGGCCGCAATCCGGCCTACCAGGAAGAGGACGGCCAGCGCGTGATGAAGCAGAGCGAAATCACGATCCGCGTGCTGCTCGGCCGCGGCGACGCGCAGGCAACCGTGTGGACGTGCGACCTGTCGCACGATTACGTGAGCATCAACGCGGATTACCGTTCCTGATCGGGAGCGTTCGAACGACATGGACAAGCTTGAACAGTTTCTGACGCGCGCGGAAGCGCTGCTCGGCCGTCTCGAGGGGATGCTGCCGCCCGCGCCGGCGGCCGTCGACTGGAACGCCGCGCACGCGTTCCGCTGGCGCAAGCGCCAGGGGCGCGGCTACCTGCAGGCGGTGCCGGCAGTGTCGTCGATCACGCTCGGCGACCTGCACAACATCGATCGCCAGAAAGGGCTGATCGAACAGAACACGCGGCAGTTCGTGCAGCAAAAGCCGGCCAACAACGTGCTGCTGACGGGCGCGCGGGGCACCGGCAAGTCGTCGCTGATCAAGGCGTGCCTGAACGCGTATGCGAAGGACGGGCTGCGCCTGATCGAAGTCGACAAGGATGACCTGCACGATCTCGGCGACATCGTCGAGCTGATCTCGCAGCGTCCGGAGCGGTTCATCGTGTTTTGCGACGACCTGTCGTTCGAGGAAGGCGAATCGGGCTACAAGGCGCTGAAAGTCGCGCTCGACGGCTCGATCGCCGCGCAGTCGGACAACGTGCTGATCTACGCGACGTCGAACCGCCGCCATCTGCTGCCCGAGTACATGAGCGACAACGAGTCGTACAAGCATCTCCCGGACGGCGAGATTCACCCCGGCGAAGTCGTCGAGGAGAAGATCTCGCTGTCGGAGCGCTTCGGCCTGTGGGTCAGCTTCTATCCGTTCAAGCAGGACGACTACCTCGGCATCGTCGCGCACTGGCTGCGTCATTTCGGCTGCGCGGATGCGGAGATCGAGTCCGCGCGCGGCGACGCGCTCGTGTGGGCGCTCGAGCGCGGTTCGCGGTCGGGACGCGTTGCGTGGCAATTCGCGCGTGACTGGTCGGGTCGCAAGGAGCAGGCATGAGCACGGATCTCGCACAGGGCGCCGTGCGCGCGCCGGATGGCCGCAAGGTGACGGAAGTCGCGGTCGGCGTGATGGTGCAGCCGGATGGCACGGTCGGCCGCTGCCGTTATCTGCTCGCGCAGCGGCTGCAGGGCAAGCCGTATGAAGGCTACTGGGAGTTTCCGGGCGGCAAGCTGGAGGCCGGCGAGAGCGTCGAGGACGCGCTGGCGCGTGAACTGCACGAGGAACTCGGCATCGTCGTCACGGCGAGCCATCGCTGGCACACGCTCGAACACGATTATCCGCATGCGTACGTGCGGCTTTATTTCTGCAAGGTGACGGGCTGGACCGGCGAGCCGCACAGCAAGGAAGGGCAGGCGTTCGTGTGGCAGCAATTGCCGGTCGACGTCGCGCCGCTACTGCCGGCGGCGCTGCCGGTGCTCGAACTGCTCGAGAAGGAAGCGGCGTCGCAATGATGCCGCGGCGGCCTGCCTGAAAGGCGGGCCATATCGCCGGCGGGCGGTGCCGCGCGCCGCTCAGCTGTCGGGGCGGCCGTCCGTGCCGTCTTCTTCCGACGAAGGGCCTTCGTCGGACGTACCGCCGATCCGGTACTTTTCCGCAGCCCAGGCGCCAAGGTCGAGCTGCTTGCAGCGAGCCGAACAGAACGGGCGGAACTGATTTTCAGGGGCCCAGCGCACTTCGGCGCCGCAGGACGGGCATTTCACAACGGTAGTCATACGAAAGCGTCGATCCGGCACGCGGCCGTTACAGATTGCACAGTGTCAGATGGAACGGCACGTCGATGTCCACCGCGCGCGGCCGCACATCGCCGTCCTGCATGGTGAACCGTACCCACAACATGTATTTGTTCGCGCTCGCTTCGGGAATGACGCGCAACTCCGGCGGCACGCGCACCTGCATCAACTGGTACGTACGGCCGGACAGCATCTGCTGGTAGCTGCCCTGCATCGCCATGACCTTCGACGCCTGGCCCGATTCGCGCGCGAGGCGCAGCACGATCGACGCGGCGTCGCGCAGCGGCAGCATCGGCATGATCCACTTCGCGATGTCCTGGCGTCGCTGCTCGGCGGGCCATTGCTGCCACGCGTAGTACGACGGCAGGTCGAACTTGCAGGTGCCGCCGGGAATCACCGCGCGGCTGCGAATGCTGGCGAGCCACTCGTTGTCGATGAGGTGCTGCCCGGTCTTGCCCTGCATCTGCGCGAGATTCGCGAGCGTCTGCTCGATTTCGCCGAGCACGGCTTCGAGCGCGTTCTGCTCGATGCCCGGATTGCCGCGAAAGGGGGCGAGCGTCTGGCGCTGACGTTCGAGCTCCTTCATCAGATCCGATTTCAGGTCCGCGCGGCCGGTTACCTCGGCGATTTCGAACAGCGTCGTCAGCGCGACGTGGTGTTCACGCGGGTCCTCCTGAGCCAAAAAGAACGCGAAGCGCTCGAACAGGTCTTCGAGGCGCAGCAGCGTGCGAATTCGCTCGTTGAACGGATACTCGTAAAGAATCAAGCGCGCTCGCCTCTTGGGTAGGAATTGAAACAATGCAGCACATTCTAATGCTCACTCTCTACCCTAGCAACGCACCAATTTCGTACGCCATCACGATTGCGCGCGAAGCTTACTGCGCGGCGGCCGCGAACCCGAGATAGCGTTGGTGCAGTGCATCGACCTGCGCGGCGAGCGCATCGGGCGTCGTCGTGTCGTTGACGATCACGTCGTCGGCCGCCGCGAGACGGGCTTCGCGCGTCGCCTGTCTCGCGATGATCGCCTCGACCTGCTCGCGCGTGAACCCGTTGCGCTGCATCACGCGCGCGATCTGCGTCTCGACCGGGCAGTCGACGACGAGCACGCGATCGCTGCGCGCCTTCCAGTTGCCCGACTCGACGAGCAGCGGCACGACGAACATCACGTACGGGCCCTGCGCTTCGCGCGCCTCGCGATCGGTTTCCGCGCGGATCAGCGGGTGCGTGATCGCTTCGAGGCGCCGGCGCGCGTCGTCGTCGCCGAAAATCAGTGCGCGCATCTTCGCGCGATCGAGCGAGCCGTCCGCGGCAACGAAGCCGCGGCCGAATGCCTGTTCGATCGCAGGCATCGCGAGGCCGCCCGGCGCGGTGATGCGGTGGGCGATCAGATCGGTATCGACGAGCGATGCGCCGCGGGCGCCGAACAGGTCCGCGACGGTCGTCTTGCCGCTGCCGATGCCGCCGGTGAGTCCTACTGCGAACATGTCAGCCTCCGAGCGCCGCATAGAAGGGGGTGCCGAAAAACAGCGTCGCGACGCCGCCCGCCGCGAGGAACGGGCCGAATGGAATCGGCTCCTCGAAGCGCATGCGGCCGCGCCAGGTCGCGACGAGCCCGACGATCGCGCCCGTCACCGCGGCGAACAGCACGACCTGCGGCAGTGCGGCCCAGCCCATCCATGCGCCGAGCGCGGCGAGCAGCTTCAGGTCGCCGAAGCCGATGCCCTCGATGCCGCGCAACCATTTGAACAGCCAGTAGATCGACCACAGGAACAGGTAGCCGGCCATTGCGCCGATCACGGCCGCGCGCAGCGACGTGAACGTGCCGCCGAGGTTCAGCACGAGCCCGGCCCAGAGGAGCGGTAGCGTCATCGAATCGGGCAGGTAGCCGGTGCGGATATCGATTGCGCTCATCGCCAGCAGCGCGGCGCATAGCGCGAAGGCGGCAAGCGCGGCAACGGTCGGGCCGAACGCGGCGAGCGAGCCGGCGGCGAGCAGTGCGCACGCGAGTTCGACGAGCGGATAACGGATGCCGATCGCGTGGCCGCAGCGGCGGCAGCGTCCGCGCAGCATCAGGTAGCTGACAAGCGGGATGTTTTCCCATGCGCGCAGCACGTGGCCGCAATGCGGGCATGCGCTGCGCGGGCGCCACAGATCGTAGCGCGGCGGATAACCGTCGTCGGGGGCGCTGCCGGCGTTGCCGGTCGCTTCGGCGATCTCGGCCTGCCATGCGCGCTGCATCATCACGGGCAGCCGGTGCACGACCACGTTCAGGAAGCTGCCGATGCAAAGGCCGATGACGACCGCGAAAGCATACTGCAGCGCGGGCGGCAGCATCGCCAGCGCGAGCAGCGTGCTCTGGGGCGAATCGGGAACGGCGTACAGGGGCGCGGGCGTCATGAGGCTCAAGGTTCGGACTAAAAGGCGACAGAATCGGTTGCGATGCTACACCACGTTGCCGAGCTGAAGGATGGGCAGGTACATCGCGATCACGAGACCGCCGACGAGTGCGCCCAGGACGATGACGATCAGCGGTTCGCCGAGCGCCGCGAGCGTCTCGAGACGCGCGTCGAGCTGGCGTTCGCACAGCGCGGCGAGGTCGGCGAGCATCGTGTCGAGCGCGCCGGTCTCCTCGGCAACGGCGATCGGTTGCACGACGTCGTCCGGAAAGCAGCCGACCGACTGCATCGCGTCGGCGAGACGCGCGCCGCGCAGCACGCGTGCAGCGATGTGCGCGGTGGCCTGCTCGAACACCGGATGGCCGGCCGTGCGCTCGAGCGTGGCGAAGGCGTCTGCGAGCGGGACGCCGGCACTGAGCAGTGTCGCAAGCGAGCGGCACCAGCGTGCGGCCGCGAACCGCGTGAGCGCGCTGCCCGCGAGCGGGGCGTGCAGCAGGCGCCGCGCGAGCGCATGGCGCAGCGGCGCCGACCGCCGAAGCGCGTGATGGGCGGCAAGCGCCGTTGCCGCGGCAGCGGCCAAGAGCACGCCGCCCCACGCCGACAGCGCGGCGGACAGCGCAAGCAGTGCGCGGGTCGGCGCCGGCAGTGCGGTGCCGAAACCGTCGAAGATCTGCTGGAACGTCGGCACGACCCACACCATCAACGCAGCCGAGATCGCGAGCGCGAACAGGATGACGGCTGCCGGATACGCGAGCGCGGCACGCAGCTTGCGCCACTGCGCGTCGGCGCGCTCGCGGTGTTCCGCGACCCGTGTCAGCACGATGCCGAGCGAGCCGGACGCTTCGCCGACCTCGATCAACTGGCGATACAGCGTGCCGAACTGCGCTGGATAGCGTGCGAGCGCATCGGCGAAACGCTGCCCGCCGACGATTTCGCGGGCGAGACCCGCGGCGATGCGCGGCACGCCGTCGCGCGTGCGCGTACGCGCGAGCATCTCGAGCGACGGCGCGAGCGGCAGCCCTGCCTGCAGCAGGCTCGCGAGCTGGCGCGTGAAGCGTGTGATGTCGCGTGCGCCGGCCGTCGGCGGCCGGGCCGGCCCGCCGGTGTCGAGCGACAGCACCGCGATGCCGTCGCGCGCGAGCGCGGCGCGCGCAGCCGCGGCGTCGAAGGCGATGATGGTTCCGCGGCGCGGCGTGCCGTCGCGGCGGCGGCCGCGCCACGCGAAGCGGGTTTCACGCGGCGGCGTGCGCATGCTCACGCCGCCGGTGTCGCGGCGACGGCTTCCGCGATACTGGTCGTGCCGTCGCGGACGCGCGCGAATGCCGCGTCGCGCAGATTGCGCACGCCTTCGGCCGCCGCACATTGCGCGAGTTCGCCGACGCTCGCCCGCGCGACGATGCGTTCCGCCAGCGCGGGCGATACCGGCATCGTCTGATGCAGGCCGATGCGGCCGCGATAGCCGATGCCGTGACACGCGGAACAGCCGCGCGCGACGAACGGCCGCCATCCGGCCGCCAGAGCGGCCGGGTCGCAGCCGGCTTCCCGCAGTACGCGCGCCGGTGCGTCCGAGTGCACGCGGCAGGCGACGCACAAGCGCCGGACGAGGCGCTGCGCGGTGACGAGGTGCAGCGCGGCCGCGAGGTTGTACGGCGCGACGCCGATGTCGAGCAGCCGCGCGACGGCGGCCGGCGCGTCGTTCGTGTGCAGCGTCGACAGCACCAGATGGCCGGTCTGCGCGGCCTTGATCGCGACGTCGGCCGTCTCCGCATCGCGAATCTCGCCGACCATGATGATGTCCGGATCCTGCCGCAGCAGCGCGCGCAGCGCCGTCGCGAACGTGAGCCCCACCTTTTCGGCGACACCGACCTGGCTGATGCCGTCGAGCTGGATCTCGGCGGGATCCTCGACCGTGCAGACGTTGTGCGCGTCGCGATCGAGCATCTGCAGCGCGCAGTAGAGCGACAGCGTCTTGCCGCTGCCGGTCGGGCCCGTGACGAGCACGAGGCCGTGCGGTGCGCGTATCGCGGCCTCCATCGCGGCCGCCTGCTGCGCGTCGAAGCCGAGGCGGGCGAGCGTGAGATCGGGCGGCAGCGTTTCGAGGCGCCGCAGCACGAGCTTTTCGCCGAACAGCGTGGGCAGCGAACTGACGCGGTAGTCGCCGCGTGTGCCGCCGTCGATCGCGATGCGCAGCCTGCCGTCCTGCGGCAGTCGACGCTCGGCGATGTCCATGCGCGCGAGGACCTTGATCCGTGTGACGAGCGCGTCGCGCAGGTGTAACGGCGGCCGTGCATGTTCGTGCAGCACGCCGTCGATGCGCAGCCGGATGCGCCAGCCGGCTTCGAATGGTTCGACGTGGATGTCGGACGCGTCGCGCACGCGTGCCGCATGAAGCGTGTCGGTCAGCAGCCGCACGGCCGGTGCGTCGTCGAGCTGGGCCGCGTCGAGCGCGTGTGGCGCGGCGGCGGGCGGCACATCGGAGTGGGCGGGCGGCTGCTGCGTGCGCAGCGGCGCCCCGGGAGGAGGGAAATGCATGTGAGCCGGCGCATCGGCCGCCTGTTGAACGTGACCCGCAGATGGTCGCGTATCGCGGGCGGCGCCGGCAGTCGGCCGTTTGGTTAGGGCCTGTTCCCGCTGATAACAGGCCCTAACGCAGGGCGGTGCGTGCGGTGCGCGTGCCGCGCGGCTTGAAGAGCTTGACGGTGCGCACGGCCTGGTCGTCGCTGCGCATCACCTCGAGCATCACGTCGCCGATTTTCAGGCACACGTCGTCTTCCGGAATTTCCTCGAGGGTTTCGAGAATCAGCCCGTTCAGCGTCTTCGGCCCGTCGGTCGGCAGCTTCAGGTGCAACCAGCGGTTCAGTTCGCGCAGCGGCATGCCGGCCGTGACGATGCATTCGCCGTTCTCGTCCCAGCCGCCCGCGCGTTCGCTGCGCGGCATCGACGTTGTGAATTCGCCGATCAGCTCCTCGATGATGTCTTCGGGCGTGACGAGCCCTTCGAGTTCGCCGTATTCGTTGACGACGAGCGCGGTACGCTGCCGGGTCTCCTGGAAATACTGGAGCTGCTGAACCACCGGCGTGCCCGACGGCACGTAGTACGGCTCGGCGAGCAGCGAGCGCAGCGTTTCGCGGTCGAACTCCTGGTTGTGCAGCGCGGTCAGCGTCTTGCGCACGTGCAGCACGCCGAGCACCTTGTCGATGTCGCCCTCGTAGACGACGAGCCGGTTGTGATAGCAGGTTTCGAGCTCGTGCAGGACGTCGTCGAGCGGTGCGTAGAAGTTGAGCGATTCGATCTGGCGGCGCGGCACCATCACGTCGTCGACCGTAATGTTCTCGAGATCGAACAGGTTGAGCAGGATGCTGCGGTGCTTGGTCGGCATGAAACTGCTCGACTCGAGCACGATGGCCCGCAACTCGTCGGCCGACATCCGCTGGTCGCGGCCCTTCTTCGTGTTGATGCGCAGCACCCACAGCACGCCGTTCGCGAGCGCGTTGACGAACCAGACGACCGGCTTGAACACGCGCATCAGCGGTGCGATCACGAGGCTCGCGGGCAGGGCGATGCGTTCGGGGAAGGTCGCGCCGACGATCTTCGGCGCGATTTCCGCGAACACGATGATCAGGAACGCGACGATGCCGGTCGCGATCGACAGCGCGAGGTTGTTGCGGCCGAACGTATGCAGCGCGAGCGACGTCGTCAGGACCGGGATGATCGTGTTGAACAGGTTGTTGCCGATCAGGATCACGCTGAGCAGCAGGTCAGTGCGCGTGAGAAGCCCCTGGGTGGTCTTCGCGCCGAGCGCGCCCTGGCCGGCGAGATGCTTCAGCCGATGGCGATTGAGCGCCATCATCGCGGTCTCGGAAATGGAAAAGAAGCTGGAACAGAGGAGAAGCAGGAAGACGGCGCCGATTTGCGCCCATAAGGGAATTTGGTCCACGCGTCGGAAAGGGCAGTGAAGGACAGGGATGTGGGGAATATAGCAGAGGCCGGCGACCGCGATGTGTCGCGCGCGACACGATGGGCCCGCAGCGGCCGGACGAAAAAAAACCGTGCACGCAGTGCACGGTTTTTTCAAATCTGGTCGGGGTGAGAGGATTCGAACCTCCGGCCTCTACGTCCCGAACGTAGCGCTCTACCAGGCTAAGCTACACCCCGATTTGGACTCTTCCGATTTCGCAGTCTTCTTCAAGACCGCTGCGTCGTCAAGCAAGAACATAACTATAACGACGTTTCTTCGAAAATGGAATACCTTGGAGAAGAAATTTTTCGAGACTGGTGATCCCACCATGTCGAACGTGCGTCGTCGCAGCAGTGGCGACGACGCACGCAATGCGTTTACGACTGCCGCGACGTCGAGTAGGAGCACAGCGCGAGCAGGCTCTCCTTATAGATCGAATCGGGGAACGCGGCGATCGCTGCCGCTGCCGCCTGCGCTTCCTGGCGTGCGCATTCGAGCGTGTGATCCAGCGCGCCCGAGCGCGTGATCGCTTCGAAAATCGTGTCGAAGCGATCGGTGCCGCCCTGTTCGATCGCCTCGCGTGCAAGCGCCGACTGTTCGGGCGTGCCGCGTTCGATCAGGTAGATGAGCGGCAGCGTCGGCTTGCCTTCGCGCAGGTCGTCGCCGGCATTCTTGCCCATCGCCTCGACGGTGCCCGCGTAGTCGAGCCAGTCGTCCATGATCTGGAACGCGGTGCCGATCCGGCGGCCGTATTCGGCGGCGGCGGCCTCGGTCGGCGCATCGGCGCCGGCGAGCACCGCGCCCAGGCGCGCCGACGCCTCGAACAGCTTGGCCGTCTTGTAGCGAATCACCTGCATGTAGCGCGTTTCGTCGACGTCCGCGTCGTGCATGTTGAGAAGCTGCAGCACCTCGCCTTCGGAAATGATCGTCGTCGCTTCGGACAGGATCTCCATCACGCGCATCTTGCCGACGCCGACCATCATTTCGAACGAGCGCGAATAGAGGTAATCGCCTACCAGCACGCTCGCGGCGTTGCCGAACAGTGCGTTGGCGGTCTGGCGGCCGCGGCGCAGCTCGGATTCGTCGACGACGTCGTCATGCAGCAGCGTGGCCGTATGGATGAACTCGACGACGGCGGCCAGCACGTGCCGCTGGTGCGACGTCTCGCCTAGCGCACCGGCGACGAGCAGCAGCAATGCCGGACGCAGCCGCTTGCCGCCCGCGCCGATGATGTACTCGGCGATCTGGTTGATCAGCAGCACGTCGGACGCGAGGCTTTGCCGGATAACGCGATTCACCTGCTCCATGTCGCTGGTGATCGGAGCGAGCAGGTGGGCGGCGCTGAGGGTGGGGGAGGCGGTGGACGACGACATGATGATGGAATTGGGTGATGCCGCGGATTATAAGTCGAATCCGAGATCTCCCGGTCTGTCGGACGCGCCGCCGCAGCGATTTTGGCCGTTCGGCCGAGGCTGGCGTACGGCAATCGTCGATCGGTTTTGACTTGGGTGCTAACCCCATGTATAATCACGTGTTTTCCGCGCGTGGTGTGCGGAAAAATTGGATCCAGAGTGAGGTTCTCAATGTACGCGGTCATAAAAACCGGCGGCAAGCAGTACAAGGTTGCCGTTGGCGAAAAACTCAAAGTAGAACAGATACCGGCTGACATTGACGCTGAAATCACGCTCGACCAGGTTCTCGCAGTGGGCGAAGGCGAATCGATTAAGTTCGGTACGCCGCTGGTCAGTGGGGCTTCCGTCAAGGCCACCGTTGTGTCGCACGGTCGTCATGCCAAGGTCACCATCTTCAAGATGCGTCGCCGGAAGCACTACCAAAAGCATGGCGGCCACCGCCAGAACTACACTGAGCTGCGCATCGACGCGATCAACGCGTAAGCGCCTCGGTAAAGGAGCAATCAGATGGCACACAAAAAGGCAGGCGGCTCTTCCCGGAACGGCCGCGACTCCGAGTCGAAACGTCTCGGCGTGAAAGTGTACGGCGGCCAGGCAATCAACGCCGGCGGCATCATCGTGCGTCAGCGCGGCACGCGCATGCACGCAGGCGAGAACGTCGGCATGGGCAAGGATCACACCCTGTTCGCGCTGGTCGACGGTCACGTGAAGTTCGCGACGAAGGGCGCGGACAAGAAGCATCTGGTCATCGTTGTTCCGGCGGCTGCCTAAGTTCAGGCACCCACGGGCTTCGAGCCGAAAGGCCCCGCAGTCTTCGCGGGGCCTTTTTTATTTGGCCGCCGGGCGCATGTGCGTTCCGGCGACCGTCGCGCAACCGGCGTACGATCGGCCGAACGGCAGATTGTTCAAGCACGCCGGCGCGCGGCACAATAGCGGAAATACTGGGCGGAGTGACGAATGAAGTTCATTGACGAAGCACGAATCGAAGTCATCGCCGGCGACGGAGGCGATGGCAGCGCGTCGATGCGCCGCGAGAAATTCGTCCCGTTCGGCGGGCCGGACGGCGGCGACGGCGGCCGGGGCGGTAGCGTCTACGCGATCGCCGACCGCAACATCAACACTCTGATCGACTACCGTTACGCGAAGAAGCACCTGGCGCGCAACGGCGAAAACGGTCGCGGCTCGGATTGCTACGGCAAGGGCGGCGACGACGTCACGCTGCGCATGCCGGTCGGCACGATCATCAGCGACATGGATACCGGCGAGCTGATCGCCGACCTGACCGAGCACGACCAGCAGGTGATGCTCGCACAGGGCGGCGCCGGCGGCCTCGGCAACCTGCATTTCAAGTCGAGCACGAACCGCGCGCCGCGCCAGAAGACGGACGGCAAGCCCGGCGAGCGGCGCATGCTGAAGCTCGAGCTGAAGGTGCTCGCCGATGTCGGCCTGCTCGGCATGCCGAACGCGGGCAAGTCGACGTTCATCTCGTCGGTGTCGAACGCGAGGCCGAAGATCGCCGACTACCCGTTCACGACGCTCGCGCCGAATCTCGGCGTGGTGCGCGTCGGCCCGAGCAAGAGCTTCGTGATCGCCGACATCCCGGGGCTGATCGAGGGCGCAGCCGAAGGCGCGGGCCTCGGGCATCAGTTCCTGCGGCACCTGCAGCGCACCGGCGTGCTGCTGCATCTTGTCGATCTCGCCCCGTTCGACGAAAGCGTCGATCCGGTCGCGGAAGCGACCGCGATCGTCGGCGAGTTGCGCAAGTACGACGAGGCGCTCTACGAGAAGCCGCGCTGGCTCGTGCTCAACAAGCTCGACATGGTGCCGGAAGACGAGCGCGAGGCGCGCGTCGCGGATTTCCTCGACCGCTTCGGCTGGGACGGCCCCGTGTTCGAGATTTCGGCGCTGACGGGGCAGGGCTGCGAGGCGCTGTGCTACGCGATCTACGATTACCTGTCCGAGCATTCGGACGCGCATCGCGCGGCGGAGGCGGAAGATCTCGCGGCGGACGTGCGTTTCCGCGACGCGCCGCCTCCGAACGGCGGTGCAACGCCGGGCGACGACGCCTGAGCGGTTCCGGAACGCGCCGGGCGTGCCGCCCGGCGTCGGCGTTCAATCGCGCCCGGCCGGGCAGGCATCAGATACAGGAGACAGTGCGGGATGCGTTCGATCATCGCGGATTCGAAGCGATTGGTGGTGAAGGTGGGCTCCAGCCTCGTGACCAACGACGGCAAGGGGCTCGATCATGATGCAATCGGCCGCTGGGCCGCCCAGATCGCCGCGCTGCGCGTTCAGGGCAAGGAAGTCGTGCTCGTCAGTTCGGGCGCGATTGCCGAAGGGATGCAGCGGCTCGGCTGGAGCAAGCGGCCGCGGGAAATCGACGAGCTGCAGGCCGCCGCCGCAGTCGGCCAGATGGGGCTCGCGCAGGTCTATGAGAGCCGCTTCACCGAACACGACATCCGCACCGCGCAGATCCTGCTCACGCACGCCGACCTGGCGGATCGCGAGCGTTACCTGAATGCGCGTTCGACGCTGCTCACGCTGCTGCGTCTCGGCGTCGTGCCGATCATCAACGAGAACGACACGGTCGTTACCGACGAAATCAAGTTCGGCGACAACGACACGCTCGGTGCGCTCGTCGCGAACCTGATCGAAGGCGATGCGCTGATCATTCTGACCGACCAGTCGGGGCTGTTCACCGCCGATCCGCGCAAGGATCCGAACGCGACGCTCGTCGCCGAGGCCAATGCGGGCGCGCCGGAACTCGAGGCGATGGCGGGCGGTGCTGGCTCGAGCCTCGGCCGCGGCGGGATGCTGACGAAGATCCTCGCGGCGAAGCGTGCGGCGCACAGCGGCGCGAACACCGTGATCGCGAGTGGCCGGGAGTCCGACGTGCTCGTGCGTCTGGCGGCCGGCGAAGCGATCGGCACGCAACTGATCGCACGTACCGCGCGGATGGCGGCACGCAAGCAATGGATGGCCGATCACCTGCAGGTGCGCGGCCATGTCGTGATCGATGCGGGCGCGGTCGAGAAACTGACGGCCGGCGGCAAGAGCCTGCTGCCGATCGGCGTGACCGACGTGCAGGGCGCGTTCGCGCGCGGCGAGGTGATCGCGTGTGTCGGCCCCGACGGGCGTGAAGTGGCGCGCGGGCTCACGAACTACAGCAGCTCGGAAACGAAGCTGATTCAGCGTAAGCCGAGCGGCGAGATCGAGAGTGTGCTCGGCTACATGCTGGAGCCCGAACTGATCCATCGCGACAACCTCGTGCTGGTGTGACCGTCCGAGCCGGATCCGGCAACCAAACAAAAAGCCCGCGCGACGCGGGCTTTTTGCATGGTGCGGGACGGGGCCGGCGGCCTGTGGCGCGTACCGTCAGCGCAGCTGGCTCATCGCGGTGCGGTGAAACCGGATGTTCTCCAGGATCTGCTGGGTCGAGCCCTGCGGCATCTTGTTCGCGCAGAAGTAGTCCTGATAGAGCGACGAGTGGTACGCATTCAGTTCGCCGTTCTCGATGCGCCGCCAGTCGTTCTCGACCGTGCGGTCCCAGCCGTCGTGTTCCGAATTCAGGCCGGCATACTGCCGCCATTCGTAGGTGTCGCAGCGGATGCCTTCGTAATTTACATTGCGCGCACCGGCCGGGCTCGTGACGACGACGGCGTAGCGCACGACGCCATCGGTGCCGACCGCGAGCGACTTCGCATCGACGAAGAACTTGAGCGGCGTGTTCTGCGATACGTTGAACGGCAGCAGGTCACCCGTCTGCGGCAGCGGCGGCAGCGTGTCGACCGCGTTTTCCTTCCAGGTACCCTGGCGATCCAGCAGATACACGAACTCGCTGTCATCCTTGTTGGTCGGCGTCTTCGAATTCGCGCAACCGGCCAGCGCGGCCGCCGCGACAATCGATGCGAGCGCGAGAGCAATCGCTTTCAATATGCATTCCTCGTAAAAAAAGGGCGCGACACCAAGGTCGCGCCCGGTCATGCAGTCCGACTCGTCATTTGCCGACGATCACGTGGGGCGGCATCTCGTCGAGCGTGCTCGCTTCCACTTCGATCTCCGAACAGACTACCGATGTGTCGACAATCGTCAGCGTCTGCTGGGCCTGTGCGTCGATGACGCGCGGATAGCGCGACAGACGCGGCCCGCGCGGCTTTTCGGCTCGCTGCGCCGGGCGGCGCAGGAAGCGCGACAGTTCCGTCAGCGCCAACTGATAGACATCCCGCTTGAACTCGATCACCGCATCGAGCGGCACCCAGTACTCGTTCCAGCGCCACGCATCGAACTCCGGGTGATCGGTCGCGCGCAAGCAAATGTCGCAATCGCGTCCGACCATCCGCAGCAGGAACCAGATCTGCTTCTGGCCGCGGTAATGACCGCGTACTTCGCGTTTGATGAACTTGTCAGGCACCTCGTAACGCAACCAGTCGCGAGTGCGGCCGATTATCTTGACGTGTTCCGGATGCAGGCCCGTTTCCTCGTGCAGTTCCCGGTACATCGCCTGCATGGGGGTCTCGCCGTACTTGATCCCACCTTGAGGAAACTGCCAGGAATGCTCGCGGAGCCGCTTGCCCCAAAACACCTCGTTGCGCGCGTTCAAGAGGATGATGCCGACGTTCGGGCGAAAGCCTTCACGATCCAGCATACAACCACCTTCGAATCCTTTAAAATTGCTTTGATTATAAACAGATAACGGGCGCTGCGCACCGTGACGGAGCGAATCCGCGCGGGGCGCGCCGGCTGAATTGTCCCTGAATAGTCTGCTACGTCATCTGCGCCATCGTCGTTCGTCGCGCGCAGCTTTTTCACCTTGAAACTTTTTCGGGCGCCCCGCCTGGGGGCGCCGTTTTTGGAACCGTCCGCATGAAAGCTTCCCGTTTCTTTATCGGCACCCTGAAAGAAGCACCCGCCGACGCAGAGATCGTCAGCCACAAGCTGATGGTACGCGCCGGCATGATCCGTCGCGTCGCCGGCGGCATCTATAACTACCTGCCGGTCGGCCTGCGCTCGATTCGCAAGGTCGAGGCAATCGTGCGCGAGGAAATGAACCGGGCGGGCGCGATCGAGCTGCTGATGCCGGCCGTGCAGCCGGCCGAGCTGTGGCAGGAATCGGGCCGCTGGGAACAGTACGGCCCCGAGCTGCTGCGCTTCAAGGACCGCAAGGACAACGATTTCGTGATCGGGCCGACGCACGAGGAAGTCGTCACCGACATCGCGCGCAACCAGATCAAGAGCTACCGGCAGATGCCGGTGAATTTCTATCAGATCCAGACGAAGTTCCGCGACGAGATCCGTCCGCGCTTCGGCGTGATGCGTGGCCGCGAATTCATCATGAAGGACGCATATTCGTTCGACAAGGATGCGGCGGGCCTGAACGAGTCGTATCGCAAGATGTACGACGCGTATGTGCGCATCTTCACGCGCCTCGGTCTCGAATTCCGCGCGGTCGCGGCCGACAGCGGCTCGATCGGCGGCAACTTCTCGCACGAATTCCACGTGATCGCCGACACCGGCGAGGACGCGATCGCCTACTGCCCGACGTCCGAGTTCGCGGCGAACATCGAGGCGGCCGAAGCGCTGCCGCTGATTGCCGAGCGCGCCGCGCCGGCAGAAGCGATGGAAAAGGTCGCGACGCCGGGCAAGGCGAAGTGCGAAGCCGTCGCAGAACTGCTGGCCATCCCGCTCGAGCGCACGATCAAGTCGATCGTGCTCGCGACCGACAACGAAGGCGCCGAGCCGACCATCTTGCTCGTGATGCTGCGCGGCGACCACGACCTGAACGAGATCAAGGTATCGAAGCTGCCGGGCCTGAAGAACCACCGCTTCGCGACCGAGCAGGAAATCGTCGAGTGGTTCGGCACGCCGCCGGGCTACCTCGGCCCGGTCGGCACGAAGAAGCCCGTGAAGGTGATCGCGGATCGCACGGTCGCGAACATGAGCGACTTCGTCGTCGGCGCGAACGAGGTCGACTATCACATCGCGGGCGTGAACTGGGGCCGCGACCTGCCGGAGCCGGACGTCGCCGACGTGCGCAACGTGCAGAAGGGCGACCCGTCGCCGGACGGCAACGGCGTGATCGACATCTGCCGCGGCATCGAGGTCGGCCACGTGTTCCAGCTCGGCACCAAGTACTCGGAAGCGATGGGCGCGACGTTCCTCGACGAGTCGGGCAAACCGCAGCCGATGCTGATGGGCTGCTACGGCGTCGGCGTCACGCGCATTCTCGGCGCGGCGATCGAACAGAACTTCGACGACCGCGGCATCATCTGGCCCGAGTCGATCGCGCCGTTCGAGGTCGTGCTGTGCCCGATGGGCTATGACCGCAGCGAAATGGTGCGCGAGACCGCCGACAAGCTGTACGCGGAACTCGCCGCGGCCGGCATCGACGTGATCCTCGACGATCGCGGCGAGCGCCCGGGTGTGATGTTCGCCGACTGGGAGCTGATCGGCGTGCCGCATCGCCTCGTGATCGGCGAGCGCGGCCTGAAGGAAGGCAAGATCGAGTATCAGGGCCGCCGCGACGCCGAAGCGACGCTGCTGCCGGCCGACGCGGCCGCGGCGACGGTCGCGGAGAAGATCCGCGCCGCGCTCGCGCACTAAGCACGGCGACCGGGGGACACGATGGAATACACGTTCCTGTCGGCCACCGTGCTCCTGGTGCTGATCACCGATCCGCTCGGCAACATCCCGCTGTTCATTACGGCGATGCGGGACGTGCCGCGCGAGCGGCGCGTGAAGCTGATCCTGCGTGAAGTGGGGATCGCGTTCGTGATCCTGCTGTTCTTCATGGTGGTCGGCGACCGCTTCCTGCGGATGATGAGCCTCACCGACCTGTCGCTGCGGCTCGGCGGCGGGATCGTGCTGTTCCTGATCGCACTGCGGATGATCTTCCCGCATCCGGACGGCGCGCTCGGCAGCGATCCGCGCGCGGGCGGCGAACCGTTCATCGTGCCGCTCGCGATTCCGGCACTCGCCGGGCCGTCGGCGCTCGCGACGGTGATGCTGCTGACGTCGCAGGCGCCGGGCAAGATGTTCGAGTGGGTCGGCGCGCTGACGGTCACGATGCTCGTCTGTGCGATCACGCTGGTATTGGCCGAACGGATCCAGCAGTGGCTCGGCGAGCGGACGGTCGCGGCGTTCGAGCGGCTGATGGGCCTCGTGCTCGTCGCGATTTCGGTCGAGATGCTGCTGGCCGGCATCCGCGCGTTCGTGCACCAGCTGTAGGGCGGCGCGCGCACGAAAAAAAGCGGCGCTCCGGGAAACCGGAGCGCCGCTTTCTATTTATATGGCGGGCGGGGCGGCGATCAGACGTTCGTGGTCAGCGCGCGGATCGTCGGCAGGTTGCGCCAGTAGCCCTTCGCATCCATCCCGCAGCCGAACACGTAGCGGTCCGGCACCGAGAAGCCGCAGAAGTCGGGGTGCAGCGGTTTGGCCTTCGCGAGCGTCTTCTCGCACAGCACGGCCGACATGAAGCGCTGCGCGCCCATGTCGAGGATGCGGTCGCGGATCGCGGCCATCGTCTCGCCTTCGTCGAGGATGTCGTCGAGCACGAGCACGATCCGGTCCTTCACCGATTCGCGCGGCGCGACGCGCCAGTGCATCTCCGGGCTGCCCTGCGTCGTGTTGCGGTAGCGGGTCAGGTGGATGTAGTCGAATTCGAGCGGGAAATCGAGATGCGGCAGCAGCATCCCGGTAAACACCGCGGCGCCGCCCATCACCGAGAGAACGAGCGGGAACGCATCGCCGATCTCGGCGCGGATCGCGTCGGCCATCCGGGCGATCGACGCGTTGACGGCGTCGGCCGAGACGATCTCTTCGGAGTGGTCGAAAATGTGGAGGGCTTCTTCGCGGTTCATGTGTTCTGGCGGGCAGTCGGTATACAAATAAGGATGAAGCAGAACGGACGGCGCGCGCTACAGCAAAAACCCGCGCGCCGGCCGACGGGCGGAATCAGCGCATGCCGGGCATCATGCCCTTCAGGCCGCGCATCATCTTCTGCATGTTGCCGCCCTTCAGCTTCTTCATCATCGTACGCATCTGGTCGTACTGGTTCAGCATCCGGTTGACTTCCTGCACCGGCACGCCCGCGCCGGCCGCAATGCGGCGCTTGCGCGTCGCCTTGATGATTTCGGGTTTCGCGCGCTCGGCGGGCGTCATCGAGCTGATGATCCCTTCCATCCGGCGGATCTGCTTTTCGGCCTGGCCCATGTCGGCGCCGGCCGCCGCCTGCTGGAATTGCGCGGGCAGCTTGTCCATCAGCGACGACAGGCCGCCCATGTTCTTCATCTGCGAGATCTGCGCGCGGAAATCGTTCAGGTCGAAGTCGCCGCCTTTCTTGACCTTGTCGGCGAGCTTCTGCGCGGCCTGCACGTCGACGCCGCGCTGCGCTTCCTCGACGAGCGCGAGGATGTCGCCCATGCCGAGGATCCGGTTCGCCATCCGGTCGGGGTGGAACACCTCGAGGCCGTCGAGCTTCTCGGCGACGCCGACGAACTTGATCGGCTTGCCCGTGATATGGCGCACCGACAGCGCGGCGCCGCCGCGCGAATCGCCGTCGAGCTTGGTCAGCACGACGCCCGTGAGCGGCAGCGTGTCGTTGAACGCCTTCGCGGTGTTGACCGCATCCTGGCCGAGCATCGCATCGACGACGAACAGCGTTTCGGCGGGCTTCAGCGTGTCGTGCAGCGCGGCGATTTCCTGCATCATCGCTTCGTCGATGCCGAGGCGGCCGGCCGTGTCGACGATCAGCACGTCATGGTAGTGGCGCTTCGCCCAGTCGACGGCCGCGAGCGCGATGTCGACGGGCTTCTGGTCCGGCGTGGACGGGAAGAAATCGGCGCCGACCTGTTCGCTCACCGTTTTCAGCTGCATGATTGCGGCCGGGCGATACACGTCGCACGACACGGTCAGCACCTTCTTCTTGTACTTCTCGCGCAGCAGCTTCGCGAGCTTGCCGACGGTCGTGGTCTTGCCCGCGCCCTGCAGGCCGGCCATCAGGATCACGGCGGGCGGCGTGACAGCGAGGTTCAGCTCGGCGGCCTTGCCTTCGTAGTCGCCGCCGATCACGGCGGTCAGTTCCTTCTGGACCACGCCGACGAGCGCCTGACCCGGCGACAGGCTGCTGATCACTTCTTCGCCGAGCGCCTTTTCCTTGACCTTGGCGATGAATTCGCGGACGACCGGCAGCGAGACGTCGGCCTCCAGCAGCGCGAGACGCACCTCGCGGAGCATCTCCTGCGTGTTCGCCTCGGTGAGCCGGGCCTCGCCGCGCAGCGTCTTGACGACGCGCGCCATCCGTTGAGTGAGATTGTCGAGCATGGGGAGCGGTGGACAGTGGGGCCCGAAGGCGCGACGGAACCGAACAAAGGGAGCCGTCGCGGGAAGGGGGCCTAGTGTAAACTTCGAACATGGATATTGTACTGTATGCCCTCACCGCATTCCTGTACGGCGGCCTCGCCGTCGCAGGCTGGCGCACGCACCGCCAGGGTGCAACGCCGCTCGTCGCGAGCGTGCCGGCCGTGCCGGTTCCAGCGTCCGCCGCGTCCGGGATGAGCGGGGCCGGCCGCGCGCTGCTGTTCGCCGCGCTCGTTGCGCACGGCGTGCTGCTCCACATGACGATTTTTCCGAACGACGCGATGGTGTTCGGCTTCGCGTTCGCGCTGTCCGCGATGTTCTGGCTCGGCGCCGGCATCTACTGGATCGAGAGCTTTTTCTTCCCGCTCGACAGCCTGCGCCTGCTGGTGTTGCCGCTCGCGTGCGGCGCGTCGCTGCTGCCGCTGGTGTTCGGCGGCGTGCGGGTGCTTCCTTATGCCGCAGCGCCGCTGTTCAAGCTGCACTTCCTGATCGCGAACATCGCGTACGGCCTGTTCGCGATCGCCGCGCTGCACGCGATCCTGATGCTGATGGTCGAGCGGCGCCTGCAGTCGCTGCGCAACGGCGGGCGCGACGGCTCGACCGGCTGGATCGCGAGCTGGCTCGAAACGCTGCCGCCGCTGCTCACGCTCGAGAAGCTGCTGTTCCGCCTGATCGGCGCCGGCTTCGTGCTGCTCACGCTGACGCTCGCGTCGGGCATCCTGTTCAGCGAGCAGGTCGACGCGCGCGCGCTGCGGCTCGACCACAAGACCGTGTTCGCGATCCTGTCGTGGCTGATGTTCGGCGGCCTGCTGGTCGCCCGCAAGACGTCGGGCTGGCGCGGACGCGGCGCCGCGCGCTGGGTGCTCGTGTCGTTCGCCGCGCTGCTGCTCGCGTATGTCGGCAGCCGGTTCGTTTTCGAGGTGCTGCTGCACCGTTCCGTGGTTTGACCGCAGGTTTCCGATGCGACAGATTCTTCTCCTGATTCTTCTCTTCTTCGCTGGCTCGTGGCTCGCGCGCAAGGTGCGCCAGGCCCAGGAGCACGCGCAGGCGCGCACCGGCCGCGGCGCGGGTGACGACGGCGCGCGGGGTGCCGGCGCTGCGCGCCCGAACGGCGACACGCGGTCGCTGCCCGAGCCGATGGTGCGCTGCGCCGAATGCGGCGTGCATGCACCGAAGGGCGAAGCAGTCGTCGCGGGCGGCGAATACTTCTGCAGCGCCGAACACGCACAGCGCCACGCCGCGCGCGCGCGCGGTCACGACGCACGATGAGCGATGCGCCGCCGTTGTCGGTCGACGCGAACGGCTGGGTGCGCGAAGCGCGCCATGCGCCGTCGCCGAACTTCGAGGCGCGGCCCGCGGGTGCGGTGCCGACGCTCGTGGTCGTCCACAACATCAGCCTGCCGCCCGGCGAATTTGGCGGCGACGCGATCGAGGCGCTGTTCCTGAACCGCCTCGACTGCGATGCGCACCCCTATTACCAGAGTCACCTGCGCGGGGTGCGTGTGTCCGCGCACTTCCTGATCCGCCGCGGCGGCGAGCTCGTGCAGTTCGTGTCGTGCGACGAGCGCGCGTGGCACGCGGGCTCGTCCGAGTTCTTCGGTCGGGCGCGCTGCAACGATTTCTCGATCGGCATCGAGCTCGAAGGCGCGGACGACGTGCCGTTCGACGACGCGCAGTACGCGATGCTCGCCGCGCTTTCTCGCGCGCTCGCCGCGCGTTATCCGGTCGACGCGTTCGCGGGGCACTCGGACGTCGCGCCGGGCCGCAAGACCGACCCGGGCCCGCATTTCGATTGGCAACGCTTCGCGAGCGATGCCGGGTTTTCCGCCGAATACTTTCCTTTCCGTCAGCACTGATCGCGGGGTTTTTTGACCGGAGAAAGTTTTTTCTCCGACCAATGCCTTGTCGTGTCGGCGCGTGCGCGATGTCAAGACCTCTATCGCAAATTATCCGTTTTGACGTCGTCCGAATGTCCACTATACTTGGTGCCAGTTGAGCAGTTCTGCACTAGATATAGTGTGTGTCGCAGGGGAAACCCGAGCGGCACCGGCCGGCGGGCAACGCCGGCGGACAGGGTTCTCAGGGCGGCGCGTCAGGCCGGGCGGTCCGGGCGTCGCGATCAGCGCAGCGAACTTCGACGGGGTAGGGTACACATGACGAAGCACACGACCGGCTCGGTTGTCGCGCATCGACCGAACCGGCTTCCCCGGCGCATCGCTCGCCTCTTACCGCTCGCGCACCGCATTGCGCAGCGTTCGTTTTAATCCGCGGTTCTCTCCGCACCATCCAACACCAGGAGCTTTGCACATGCAAACCACCGACAACGCGACGTCCCAGTACGAGAGCGCCTCGAGCCGTCCGCTCGGCGGGACCGAACAGGGCGCGCAAGCGCTCGCGCCGCAGGCCACGTTCGCCGACTACAAGGTGATCCGCCGCAACGGCAGCGTGGTGTCGTTCGAGCCTTCGAAGATCGCGATCGCGGTGACCAAGGCTTTCCTGGCCGTCAACGGCGGGCAGGGCGCGGCATCGGCGCGCGTGCGCGAGCAGGTCGAACAGCTGACGCACAACGTCGTGCGCGCGCTCGTGCGCAGCCGCCCGAACGGCGGTACGTTCCATATCGAAGACATCCAGGATCAGGTCGAACTCGCGCTGATGCGCGGCGGCGAGCACAACGTCGCGCGTGCGTACGTGCTGTATCGCGAGAAGCGTCACCTCGAGCGCCAGCATGCGGGCGAGGAAGCAGCTGCGGCAGGCGGCGAGTCGAGCACCGGCATCAACGTCGTCGACAACGGCGTCTCGCGTCCGCTCGACCTGAACGCGCTGCGCGCGCTGATCGTGTCGTCGTGCGATGGCCTCGGCGCTGCGGTTAACCCTGAGCCGATCGTCGCGGAGACGGTGAAGAACCTGTACGACGGCGTGCCGATGAGCCAGGTCTACGACTCGGCGATCCTCGCTGCGCGCACGATGATCGAGAAGGACCCGGCATACAGCCAGGTCACGGCCCGCATCCTGCTGCACACGATCCGCCGCGAGATCCTCGGCGAGGAAGTCCTGCAGGCCGAGATGTCGGCCCGCTACGCGGAATATTTCCCGCAGTTCCTGAAGCGCGGCGTCGACGCTGGCCTGCTCGACGACAAGCTGCTGCAGTTCGACCTGAAGCGCCTCGGCGAAGCGCTCGATGCGAACCGCGACCTGCAGTTCGGCTATCTCGGCCTGCAGACGCTGTACGACCGCTACTTCCTGCACGTCGAAGGCACCCGCATCGAAATGCCGCAGGCTTTCTTCATGCGTGTTGCGATGGGCCTGTCGCTGAACGAGATCGACCGCGAAACGCGCGCGATCGAGTTCTACAACGTGCTGTCGAGCTTCGACTTCATGAGCTCGACGCCGACGCTGTTCAACTCGGGCACCCACCGCTCGCAACTGTCGTCGTGCTACCTGACGACGGTCGCGGACGATCTCGACGGCATCTATGAAGCGCTGAAGGAAAACGCGCTGCTGTCGAAGTTCGCCGGCGGTCTCGGCAACGACTGGACGCGCGTGCGCGCACTCGGCTCGCATATCAAGGGCACGAACGGCAAGTCGCAAGGCGTGGTCCCGTTCCTGAAGGTCGTGAACGACACGGCCGTCGCGGTCAATCAGGGCGGCAAGCGCAAGGGCGCGGTCTGCGCGTACCTCGAATCCTGGCACCTCGACATCGAGGAGTTCCTCGAGCTGCGCAAGAACACGGGCGACGATCGCCGCCGTACGCATGACATGAACACGGCGAACTGGATTCCCGACCTGTTCATGAAGCGCGTGATGGAAGGCGCCGACTGGACGTTGTTCTCGCCGTCGACCTGCCCGGACCTGCACGACAAGTTCGGCGCCGATTTCGAGAAGGCTTACACGGCTTACGAAGAGAAGGTCGCGCGCGGCGAGATCAAGCTGTTCAAGAAGATCCCGGCGGCGCAGCTCTGGCGCAAGATGCTCGGCATGCTGTTCGAGACGGGCCACCCGTGGATCACGTTCAAGGATCCGTGCAACGTGCGCTCGCCGCAGCAGCACGTCGGCGTCGTCCACTCGTCGAACCTGTGCACGGAAATCACGCTGAACACGAGCGACACCGAAATCGCGGTGTGCAACCTCGGCTCGGTGAACCTGGTCGCTCACCTGGTGAAGCAGGCCGACGGCAGCTACGCGCTCGACCACGACAAGCTGAAGCGCACGATCAGCGTCGCGATGCGCATGCTCGACAACGTGATCGACATCAACTACTACGCGGTGCCGAAGGCGCGTAACTCGAACCTGAAGCACCGCCCGGTCGGCATGGGCATCATGGGCTTCCAGGACTGCCTGCACCTGCTGCGCACGCCGTACGCGTCGGAAGCTGCGGTCGAGTTCGCCGACCGTTCGATGGAAGCCGTCTGCTACTACGCGTACCACGCGTCGACCGAACTGGCCGAGGAACGCGGCCGCTACTCGAGCTACCGCGGCTCGCTGTGGGATCGCGGCATCCTCCCGCAGGACACGCTGAAGCTGCTGGCCGAAGCGCGCGGCGGCTACGTCGAGGTCGACACGTCCGAGTCGCTCGACTGGACGACGCTGCGTTCGCGGATTGCCGCGCACGGCATGCGCAACTCGAACTGCGTCGCGATCGCGCCGACGGCGACGATCTCGAACATCATCGGCGTGTCGGCATGCATCGAGCCGACCTTCCAGAACCTGTACGTGAAGTCGAACCTGTCGGGCGAATTCACGGTGGTGAACGAGTACCTCGTTCGCGACCTGAAGGAACGCGGCCTGTGGGACGAAGTGATGGTCGCCGACCTGAAGTACTTCGACGGCATGCTGTCGCGCATCGACCGCATCCCGGCCGACCTGCGCGCGATCTACGCGACCGCGTTCGAAGTCGACCCGACGTGGCTGGTCGAAGCAGCATCGCGTCGCCAGAAGTGGATCGACCAGGCGCAGTCGCTGAACATCTACATGGGTGGTGCGTCGGGCAAGAAGCTCGACGAGGTCTACAAGCTCGCATGGTTGCGCGGCCTGAAGACGACCTACTACCTCCGCACGATGGCGGCGACGCACGTCGAGAAGTCGACGGTCGCACACGGCGCGCTGAACGCGGTGCCGACGGGGGGCGGTTCGAGCGGCGGCGGCGCGCAAGGCGCGGCAGGCGGCTTCGGTGCGGCGGGTGGCGATGCGTCGTCGGGCGCGATCGGTGCAGCGGCGGCACTCGCGCCGGTCGAGGCGGACGGTCCGGTGTGCACGATGCGTCCGGGCGATCCGGGCTTCGACGAATGCGAAGCGTGCCAATAACGCAGCGCGCTTGACCTGAAGATGTGCCGGGCGGCGCGCACGATGACCGATCGAGGTTGAAGTGTGCGCCGCTCTCAACTAAAAAAATGATAAGGAATCTGTAACGCGGCACCGGCGTTGCAGGCAGTGACAAGCGATCGAAACATCCCCGACGACGTCGCGTTTCGATCAGCGTTCGATGCGTCGAGCGCACCTCGCGATACACGCGCGACACACGTCGCGCTCTGCATGAACGACGATGCGTTGCTCAAAGTGTTGTATCGAGGTCGCAACGCGAATCGAAAAAAGGATTTTTCGTGAGCGAACCCTTTTATCGCTCAGGAAAAGATGGTACAAACCGTTCTAAATTGATGGTGAGAATTTATGCTCAACTGGGATGACGAGAAGACTGCCGTAACTCCCGCGAGCGGAGCGCAGCACAATGCGATGCGCGCCCCCGCAGGAGTGGCTGTCGGAATGCAGGCTGCGTCGCCTGCCGCCCATCAGGTCCGCGACATTTTCGAAGGCGATCTCGCGGTGCCTCCGCAAGCATCGGCTGTTCCCGCCGGCGGTTCGGAAGCGCGGGTCAATGTCGCCGACAAGCGCATCATCAACGGCCAGACTGACGTCAATCAGCTGGTGCCGTTCAAGTACAAGTGGGCGTGGGAAAAGTATCTGGCCGGTTGCGCGAACCACTGGATGCCGCAGGAAATCAACATGTCCCGCGACATCGCTCTGTGGAAGGACCCGAACGGTCTGACCGAGGACGAGCGCCGCATCGTGAAGCGCAACCTCGGCTTCTTCGTGACGGCCGATTCGCTCGCGGCGAACAACATCGTGCTCGGCACGTACCGCCACATCACGGCGCCCGAGTGCCGGCAGTTCCTGCTGCGCCAGGCGTTCGAAGAGGCGATCCACACGCACGCGTACCAATATATTGTCGAATCGCTCGGTCTCGACGAAGGCGAGATCTTCAACGCGTACCACGAGGTCGCGTCGATCCGCGCGAAGGACGAATTCCTGATCCCGTTCATCCACACGCTGACGGACCCGGCCTTCAAGACCGGCACGCTCGAAGCGGATCAGAAGTTGCTGAAGTCGCTGATCGTGTTTGCCTGCATCATGGAAGGCCTGTTCTTCTATGTCGGGTTTACGCAGATCCTCGCACTCGGCCGCCAGAACAAGATGACGGGTGCTGCAGAGCAATATCAGTACATCCTGCGCGACGAGTCGATGCACTGCAACTTCGGCATCGACCTGATCAACCAGATCAAGCTCGAGAACCCGCATCTCTGGACCACGGAATTCCGCGCCGAGATTCGCGAGCTGTTCAAGCAGGCTGTCGAACTCGAATACCGCTACGCCGAGGACACGATGCCGCGCGGCGTGCTGGGTTTGAACGCGTCGATGTTCAAGAGCTATCTGCGCTTCATCAGCAACCGCCGTTGCCAGCAGATCGGCCTCGATCCGCTGTACCCGAACGAGGAAAACCCGTTCCCGTGGATGAGCGAGATGATCGACCTGAAGAAGGAGCGCAACTTCTTCGAGACGCGTGTGATCGAGTATCAGACGGGGGGCGCGCTGTCCTGGGAATGACCCGCAGCAGCGAACCCGTTACATGATGGAGCAGCCGGTGGCCTCTCGGCCCCGGCCCAAGGTTTAGGAGCAAGAACGCCTGATGCAAAGCATGCCCGGTGCCTTAACGGCCCAACGATACGACCGGCACTTTGCGAACCCTTCAGTGGGATGGGCAAACTTCCCTCCGGATAAAGCGGACGGCCGTGTGGCGGTCCGCTTGATCAAGCGATTAGGGGTAGCGGCGCGAGGTGCGCCGGCTACCGACTTGATTTGGCGCGCGAGGCCGGGTGGTCACGCGCGCCATACCGTATTCATTAGCGTAAGCGCGCGGTATCTGCGTACGCCGATGAATAGCCCGCTTCGAAGCGCACGTCCTGAACAGCGTCCGCGGGAAGCGGGTTTTGACGAAGGGTGTAGTTTGAACTGACTCTCATCTGAACCTGAAGGAGAACAACATGGCTACCGCCAAGAAGAAACCGGCTGCTAAGAAAGTTGCTGCCAAGAAGACCGTCGCGAAGAAGGCCGCTGCTCCGGCGAAGAAGGCCGCTGCAGTGAAGAAGGTTGCTGCGAAGAAGGTCGCGGTGAAGAAGGTTGCCGCGAAGAAGGCAGCACCGGCGAAGAAGGCCGCTGCGAAGAAGGTCGCGGCAAAGAAGGTCGCAACGAAGAAGGTTGCAGCCAAGAAGGTCGCAGCAAAGAAAGTCGCAGTGAAGAAGGTTGCTGCCAAGAAGGCAGCGCCGGCCAAGAAGGCCGCTGCGAAGAAGGTTGCAGCCAAGAAAGTCGCAGTGAAGAAGGTTGCTGCGAAGAAGGCCGCACCGGCCAAGAAGGCTGCTGCCAAGAAGGCTGCACCGGCGAAGAAGGCCGCTGCTAAGAAGGCTGCGCCGGCGAAGAAGGCCGCTGCCAAGAAGGCTGCGCCCGCCAAGAAGGCTGCCCCTGCGAAGAAGGCCGCCGCTCCGGCGAAGAAGGCTGCTGCTCCGAAGAAGGCCGTCGTGAAGAAGGCTGCGCCGGCAACGACCGCGTCGACCGCATCGGTTGCGCCGGCATCGGGCGTGAAGACCGCGCTCAACCCGGCAGCGGCATGGCCGTTCCCGACCGGCAGCCGTCCGTAATCGCGGCTGACCAGTACCACCCGGGCACTCACGTGGTGTCCGTGGGTTGAGTAGCGCTACTCAATCAGTCCCGCCATCTGGCTCAGGTGGCGGGATTTTTTTCGTCCGTATTCGCCCAAGTGCGGGCCGTGGCGGGTACGGACGAAAAAAAACGCATGTGCAGCTTCGCACATGCGTTCGACCGCGGCTTGCGCCGCGTGCTGAGGTACCTGGTTAGTGCGTGACGCGCGTGACGCCGCCGCTCGACAGCAGTCGCACACGCTCGCCGGCGCGGAACGCTTCGCCGCTTGCTGCCTGCGTGATCGAGCGCAGGTCGCCGTTGTCGAGGCGCACGGTGATTTCGACACCGTTCGCCGTGCTGAGGTTTTCGCCGACCGCGTTGCCCGCGACCGCACCGACGAGACCGCCGGCGATCGCCGTCAGGATCGATCCCTTGCCGCCGCCGATCGCGCTGCCTGCGACCGCGCCGAGTGCGCCGCCGCCGAGCGTGCCGATCGCGCTGCCGCCGCCGTCGGACTGGATGCGTACCGCACGAACGCTTTCGACCGTGCCCATGCGGACCGTCTGTTCGCGCTGCGCCTGGCCGACGCTATAGACATCCGCCGAACCGGGGGCCGTGAAGCAGCCGGCGAGGGGCAGCGTGACCGTCAGCATGGCCGCGAGCGTGAGGTTTTTTTTCGTCAACATCTTTGCTCTCCCACAATATTCAATTGAGACTGTAACCGAATGCAGCCTCGAAGCGCGCGTCGATTTCGGCGCGCGTCAGTACGTAAGTCTGGGGCCCCTGGTGGGCGATCTTGATCGAGCCCATCAGGCTTGCGAGGCGGCCCGTGGTTGCCCAGTCGAGGTCATTCTCGATGCCGTACAGCAGGCCGCCCCGGAAGGCATCGCCGCAGCCGGTCGGATCGACGACACGCTCGGCACCCACGACGGGAATCTGTTCTTCGCCGTTTTTGTGAAGAATGGTGGAGCCGTGCTCGCCGCGCGTGATGATCAACGCCTGAACCCGGCTGGCGATTTCCTGTTCGGACCAGCCCGTCTTGTCGCTGACGAGCTTGCCTTCGTAGTCGTTGACCGCCACGAACGTCGCGAGTTCAATGATGCGGCGCAGCGTCGCACCGTCGAACAGCGGCAGACCCTGGCCCGGATCGAAGACGAACGGGACGCCGGCCTTCGCGAATTGCTCGGCGTGCTGGACCATCCCGTCGAAGCCGTCCGGCGCGACGATGCCGAGCTTCACGCCCGCCACTTCGTCCGCGCGATTCAGGTGCGACTGCATCATCGCGCCAGGGTGGAATGCGGTGATCTGGTTGTTTTCGAGATCGGTCGTGATCATGGCCTGCGCGGTGTGCGTTTCGGGCACCACGCGCACGCTGGCCTTCGACAGGCCGAGGCTGTCGAGGCGTTCGAGATAGCGGTCCGCGTCGTTCGCGCCGATCGTCGCCATGATGCGCGCGTCGCCGCCGAGCATGTGCAGCGCGTAAGCGATGTTCCCTGCGCAACCGCCGAATTCGCGTCGCATCGTCGGCACGAGGAAGCTCACGTTGAGAAGGTGAACCTGGTCGGGCAGGATGTGCTCGCGGAACCGACCTTCGAAGGTCATGATGTTGTCGTAGGCGAGCGAGCCGCAAATCAGCGTAGTCAAGGCGTGCGTTCCTGTAGAGAGCAAAGGGAAGCGGCCGCCCGGCCGGCGCGTGAACGGCCCCGTCGGGCCTCGCGCGGCAGGGCCGGGCGGCAGCGGGTTACTTCAGTGCGGCGAGCGCGGCGTCGTAGTTCGGCTCGTCCTTGATCTCGCCGACGAGTTCCGCGTGGATCACCTTGTCCTGCGCGTCGAGCACGACGACGGCACGTGCGGTCAGGCCGTTCAGCGGGCCGCTCGTCACGTCGACGCCGTACGCATTCGCGAATGCGCGGCCGGTGCGGAACGTCGAAGCCGTCACGACGTTCGCGAGGCCTTCGGTCGTGCAGAAGCGCGTGGCGGCGAACGGCAGGTCGGCGGACACGACGACCACGACCGTGTTGTCGAGCGACGACGCGGCTTCGTTGAACTTGCGGGTCGACGTCGCGCAGGTCGGCGTATCGAGGCTCGGCACGATGTTCAGCACCTTGCGCTTGCCGGCGAAGCTGGCGAGCGACAGGTCGGCGAGGTCCTTGCCGACCAGCTTGAAATCGGCGGCTTGGGCGCCGACGGCCGGGAACGTGCCGGCGAGATCGATCGGGTTGCCACCCAGCGTAACTTTGCTCATGTTCGTGCTCCGAAATAGCGCGCCGCTCGGGCGCGCGGGTTGAGACGGGCGCGCAGGCGCGCGCCGCGGCGCGTCACGGATAGAAGATCTGGACGCGGAAATTCGAGGCAGGCGTGCCGTTCGTTTCGACGCGGACGATCATCGTCTGCGTCTTGCCGGGCGGCAGCCCGGCGTCGATCGGCGTACCCGGGCGCACATAGTCGCGCGGCGCGAGCACGCGGCGAACGGTCACGTGATTGGTGTCGTCGAGCAGCGTCAGTTCGAGCGACGGGTACGCGAGCGCGACGCGGTAGCGGTTCGTCAGCGGTACCTTCAGCTCGAGCACGCGCGGGCCGTCGAGCTGGCGCAGGTCGGTCGCGTCGAGCCGCAGGCCGTCGATCGCGCGCGGCGGCGCGACCGTGCAGCCGAGCGGCGCGCAGGCCTGCCGGAACCAGCCCTGCGTGACGGGCCAGTAGATCATCAGCGTCTCGCGCTGCCACCATGCGAGTTGCGCGACGAGCAGGAAGGCCAGTACCGCGGCGACCAGGCCGCCGAAAAAGCCGCCGAGCAACCCGCGCCGCTGCGGCGCGCGCGTCTCGCGCGTGACGGCGAAGTGCGGGCGATCGTCGTCGGTCAGCGCGGCCGGGAACGGCGCGGCGGGCGTGTCGGCGGGCGCGACAGGAGTGTTGTCGTGCCGGGTGACGGCGTCAGGTTCGGATCCGGTTTCGGGTGCGATTTCGGGCGCGGTTACGGCCGGCGCCGGAGCGAATGCAAAACGCGGTTCGCGCGGGGCGCGCTCGTCGTCCGGTACGGCGAAGTGCGCGTTGCCCGCGGGTTCGGTGTCGTCGGCAGCGGTTCCTGCTTCGGACGGGAGGTGGGCGACGAAGCGGGGCTCACGCGGGTCGCGCTCGACGGGGGCGGGCGATGCTTCGGTTTCCTGCTCCGTCTGCTTCGAATGCGGTTCGACCGGTTGCGCGGCGGCAGCGGATGCGTCCAGCTCGGCGGGGGACGGGAACGGCGCGGGCGTACCCGACAGGTGAACGATCCCGGCTTCGGTGGCCGGGAGCGCGAGCGGCACCAGCGGCGCGGTGCGCACGGTCTGCACGTTGTGCTGCAGCGACGGATCGACGCCGCCGTCGAGCCACGGCGCCCACATGTCCCAGCCTTCCGGCTTGTAATCGGTGTCGGACGGCGACCCGGCCGGCGCGTCGGCGGCGAACAGCCGTGCAGGAGGAGCCTGATGGCGCGCGTCGCCGTCGTCCGCGTCCGGCGCGGCAGCCGTTTCCGTCAATGCCGGTTCGGGCTGCCGCGCGTACTCGGGAACGAGCGATTCCGACGCGTTGAAGACTTCGTGGCAATGCCCGCAGCGCACGAGCCCTTCATGCAGCGAGAGCTGTTCCTGCTGCAGGCGGAAGACGGTTTCGCAATGAGGGCAGCGCGTCGCAAGAAGCATGTCGAGCCGGGCGGCCTGCTGGCCAGAGTGAAGGACAGCGCTATTCTAATGGCTTTCCCGCCGGGTTCCGGCGAGGCATACCCAACCTTCGTGTTCGCGCCAGACCGAGATGTCGATGTAGCGCGCGTAGACGGCCGCGACTTCGTCTGCCTGGCGCGCGAGCACACCCGACAGCGCGATGCGCCCGCCCGGTTTGACCTTCGACGCGAGCATCGACGCCATCAGCTTCAGCGGGTTCGACAGGATGTTCGCGACGACGATGTCGAATTCGCCGTCCGGGCACGCATCGGGCAGCCCGTACGTGACTTCCGCGCGGTTGCGCTCGCTGTTCTGCCGTGCCGATTCGACCGCCTGCGGATCGATGTCGATGCCGATGACGGGGTTCGCCCCGCATTTCTTCGCGAGGATCGCGAGAATGCCGGAGCCGCAGCCGTAGTCGAGCACCGACTGGCCGGGCTTCACCGACTGTTCGAGCCATTCCATGCAAAGGCGCGTGGTCGGGTGGCTGCCGGTGCCGAACGCGAGGCCGGGATCGAGTTCGAGTACGAGCGCGTCGGGATCGGGCGCGTCGTGCCACGACGGCACGACCCAGATCCGCTCGCCGATCGGGATCGGTTCGAACTGCGATTGCGTGAGCCGCACCCAGTCCTGTTCCTCGACTTCGCGGACGTCGAATTTCGGTGCCTCGGCGAGGCCGATCTCGTTCGCGGCCGCGGCGAGCAGCACGGCTGGCTCGTGGTCGGGCGACAGCAGCGCGACCACGCGCGAGTGCTGCCACGCGGTGCGATCGGGCACGAGGCCGGGCTCGCCAAAGAGCGGCTGCTCGTCGGGCGTGTCGGCGTCGGCGTCCTCGACGGACACCGACAGCGCGCCGAGGTCGAGCAGCGCGTCGGACAATGCCTCCGCGTGCTCACGGGCCAGTTCGACGACGAGTTCGCGATAGCTCATGCTTACGCTTCTTCCGGTGCGACCTGCAGCTTCTGCGCGAGCCGGTTTTCGAGGTAGTGGATGCTGGTGCCGCCTTCGACGAACTTCGAGTCGATCATCAGCTCGCGGTGCAACGGGATGTTGGTCTGGATGCCTTCGACGACCATTTCCGACAGCGCGATGCGCATCCGGCTGATCGCCTGCTCGCGGGTCGCGCCGTAGGTGATCAGCTTGCCGATCATCGAATCATAGTTCGGCGGCACGAAATAGCCATTGTAGGCGTGCGAATCGACGCGCACGCCGGGGCCGCCCGGCGTATGCCACGACGTGATCCGGCCCGGCGACGGCGTGAACTTGAACGGATCTTCTGCGTTGATCCGGCATTCGATCGCATGTCCGCGGAACTGGATGTCGCGCTGGCGCAGCGCGAGCTTCTCGCCGGCCGCGATGCGGATCTGCTCCTGCACGATGTCGACGCCCGTGATCAGTTCCGACACCGGGTGCTCGACCTGCACGCGCGTGTTCATCTCGATGAAGTAGAACTCGCCGTTTTCGTACAGGAATTCGAACGTGCCCGCGCCGAGGTAGCCCATCTTCTTGCACGCGTCCGCGCAGCGGTCGCCGATGCGGTCGATCAGGCGGCGCGGAATGCCGGGCGCCGGTGCTTCCTCGATCACCTTCTGGTGGCGGCGCTGCATCGAGCAGTCGCGCTCGCCGAGCCAGATCGCGTTCTTGAACGCATCGGACAGCACCTGGATCTCGATGTGGCGCGGGTTCTCGAGGAACTTCTCCATGTACACCTGCGGGTTGCCGAACGCACGGCCGGCTTCCTCGCGGGTCATGTTGACCGCGTTGACGAGCGCGGCCTCGGTGTGCACGACGCGCATCCCGCGCCCGCCACCGCCGCCTGCCGCCTTGATGATGACCGGATAACCGATCGCGCGCGCAATCTTGACGATCTCCTTCGGATCGTCCGGCAACGCGCCTTCCGAGCCCGGCACGCACGGCACGCCGGTCTTGATCATCGTCTGCTTGGCGGTGACCTTGTCGCCCATCATCCGGATCGTTTCCGGGCGCGGGCCGATGAACGTGAAGCCCGATTGCTCGACGCGTTCCGCGAAATCGGCGTTCTCCGACAGGAAGCCGTAGCCGGGGTGGATCGCCTCGGCATCGGTGACTTCCGCGGCGCTGATCAGCGCCGGCATGTTCAGGTAGCTCAGGTTCGACGGGGCCGGGCCGATACAGACGGCTTCGTCCGCGAGGCGCACGTACTTGGCTTCCTTGTCGGCTTCCGAGTAGACGACCACCGTCTTGACGCCGAGCTCGCGGCACGCGCGCTGGATGCGCAGCGCGATTTCACCGCGATTGGCAATGAGGATTTTTTCAAACATAGCGAGTATTCGTCTCTTCGAGGGGCGCGCGAACGGCGCCTGGCGAGCATCGGCGGCGCGCGGCCGGAAGGCCGCGCGGCGGGCTTAGCCGATCACGAAAAGCGGCTGGCCGTATTCGACGGCCTGGCCGTTCTCGACGAGGATTTCCTTGATCACGCCGGCCTTGTCCGACTCGATCTCGTTGAGCAGCTTCATCGCTTCGATGATGCAGATCGTCTGGCCTTCCTTGACCGTGTCGCCGACCTGGACGAACGGGTCCGCACCCGGCGACGGCGCGCGATAGAACGTGCCGACCATCGGCGACGTCACGACGTGGCCTTGCGGGACGGCCGGCGCGGCTGCGGCGCCGGCTGCCGGAGCGGCACCTTCGGTCGGCAGCGCGACCGACGGAGCGGGCGCGCTGATTTGCGGGGCATACCCAGCCGTCGGCTGTACGTAGACCGGCGGTGCATTCTTGACGATGCGCACCTTGCCTTCGCCTTCCGTCACTTCCAGCTCGGAGATGCCGGATTCGGAGACGAGGTCGATCAGAGTTTTCAGCTTACGAAGATCCATCGGGAATTCCCCTTTCAATACGTGAAAGCGCCGGTTAGGGGCCGGCGCTGAATCTAGATCGCGAATTCAGCCGCGCGACGTGCCTTGCAGCTTGTCCAGCGCGTACTCGAGCGCGTACAGATAACCTTTCCAGCCGAGCCCGCAGATCACGCCTTCGGCCTGGTCGGAAAAGTAGGAGTGGTGCCTGAACGCTTCGCGGCGATGCACGTTCGACAAGTGAACCTCGACGAACGGGATGCCAACGCCGGCGATCGCGTCCCGGATCGCGACGCTCGTGTGCGTATACGCGGCCGGATTGATCAGGATGAAATCGGTCTGTTCCTCCCGCGCGGCCTGGATGCGGTCGACCAGCGCGCCTTCATGGTTGCTCTGGAACGACGACAGTTCGGCGCCGGCTTCCCGGGCACGCGCGGCAAGCGCCTGATCGATCTGTGCCAGCGTGACGCGGCCGTACACCTCCGGTTCCCGGGTGCCGAGAAGGTTCAGGTTGGGGCCGTGCAGCACCAGCAATCGTGTCATGGTCGCTTCTATTTCTGCGGAATTGCGCGAACTTTAGCGCTATTTAGAGAAATTTGTCTAGTTTTGCCGAACGGCCGAATTCGCCGGACCTGCAAGAATTACCGGTGCGGATGCAAAGTATCGGCGAATTCACGCGAAATTGCGGCGATCAACGGACAAATTGCCGTGAACGTGCGGGTCGGCGTTCGGGCAGGTTACAGCGCGTCGAGCGTCTTTTTCAGCTCGGACGGCTGGATTTGTCCTAATTTTGTCTCGCGAATCTTGCCGGTTTCGTCGATGACGACCGTAAACGGCAACGCACCGGCGGTATTTCCGAAATTACGGGCCAGATCGGCGCCCGCATAACCGCTGACGAAAACCGGATAGTCGACCTTCACTTTCTGCAGAAAGTTCTTCACGTTCTGCTCGGAATCGACGCCGATCCCGATGAAACGGATGCCTTTCTGTTTGTACTGATGCGACAGTGCGACGAGCTCGGGCATCTCTTCGACGCATGGGCCGCACCATGACGCCCAGAAATTGACGACGACCTTCTGGCCCTTGAAGGCGGACAACTTGGCCGGCTTGCCGTCGACACCCGTCAGCGCCGCTGCCCACAACTGGTCGACCGGGCTGCCCGCTGCGGCGGGCGAGGCGACGGCGGCGCCGTCGTCGGCATTGCCGCGGAACCAATGGCCGGCGGTAATCCCGCCGGCGACGGCGGCGGCGGCGACCACCGCGAGCGCCAACATGCGTTTCATCATCATCGTTGAATCATTCAGGTTCGGAAGGGGCTTTGCCTGCTTCGACGAGCGTGCGCAGTGCGGCGGCGTCCGCGCGGGCGACCCGGCCGCGCGAGTCGGCCTTGACCGCGCCGCGCAGGTCGTCGCTCGCATAGAGCGCGAGATGGATGCCGATCGCGTCCACGTCGCGCCGCGGGCGCCACAGGAAGCTCAGCGTCTCGACGTCGCCGCGGCCCGCGAAGTGCCGTGTTTCGGACACGTCGTACTGGATATTCTGGTTCAGCAGGTAGATCGCGACGTCCTTCGGGTTGTCGGTGAATGCCTGCAGATGGATATCCGAATGCGCGTTTGCGGTGCCGTTCAGCACGGCGCCCGTCACATATGGACGGAACTCGGCGAGCCGGCGCATCCAGTCGAGCGCGATCTCGCGCAGCAGGCGCAGTTCGTCCGGCTGCGTGTCGCTCTGGAACAGTGCGAGGTACTCGCGCAGTTCTTCCTCGATCTGATCGTTATCCGGCAGCCATTCGCCGGCAACGCGCGAATCGCCGAGCAACTGGCGCGCGGCCTTGCGTTTCGCGCCGGCATAGTCCAGCCCGTCCTCCGCGATCAGGCGGGCGGCGGACTGGGCGATTTCCTCGCGGACGCGCCGCGGGTCGACAAGAGGTTTGCGAGACATGATCCGGCAATCATACTAGATCGCCGCAGCGCCCGAACACGGGTGCGGCGGCCTGCCGCCCGGCGTGCCGGCGGCGTTCGCGCGCATCGTTCGGGCCGCCGGGCACGGCAGGCCGTCAGTTACAATACTGCTCTTTGTGTCGCGGCGACGAGCGCCGGTCGCACGGCCTGTCCGGCGCGCCGCAGACGCATCTTTTCCGAATCGACGGCGCCCGGCGGCGCGAAAGCATTCATCTATGCACATCCACATTCTTGGCATCTGCGGCACCTTCATGGGCGGTCTCGCCGTACTCGCGCGCGAGGCGGGCCACACGGTGACGGGTTGCGACGCGGGCGTCTATCCGCCGATGAGCACGCAGCTCGAGGCGCAGGGCATCACGCTGATCGAGGGCTACGGCGCCGAACAGATCGACCTGAAACCGGACCTGTTCGTGATCGGCAACGTCGTCACGCGCGGCAATCCGCTGATGGAGGCGATCCTCGATCGCGGCCTGCCGTACGTGTCGGGCCCGCAGTGGCTCGGCGAACACGTGCTGGCCGGCAAATGGGTGCTCGCGGTCGCGGGCACGCACGGCAAGACGACCACGTCGTCGATGCTCGCGTGGCTGCTGGAAGACGCGGGCCTGAATCCGGGTTTCCTGATCGGCGGCGTGCCGCTGAACTTCGGCGTGTCGGCGCGGCTCACCGATTCGAGCTTCTTCGTGATCGAGGCCGACGAATACGATACGGCGTTCTTCGACAAGCGCTCGAAGTTCGTCCACTACCGGCCGCGCACCGCGGTGCTGAACAACCTTGAATTCGATCACGCCGACATCTTCCCGGATCTCGCCGCGATCGAAACGCAATTCCATCACCTCGTGCGCACCGTGCCCGGGGTCGGCCGGATCGTCACGAACGGCCGCTCGGACGCGCTCGAGCGCGTGCTGGCGCGCGGCTGCTGGAGCGAGGTCGAGCGGTTCGGCGTCGACGGCGGCTGGCAGGCGCTGCCGGCCGAAGACGGCGTGCCGGTCGACGAGCGCTTTGCCGTGTATTCGCACGCGGAGCGCGTCGGCGAAGTCGCGTGGCAGGTGCAGGGCGATCACAACCGGATGAACGCGCTCGCGGCGATTGCCGCCGCGCGCCACGTCGGCGTGCCGCCCGCGCAGGCCGCCGCATCGCTCGCAGCGTTCCGCAACGTGAAGCGCCGCATGGAAGTGCGCGGCAGTGTGGACGGCGTGACCGTGTACGACGACTTCGCGCACCATCCGACCGCGATCGAAACCACGATCGCCGGCCTTCGTGCGCGTATCGGTAGCCGGAATGCCCGCATCCTCGCGGTGCTCGAGCCGCGCTCAAACACGATGAAGCTCGGCGTGATGAAGTCGCAATTGCCGGCGAGCCTGGCCGATGCCGATGTGGTGTTCGGCTACGGCGCGCCGACCGGGCGCGACGCACTCGGCTGGAATCTCGGCGAGGCGCTCGCGCCGCTCGGCGACAAAGCGCGCGCGTTCGACGATCTGCACCTGCTGGTGAAGGCCGTCACCGAGGCCGCGCGCCCGGGCGACCACGTGCTCGTGATGAGCAACGGCGGCTTCGGCGGCGTGCACCAGAAGCTGCTCGATGCGCTCGGGAGCCGCACGTGATCCTGTATCTGCACGGCTTCCGGTCGTCGCCGGAATCGCAGAAGTCGCGGCTGCTCGCCGCACGCATGGCCGAACTCGGCCGCACCGACGAGTGGCGGTGCCCGTCGCTGTCCGTGTCGCCGCTCGACGCGATCGCCGTCGCGGAAGCCGAGGTTGCCGGTGCGCGCGACGTGACCGTCATCGGCAGCTCGCTCGGCGGCTATTACGCCACGTGGCTCGCCGAAAAGCATGGCTGGAAGGCCGTGCTGCTGAATCCGGCCATCGTGCCGCAGCGCGATCTCGAGCAGCATCTGGGCGAACAGCCGCTGTGGCACGGCGGCGGCACGATCGTCGTCGAGCGCCATCACCTGCACGAGCTCGATGCGCTGCGCGTGCCGGCGATCACGCGTGCCGAACGCTACTATCTGTTCGCGGCGACCGGCGACGAAGTGCTCGACTACCGCGAGATGCTGGCCCATTACCCCGGCGCGAAAACGCACGTGATCGAAGGCAGCGATCACGGCATCAGCGAATTTGCCGACTATGTCGACGACGTTCTCGCGTTTTGCGACGGAAAAGCGCGATAAACCGGCCGCGTGCCGATCGAATCCCCATCATCATGCGGCGCCGCCGACGCGGCGTCCGGCAGTCTGAACGAGAGTACTGAGTGAACGTTTTCTTCGAGGAATCGGGCAGTTTCAAGGCGGGCAGCGTGCTGTCGCGCCAGGGCGACGCATTTCAGGTCGAGTTGCCCGGCGGGCGGCGTGCGAAGGTGCGCGCGAAAGACGTGCTGATCGAATTCGACAAGCCGGCTGCGGGCGAACTGATGCAGGAGGCCGACACGGCCGCGCAGCAGATCGATCTGGATTTCCTGTGGGAATGCGCGCCGGCCGACGAGTTCGCGTATACGGCGCTGGCCGAGGAGTACTTCGGCGCGGCGTACGGCCCGGTCGAGCGCGCGGCGCTGGTGCTGCGGCTGCACGGCTCGCCCGTCTACTTCCGCCGCAAGGGGCGCGGCCAGTACCAGCGCGCGCCGGAAGAGCAGCTCAAGATGGCGCTCGCGTCGCTCGAGCGCAAGCGCCAGCAGGCGCTCGTCCAGGCGCAGTATGAAGAGGAACTGAAGGCCGGCAAGCTGCCGGAAGCGTTCGCGGGCAAGGTGCTCGGGCTGCTGACGCGGCCGGACAAGAACGCGATCGAATACAAGGCGCTGGAAGCGGCGGCCGGCGCGCGCGGCGTGTCGCCGGCGCGGCTGATGCTCGACTGCGGCGGCATCGCGTCGCCGCGTGCGCTGCACGAGGCGCGTTTCCTCGCGGAATTCTTCCCGCACGGCACGGGCTTTCCGCCTGTCGCGGTCGGCGCGCTGCCGGACGACCTGCCGCGCGCGAACGTCGAGGCGTTCTCGATCGACGACATCACGACGACCGAAATCGACGACGCGTTCTCGGTCGAACACTTGTCCGACGGCCGCGTGCGGATCGGCGTGCACATCGCGGCGCCGGCGCTCGGCATCGTGCGCGGCGACGCGGTCGACGCGATCGCGCGCACGCGCCTGTCGACCGTCTACATGCCGGGCGACAAGATCACGATGCTGCCGGACGACGTCGTCGACGTGTTCACGCTGAAGGAGGGCGATTACCGCCCCGCGCTGTCGCTGTACATCATCGTCAATCGCGAAACGCAGGACATCGTCGCGAACGAGACGCGCGCCGAACTCGTGTTCGTGAAGAGCAACCTGCGTCACAACACGCTCGACGAACTCGTCAACGAAGAGACGCTCGCGGCCGGCACCGGCGACTATCCGCACAAGGACGACATCGCCGTGCTGTGGCCGCTCGCGCAGGCGCTGTTCGAAAAGCGGCAGCTCGCGCGCGCGGGCTACGGCCTGAAGCGCGAAGTGCAGCGCAACACCGACTACAACTTCTACGTCGACGGCGAGCACGTGTCGATCACGCCGCGCCGCCGCGGTTCGCCGCTCGACCTGATCGTTTCGGAGCTCGCGATCCTCGCGAACTCGACCTGGGGCGCGTTCCTGCACGACCACACGGTGCCCGGCATCTACCGCTCGCAGCGCGGCTTCGGCGCGCCGGGCCCGAAGCGCACGCGGATGCAGACGACGGCCGCGCCGCACGAAGGCCTTGGCGTGCCGCAGTACGCATGGAGCACATCGCCGCTGCGCCGCTACGTCGACCTCGTGAACCAGTGGCAATTGCTCGCGTGCGTGCAGCATGGCGTCACCGCGAAGCTCGCCGCGCCGTTCAAGCCGAAGGACGCCGACCTGTACGCGGTCGTGCAGGGCTTCGACGACACCTACACCGCGTATGCCGACTACCAGCGCCGGATGGAATATTTCTGGTGCCTGCGCTGGCTCGCGCAGGAGCAGAAGAAGCAGGTCGTCGCGACGGTCGTGAAGGGCGATCTCGTGCGCCTCGAGGAAATTCCGCTGCTGCTGCACGTGCCGGGGCTCGGCGTGCACGCGCGCGGCACGCGCGTGCTGCTCGACGTGATGTCGCTCGACGAGCTGACGATCGAGGCATCGGTGCGGCTGCTGAACGTGCTCGACGCGCCGACCGTGACCAGCGGTGAGACGGCCGAGGAAGAGGATGACGCCGAAGGCGGCGAGGACACGCTGATCGACGCGGAAGACGCTTCGGCCGAAACCGAGGCGGAAGCGCTGGCCGAAGCGGACGGCGCGGCGGCAGGTGAGGGCGGCGAAGCCGCGAGCGGCAACGACAGCGAAGAGGGGCGCGCATCATGAACGCGGTTGCGTCGACGAGCGGCGCCGACCGCTACGTGGTGTTCGGCAACCCGGTGGCGCACAGCAAGTCGCCGTTCATCCACGCGCAGTTCGCCGCGCAGACCGGCGAGGCGATCGAGTACGCGCACCGGCTCGCGCCGGTCGACGGCTTCGAAGCGGCCGTGCGTGCGTTCGTCGCCGAAGGCGGTCGCGGTGCGAACGTGACGGTGCCGTTCAAGCTTGAAGCGCATGCGCTTGCCGACACGCTGTCGCCGCGCGCGGCGGCAGCGGGCGCGGTGAACACGCTGCGCATCGACGCCGACGGAAGCATCTACGGCGACAACACCGATGGCGTCGGCCTCGTGCGCGACATCGAAACGAATCTCGGCGTGTCGCTCGCGGGTGCACGCATCCTGCTGCTCGGCGCGGGCGGCGCCGCGCGCGGTGTCGTGCTGCCGCTGCTCGAGCGCGCGCCGCTGTCGATCACGATCGTGAACCGCACCGCAAGCAAGGCCGAGGCGCTCGTCGGCCAGTTCATGCAGGCCGCGCACGATGCGGGCTGCACGCTCGCGGGCGGCGGCCCCGACGTGGTGCGCGCGGAGCCGTACGACGTGATCGTCAATGCGACGGCCGGCAGCCTCGACGCCGCGCTGCCGGAGTGCGACGCGGCCGCATTCGGCGCGGGCACGCTGGCGTACGACATGATGTACGGCGCGCAGCCGACCGTGTTCATGCAGCATGCGGCATCGCTCGGCGCACGCACCGCCGACGGGCTCGGGATGCTCGTCGAGCAGGCGGCCGAATCGTTCTTCATCTGGCGCGGCGTGCGGCCGGACGGTGCACCGGTGCTTGCCGCGCTGCGCCAGGCGCTCGCGGCGAGCTGAACGGAGCGCGGCACGTGGTGGCGGTAAGCGGCACGCAGCGCACGCGGACGGTGAGCCCGGCCCGCTGGGTCGTCTATGCGGGGGCGGTGTTCGCGGGTGCGTGGCTCGCGACGCAGCTGTTCTACCTCGCGCAGATCGCGCTGTGGTCGTTCGTGAACCCGGGCTCGACCGCGTTCATGCGCACCGACGCATGGTGGCTGTCGCGCGACAAGCCGCCCGCGCAGATCCAGCACCAGTGGGTGCCGTACGACCAGATCTCGCGCAACCTGAAGCGCGCGCTGATCGCATCCGAAGACTCCACCTTCGCGACCAACAACGGCTACGACGTCGACGCGATCCTGCAGGCATGGGAGAAGAACAAGGCGCGCGGCCACATTGTCGCGGGCGGTTCGACGATCACGCAGCAGCTCGCGCGCAACCTGTTCCTGTCGCGCGAGAAGAGCTACATCCGCAAGGGGCAGGAGCTCATCATCACGTGGATGCTCGAAACGGTGCTCGACAAGGAGCGGATCTTCGAGATCTACCTGAATTCCGTCGAATGGGGCCGCGGCGTGTACGGCGCCGATGCGGCCGCGCGCTATTACTACAGGATTCCCGCGAGCCGGCTCGGCGCGTGGCAGTCGGCGCGTCTCGCGGTGATGCTGCCGAAGCCGCGCTGGTTCGACGCGCATCGCGGCTCGGCCTACCAGGCCCAGCGCGCGGCGATCATCGCCCGCCGGATGGGCGCGGCCGAGCTTCCGCAATCGGAGTGAACGGCGCGCTCGCGCCGTCGCATTGCCCGTTTCGCCGCCGATGCGCCATTGGTGCGCTGCAGCGCATTCGTGTCGCGCGCATTTCGGGCCGCATCCTTTAGACGAATTCGTCTATTTCGCTTTGCTGAGCAATGCCGGTGACCGCGCGAATTTGTTTGCCGATATGGCACGAATTCCACGGTTTTTTAGCATTCCCGGGTAAACGCGAAAGGTATTGAAAGCAGTGTGAAATGCAATGTTTCGCGAATCGAAGCATTCCTGAAAGGTGTGCGCCGCACCGGCCGCCGGCCAAATATTTCCAAATTTTTCAAAGCCGATGTGCTCGCGTATATTGGCCAGCGCCTCGGCTTATCGGCCGCAATCGAGGCGGGGGGCGGCTTATCCGGCTGCTCGACACAAAAAACATCCGAGAGAAGGAAAGCAACGATGCCAGCGAGCAAAGCGAAGCTGTTGTTGGGGGTGGTTTTTTCTTCGCTGATTCTGACGGCCTGCAACGACGACGTGACATCGTCCGCTGCTGCCAGCGCCGACAGCTCAGCCGATCCCGCCAGTCAGGTGGACAGGGCGTACAACGATCCGAACAGTTATTCGTCGAGCGCGAACGCGTCGCTCGACGCATCCGCCGCGGTTGAAAAGGCGGCCGTCACGCATCACCAGATCACGCTGAACGGCAAGACGATCCGCTACACGGCCACGGCCGGCCACCTCGTCGCGCGCAATCCGCAGACGGGCGCGCCCGAAGCGTCGTTCTTCTACGTTGCCTACACGGCCGACAATCAGCCCGCGGCGAAGCGGCCCGTCACGTTCCTGTACAACGGCGGCCCCGGCTCGGCATCGGTGTGGCTGCACCTCGGCTCGTTCGGCCCGCGGCGGGTCCAGACCGGCGACCCGAACGCGAACGCGTCGACGTTCCCGTTCGTCGACAACCAGGAAAGCCTGCTCGACACGACCGATCTCGTGTTCGTCGATGCGATCGGCACCGGCTTCTCCGAAGCGATCGCGCCGAACACGAACCAGACGTTCTGGGGCGTCGACCAGGACGGCGGCGCGTTCCGCGATTTCGTGACGCGCTACCTGACCGTGAACCAGCGCAACAATTCGCCGAAATACCTGTTCGGCGAGTCGTACGGCACGCCGCGCACCGACGTGCTCGCGAACCTGCTCGAGACGGCCGGCGTGAAGCTTGACGGCATTGTGCTGCAGTCGTCGATCCTGAACTACAACACGAACTGCGACATGGCGAGCGACTATGTCGGCAACTCGAACAACGGCTCGAGCCCGGTGAGCTGCGCGGGCTTCGTGCCGTCCTACGGCACCGTCGGCGCCTACTACCAGCTGGACAATCCGAACCCGTCGAACCTGCCGCAGTATGCGGACCAGATGCGCCAGCTGACGGCCGGCAGCTACGTGCCTGCGGTGAACGCGTACCTGGCGAGCCATACGTCGCCGCCGCCGAGTCTCGTCACGACGATGGCGAATTCGACCGGTGTGAAGCAGGCGCTGTGGAACGCGAACTTCAACGTGATCCCGACCTTCTTCGACAACAGCTTCCAGCTGTCGCTGATCCCGGGCACGCTGATCGGCCGCTACGACGCGCGCGTGAACGTGCCGGTGTCGAGCCCGCTCGCGGCGGACGGCGATCCGTCGAGCACGTTCATCACGAAGCCGTTCACCGACACGATCGGCAGCTACCTGCCGAACGAGCTGAAGTACACCGCGCAGTCGGCCTACTCGTTGAGCAGCAATGCGATCAACACGTGGGACTGGACGCACGACGGCCTCGCGATGCCCGACACGATCCCCGATCTGGCCGCGGCGCTGACGCTGAATCCGTCGTTGAAGGTGCTGTCGCTGAACGGGTATCACGACATCGCGACGCCGTTCTACCAGACCGAGCTCGACCTCGCGCGGCTCGGGACGCAACCGAACCTGACGATCAAGGACTATCAGGGCGGACACATGGTCTATCTCGACGATACGTCGCGTCCGCAGGAGAAAGCCGACCTCGTGACCTTCTACAACGCGGCCGCGCACTGATGCTGCGCCGGGCAGGCGAGGCGCCCCCGGCGGCGCCTCGCCTGCCGTCGACGACCTCATTCCAGACTGGAGCCTGATATGAAGAATCGTTTCATCGTCGTTGCCGCGGTGCTCGCATGCGCCGCCGCTGCAGCATCCGTATCCGCGTTCGCACAGGCGAGCGACGCCGCCGCACCGGCGCGCGCGCGCCAGGCGCAACTCGGCGATCCGTACGTGCCGCCGGCCGCGCGCAAGCCGACCGCCGGCACGCAGACGACGGGCGCCGCGCTGCATGCGCAGGTGGTGCGCAAGCTCGCGCGGCAGTTCGACACGGCCGACACGCAGAGCACGGGTTCGATCACCGAGGCGCAGGCGCGCGCGGCCGGCCTCGGTTATGTCGCGAACCACTTCCGGCAGATCGATTCGGGCGGCAGCGGCCGCGTGTCGTTCGCCGACGTGCAGCGCTACATGCAGGCACGCAGCACGAGCCAGCAGTAAGCGCGGCGCGTTGTGAACAAACGGGGGCGGAACCTGCTGAGAGGCGGGTTCCGCCCCCGTGCACATGGCGCGGCCGTCGCGTCGCGTGCAGCGTATCTCGTCTGAATTCTCATTATCTGGACAACGCATTCAAATATTGGAGACGAGTGCGTGCGCTCCTACAATCCGAAGCACATCGACAGCTTCGGACCCACGCATCGCGCGGCGCCCGACGCACACGGAGACACATTCCATGAAGTTCGCCGGGCGCCTTATTCGGTGCATCGACCGCCGCCTCATCGCGACGCCGGACGCAGTTCCGGCGGCGCGCGAGCGGCTTCACCGATTCCGTTGAAGAAGCCCGCCCCCATGACCAAGATGCCCGTATCCCTTGCCCTCGATGCCCGGCGCGCGACGCCGGACGATGGGTCGCTGACCGACAGCATCGGCGCGACCAGCACGCCGCTCGATCTCGCCGCACAGCAGGCCGGCACGCAGACGCTGCTGCGCGGTCTCGCGATCCTCGAGGCGATCGCGAACGGTGCGCGCGACATGCGCGCGATCGGCGCCGCGCTCGGTACGACACGCAGCACGACGCACCGCCTCGTCAGCAGCCTCGTGCAGGCGCGCTACCTGCGCCAGGTGCAGGGCGGCTACCTGCTCGGCCCGAAGCTGATCGAGCTCGGCACGATCGCGCTCGAGCAGATGCCGCTCACCGCGGTGGCGCGCCCGCATCTCGAAGCGCTCGCGGAAGCGACGCTCGACACGATTCACCTCGGCGTGCGCGATGGCGACGACGTGCTGTACATCGACAAGATTCCCGGCACGCGCGGCCTCGAGATGCGCTCGCGCGTCGGCCACCGGATGCCGCTCGCATCGACGGGCATCGGCAAGGCGATGATGCTCGACCTCGATCCCGACCTGTGGCGCTCGCTGTTCGAGGCCGCGCGGCGCGCGCTGGCCGGCGTCAATTTCAAGCCCGACAACCGGCCGGAGACGAGCGCGTTCCTGCAGCGCATGGCCCATTACGCGGCCGGCGGCTATACGTTCGACCTCGAGGAGAACGAGGCGTCGATCCGCTGCGTGGCCGCGCCGATCCGCGACGCCTCGGGCGCGATCGTCGCGGCCGTGTCGGTCGCGAGCACGATTCCGTACATGCCGCACGACCGGATGGACGAACTGATTCCGCTCGTGCAGCGCGAAGCGCGAGCCATTTCCGCGGAACTGGGCTGGAGCCCGCCGCAGGGTACCCGCAGGATCAAACGATGACGACTTCGACCCGGACCGTTCCGGATGCACGCTCCGCCACCCCGTCGCTGATCGCGCTCGACTGGGGCACGACGTCGCTGCGCGCGTATCTGTACGACGCGCACGGCGCGCTCATCGACACGCGCAGCCGCGCGGCGGGCGTCATGCACGTGCCGGGCGGCGGCGCGCGCGCGTTCGACGCGGTGTTCGAGGAAGCATGCGGCGACTGGCTCGACCGCACGCCCGGCCTGCCGGTGCTCGCCGCCGGGATGGTCGGCAGCGCACAGGGCTGGCGCGAGGCGCCGTACGTCACGGTGCCGGCCGGCGCCGACGCGCTCGTCGCGGGCCTCATCACGGTGACGACGTCGCGCGGCGCGACGGTATCGATCGTGCCGGGCGTGATCGCGACGGGCGAATTGCCCGACGTGATGCGCGGCGAAGAAACGCAGATATTCGGCGCGCTCGCGAGCGATCCCACGCTTGATGCTGATCGTTCAGGGGTACTGATCGGCTTGCCGGGTACGCATGCCAAATGGGCGTGGGTGAAGGACGGGCTGATCGAGCGCTTCCAGACCTTCATGACGGGCGAGCTGTTCGCGGCGCTGCGCGACCACACGATCCTCGGCCGCACGATGCGCGCGGGCGCGTCGCCCGATCGCGCGGCGTTCGTGCGCGGCGTGTCGGTCGCGCGCGGCGCGCAGCGCACGGGGCTGCTCGCGACGATTTTCAGCACGCGCACGCTCGGCCTGACCGACCGGCTCGCGCCCGACGCGCAGGGCGACTACCTGTCCGGCCTGCTGATCGGCCATGAACTCAATGCGCTCGACGCGATGCTCGCGGAGCGCGGCATCGCGCTCGCGGACCAGCCGCTGCTGCTGATCGGCGCCGACGGCTTGTGTGCGCGCTACATCGATGCGCTCCACGTATTCGGCCACACGCACGCGCGGGTCGTCGCGCATGCGACCGAGCGCGGCCTGTGGCGGATCGCGTCGCGCGCCGGGCTCGTGCGCGCGGACGGCGAGCCTGTCCTGGCCGACCAATGAACCGATTGCAGAGGAACCCAGTCATGCCGTCCGACCTTACATTGCCCGCGCCGTACGCACCTCACGCCGCATTGATGCGCGCGTTCGATGCGTGCCCGCTGATCGCGATCCTGCGCGGGATCACACCCGCCGACGCGGCCGACCACGGGCATGCGCTGTACGAAGCCGGCTTCCGGATCGTCGAGGTGCCGCTCAACTCGCCGGATCCGTTCGACAGCATCGCAAAGCTGCGGCGCGCGTTGCCCGACGATGCGATCGTCGGCGCGGGCACCGTGCTGCGTGCCGAGTATGTCGACCGCGTGCAGGACGCGGGCGGCGCGCTGATCGTGATGCCGCACAGCGACGCGGCCGTGATACGCCGCGCACGCGAGCGCGGCCTCGCAAGTGCACCGGGCGTCGCGACGCCGACCGAAGCGTTCGCGGCGCTCGCGAACGGCGCCGACGTGTTGAAGATGTTCCCGGCCGAGCAGCTCGGCGTGACGGTCGTGAAGGCGTGGCGCGCGGTGATCGACCGCGCGGTGCCGCTGATCCCGGTCGGCGGAATTTCACCGGACAACATGCAGCCGTTCCTCGCGGCCGGCGCGAACGGCTTCGGGCTCGGCTCGGCGCTGTACCGGCCCGGCCAGGCGGCCGACGCGACCGCGGCGAACGCGCGCGCGTTCCAGGCCGGATTGCGCGTCGCGCGCGGCGGAGCCGTATGATGGGCCGCCTCGCGGGCAAGGTCGCGATGGTGACGGGCGCGGGCCGCGGAATCGGCGCCGCGATCGCCCGAGCGTTCGCGCGCGAAGGCGCGGCCGTCGCGCTCGTCGATCTCGACTTCCCGCAGGCGCAGCACACGGCCGCCGCGATCGCGCACGACGTCGACGGCGCGCGCGTGCTGCCGCTGCACGCGGACGTCGCACGGCAGGAGGCCGTGCGCGATGCGCTCGCGCAGACCGAAGCGGCATTCGGCCCGCTCGACGTGCTGGTGAACAACGCGGGCATCAACGTGTTCGCCGATCCGCTGACGATGACCGACGACGACTGGCGTCGTTGCTTCGCGGTCGATCTCGACGGCGTGTGGCACGGCTGCCGCGCGGCGCTGGAAGGCATGGTCGAGCGCGGCCGCGGCAGCATCGTGAACATCGCGTCGACGCATGCGTTCCGGATCATTCCGGGCTGCTTTCCGTACCCGGTCGCGAAACACGGCGTGCTGGGCCTCACGCGCGCGCTCGGCATCGAATACGCGGCGCGCAACGTGCGCGTGAACGCGATCGCGCCGGGCTACATCGAGACGCAGCTCACGCGCGACTGGTGGGACGCGCAGCCCGATCCGGCCGCCGCGCGCGCCGAGACGCTGGCGCTGCAGCCGATGAAGCGGATCGGCCGGCCCGACGAGGTCGCGATGACGGCCGTGTTCCTGGCGTCCGACGAGGCGCCGTTCATCAATGCCGCGTGCATCACCGTCGACGGCGGGCGCGCGGCGCTGTATCACGACTGACGCAACGATTCGAAAGACCGCACGTGCGACGGCCGCGCGCACGCTGCGTCGAAACCAACAAGCGGCTACATCCTGTTCGATGAAAACAAGGAGACACTGGAGATGAAACGCAGAACGTTCGTAACGCTGGCCGCGGCAGCCGCGGTGGTGATGGGTAGTCCGGTTGCGCACGCGGCCGACCCGGTCAAGATCGGCTTTCTGGTGAAGCAGCCGGAAGAGCCGTGGTTCCAGGACGAGTGGAAGTTCGCCGAGATGGCCGCGAAGGACAAGGGCTTCACGCTCGTGAAGATCGGCGCGCCGTCGGGCGAGAAGGTGATGAGCGCGATCGACAACCTGTCGGCGCAGAAGGTGCAGGGCTTCATCATCTGCACGCCCGACGTGAAGCTCGGGCCGGGCATCGTCGCGAAGGCGAAGTCGCACAACCTGAAGATGATGACGGTCGACGACCGCCTCGTCGACGGCGCGGGCAAGCCGATCGAGGCGGTGCCGCACATGGGGATCTCCGCGTACAACATCGGCAAGCAGGTCGGCGACGGCATCGCGGCCGAGATCAAGAAGCGCGGCTGGAACGTGAAGGACGTCGGCGCGATCGACATCACCTACGAGCAGCTGCCGACCGCGCACGACCGCACGAGCGGCGCGACCGATGCGCTGGTGGCCGCCGGTTTTCCGAAGGCGAACGTGATCGCGGCGCCGCAGGCGAAGACCGACACCGAGAACGCGTTCAACGCGGCGAACATCGCGCTGACGAAGAACCCGCAGTTCAAGCACTGGGTCGCGTACGGCCTGAACGACGAGGCCGTGCTTGGCGCGGTGCGCGCGGCCGAAGGGCGCGGCTTCAAGGCGGACAACATGATCGGCATCGGCATCGGCGGTTCCGAATCCGCGCTGAACGAGTTCAAGAAGCCGCAGCCGACGGGTTTCTACGGCACCGTGATCATCAGCCCGAAGCGCCACGGCGAGGAAACCTCGGACCTGATGTACACGTGGATCACGCAGGGCAAGGCACCGCCGGCGCTGACGCTGACGACCGGCATGCTCGCGACGCGCGACAACGTGTCGAAGGTGCGCGAGGAGATGGGGCTCGCGTCGAAGTAAGCGGCCCGCCGGCTGCCGCGGCAATGCGGCGGCCGGCGGTCGATGGATCAGGAAGTGGGGGGACGACGTGTCAGCGGCACTGCGTTTTGACAATATCGGCAAGGTATTTCCCGGCGTGCGCGCACTCGACGGCATCTCGTTCGACGTGCATGCGGGCGAGGTGCATGGCCTGATGGGCGAGAACGGCGCGGGCAAGTCGACGCTGCTGAAGATTCTCGGCGGCGAATACCAGCCCGATGCGGGCAGCGTGCTGGTCGACGGCCAGCCCGTGCAGTTCGCGAGTGCGGCGGCGTCGATCGCGGCCGGCATCGCGGTGATTCACCAGGAGCTGCAGTACGTACCCGACCTGACGGTCGCGGAAAACCTGCTGCTCGGCCGCCTGCCGAACGCGTTCGGCTGGGTGAAAAAGCGCGAGGCGAAGCGCTACGTGCGCGAGCGGCTTGCTGCGATGGGCGTCGATCTCGATCCCGATGCGAAGCTCGGGCGGCTGTCGATCGCTCAGCGGCAGATGGTCGAGATCTGCAAGGCGCTGATGCGAAATGCGCGCGTGATCGCGCTCGACGAACCGACGAGCTCGCTGTCGCATCGCGAGACCGAGGTGCTGTTCAAGCTCGTCGACGACCTGCGCGCGCAGGGCCGCGCGCTGATCTACATCTCGCACCGGATGGACGAGATCTACCGGCTGTGCGATGCGTGCACGATCTTCCGCGACGGGCGCAAGATCGCGTCGCACGACGCGCTGGCCGACGTGCCGCGCGAGAGGCTCGTCGCCGAGATGGTCGGGCGCGAGATTTCGGACATCTACCATTACGCGCCGCGCGCGCTCGGCGACGTGCGATTCACCGCCGAGGGCGTCGACGGCCCGGCGCTGCGCGAACCCGCGAGCTTCTCGGTGCGCGCGGGCGAGATCGTCGGATTCTTCGGGCTGGTCGGCGCGGGCCGCAGCGAACTGATGCGGCTCGTGTACGGCGCGGACCGCCGGCGCGCGGGCGTGCTGACGCTCGACGGCGCGCGCATCGACGTGAAGCGCACCGGCGACGCGATTCGCCACGGCATCGTGCTGTGCCCCGAGGACCGCAAGGAAGAAGGGATCATCGCGATCGCGTCGGTCGCGGAGAACATCAACATCAGCTGCCGCCGCCATTCGCTGCGCGCGGGGCTGTTCATCGACCGCAAGACCGAAAGCGAAACGGCCGACCGCTTCATCCAGCGGCTGAAGATCAAGACGCCGAACCGGCGGCAGAAGATCCGCTTCCTGTCCGGCGGCAACCAGCAGAAGGCGATCCTGTCGCGCTGGCTTGCGGAGCCCGACCTGAAGGTCGTGATTCTCGACGAGCCGACGCGCGGGATCGACGTCGGCGCGAAGCACGAGATCTACGACGTGATCTACCGGCTCGCCGAGCGCGGCTGCGCGATCGTGATGGTGTCGTCGGAACTGCCGGAAGTGCTCGGCGTGTCCGATCGTATCGTCGTGATGCGCGAAGGCCGGATCGCGGGCGAGCTGCCGCGCGAACAGGCGAACGAGCACGCGGTGCTGAACCTCGCGCTGCCGCAGACGAGCGCCGCCCAGGCGGCCTGACGCGGCACACGACATTCGAATCGACCAGGCGCGGCGTGGGCCGCGCGATGCAGGAGCAGGAGACACAATCATGCAAGTCAGGGAAAACCTCGCCGGCGCAGCCGTGAAGCAGTCGGCCGACGCGCTGGTTCCACAGCAAAGCGACCGGCAGAAGTGGTGGCAGCACCTCACCGAGTACAGCCTCATCGCGATCTTCGCGGTGATGTTCATCACGATGTCGCTGACGGTCGATCACTTCTTCTCGATCGACAACATGCTCGGCCTCGCGCTGTCGATCTCGCAGATCGGCATGGTCGCGTGCACGATGATGTTCTGTCTCGCGTCGCGCGATTTCGACCTGTCGATCGGCTCGACCGTCGCGTTCTCGGGCGTGCTGTGCGCGATGGTGCTGAACGCGACCGACAACACGTTCGTCGCGATCATTGCGGCGGTCGCGGCCGGCGCCGCGATCGGCTTCGTGAACGGCGCGGTGATCGCGTACCTGCGCATCAACGCGCTGATCACGACGCTCGCGACGATGGAGATCGTGCGCGGGCTCGGCTTCATCGTGTCGAAGGGGCAGGCGGTCGGCGTGTCGTCGGATACGTTCATCGCGCTCGGCGGGCTCACGCTGTTCGGCGTATCGCTGCCGATCTGGGTCACGCTGCTGTGCTTCATCGCGTTCGGCGTGCTGCTGAACCAGACCGTGTACGGCCGCAACACGCTCGCGATCGGCGGCAACCCCGAGGCGTCGCGGCTCGCGGGGATCAACGTCGAACGCACGCGCGTGTACATCTTCCTGATCCAGGGCGCGGTGACCGCGCTCGCGGGCGTGATCCTCGCGTCGCGCATCACGTCGGGCCAGCCGAACGCCGCGCAGGGCTTCGAGCTGAACGTGATCTCCGCGTGCGTGCTCGGCGGCGTGTCGCTGATGGGCGGCCGCGCGACGATCTCGGGTGTCGTGATCGGCGTGCTGATCATGGGCACCGTCGAGAACGTGATGAACCTGCTGAACATCGACGCGTTCTATCAGTACCTGGTGCGCGGCGCGATCCTGCTCGCGGCCGTGCTGCTCGACCAGTTGAAGAACCGCGGCGTACGCGACTGACCAGATTTCACGGAGACGAACCGCATGACCATCGACACTTCCGCGCACGACCCGCACGCCGCGAGCCATGCGCGCTTTGCGCGATACCCGAGCCTCGAGGATCGCGCGGTGCTGATCACGGGCGGCGCGACCGGCATCGGCGCGTCGTTCGTCGAGCACTTCGCGCAGCAGGGCGCGCGCGTCGCGTTCGTCGACCTCGACGCGGCCGCCGGCACCGCGCTGGCGGAAAGCCTCGCGCACGTGCCGCACGTACGTCATGCGCCGCTGTTCATCCAGTGCGACCTGACCGACATCGACGCGCTGCGCCATGCGATCGACGCGATCCGCGCGCGCATCGGCGCGATCGCGGTGCTCGTGAACAACGCGGCGAACGACACGCGCCACGCGATCGGCGACGTGACGCCCGAGTCGTTCGACGCGGGCATCGCTGTGAACCTGCGCCACCAGTTCTTCGCCGCGCAGGCGGTGATCGACGACATGAAGCAGCAGGGCGGCGGCGCGATCGTCAATCTCGGCTCGATCAGCTGGATGCTGAAAAACGGCGGTTATCCCGTCTACGTGATGGCGAAGGCAGCCGTGCAGGGCCTGACGCGCGGCCTCGCGCGCGACCTCGGCCCGTTCGGCATCCGCGTGAACTCGCTGGTGCCCGGCTGGGTGATGACCGACAAGCAGCGCCGGCTGTGGCTCGACGACGCGGGCCGTGCGGCGATCAAGGCCGGCCAGTGCCTCGATGCCGAACTGCTGCCGGCCGATCTCGCGCGGATGGCGCTGTTCCTCGCGGCCGACGACAGCCGGATGATCACCGCGCAGGACGTGATCGTCGACGGCGGCTGGGCCTGACCGTTCATACCGACCTGCATCGTTTCTTCGACGAAGGAAAGGAGCTCACCATGACCGCCACGTCCTCGCGCGCATCGTCGTCCACGAGCCAGTCGCGCCGCGCCCGCCTGGCCGCCGCCGCGCAGCCGGTCAGCCCGGGCCCGCAGACGGCCGTATTCGCGCAGGGCGTGGGCGCTGCGCATGCGGCGGCCGTCTCGCTGTCGAATGCGTCGCTGCGGCTCGACGTGCTGCCGCACCTGGGCGGCGGCATCGCACGCTTCGACTGGCGCGGCGACAACGGTGCGCTGGTGCCGGTGTTCCGCCGCTGCGAGCATCCGGAGACGGCGACGGACCCGAACGAGCTCGCGTGTTATCCGCTGCTGCCTTACTCGAACCGGATCGGCGGCGCGCGCTTCGAATGCGACGGGCGCAGCGTCGCGGTGCCGCGCAACCGCCGCGACGAGCCGCTGCCGATCCACGGCGACGGCTGGCTCGCGCCGTGGCAGGTGGACGATGCGACCGACACGACGCTGCAGTTGTCGCTCGATCGTGCGAGCGGCGCGCCTTATGCGTTCCGCGCGATCCAGTCGTTCGAACTCGACGACACGACGCTGTCGATCGCGCTGACGATCGAGAACGCGGGGCGCGCCCGGTTGCCGTTCGGGCTCGGCGTGCATCCGTTCCTCGTGCGCGACGCGGTGACCGAACTGGCCGCCGCGGCCGGCGGGCTGTGGCTGTCGGGCGCAGATTTCCTGCCGGTACGGCACGTGAGCGTGCCGCCGGCCTGGCAGTTCGGCGTCGCGTATCCGCTGCCGGCCGCGCTCGTCAATCACGCGTTCACCGGCTGGGGCGGCCACGCGACGGTGCACTGGCCGCGCCGCGGGCTGTCGCTGACCGTCGCGGCAGACGCCGACGCGTACGTGCTCTATACGCCGCCCGGCGAGGATTTCTTCTGCTTCGAGCCGGTCGATCATCCGATCAATGCGATGAACCTGCCGGGCGGCGCGGCCGCGCACGGGATGACGCTGCTCGCGCCGGGCGAGCGGCTCACGCGTCGTTTCGCGTTCACGGTCGAGCGCGCCGATGCGCGCGGCAATGCGGCAACACGCGAGGGACGCCGGCGACGCGGGTAAAATACGCGGTCTACCAACGGTTTGACGCGAGTACCCGCCATGTCTTCCCCGCTTACTTTCATCGAATCGCTGCGCGCCGCGTGGCAGCGTACGAATTCGCTGCTGTGCGTCGGCCTCGATCCCGAGCCGTCGCGTTTTCCCGTGCAGTTCGACGGCCAGCCCGACGCGATCTTCGAATTCTGCCGGCAGATCGTCGACGCGACTGCGCAGTACGCGAGTGCGTTCAAGCCGCAGATCGCCTACTTCGCCGCGCATCGCGCGGAAGACCAGCTCGAACGGCTGATCGCGCACATCCACCTTCAGCATCCGGGCCTGCCCGTGATCCTCGACGCGAAGCGCGGCGACATCGGCAGCACGGCCGAGCAGTACGCGCGCGAAGCGTTCGAGCGCTATCGCGCGGACGCGGTCACGGTGAACCCGTATATGGGCTACGACTCGGTCGAGCCGTACTTCGAGCACGAAGGCAAGGGCGTGATCGTGCTGTGCCGCACGTCGAACCCGGGCGGCTCCGACCTGCAGTTCCTGGAAACGGGGGGGCGGCCGCTGTACCAGGTCGTCGCGGATCTCGCGGCGAACAAGTGGAACGCGAGGAACGGCCAGCTCGGCCTCGTGGTCGGCGCGACGTTCCCGAAGGAAATCGAGATCGTGCGCGGGATCGTCGGCGACATGCCGCTGCTGATCCCCGGCATCGGCGCGCAGGGCGGCGACGTGCAGGCGACCGTCAACGCCGGCCGCACGGCCGACGGCACGGGCATGATGATCAACTCGTCGCGCGCGATCCTGTACGCGAGCAACGGCGAGGATTTCGCCGAAGCCGCGGCGCTCGCCGCGCAGAAGACCCGCGATACGATCAACGCGCATCGCTGATACGCTCCGGCCGCCCGTCCGGGTGGCCGACTTTCCGGCAGGCCCGCGCAGGCGGGGCCGTGTCGCGTTCCCGCGCAACTCTCCCGCTTCGTCCGCCTGCCCGGTCAGCCTTCGCGCTCGTCGAGCAGCTTCAAGAGCCCGCGCAGCGCATGCACGGCCGCCTGCGTGCGGATCTGTTCGCGGTCGCCCTTGAACACGAGCGTTTCGACGTCGGTGTGGAGCCGGTTGCTCCAGCCGAACGACACGGTGCCGACCGGTTTTTTCTCGTTGCCGCCCGCCGGACCCGCGATGCCCGTGACGGACAGCGCGACCTGCGCGCGGCTGTTGCGCAGCGCGCCTTCGGCCATCGCGCGCGCGACGGGCTCGCTGACGGCGCCGTGCTTGTCGATCAGGTCGGGCGGCACGCCGATCATGTCGATCTTGGCCTGGTTCGAATACGTGACGAAGCCGCGCTCGAACCACTGGCTGCTGCCGGAGATATCGGTGATCGCCGCGGCGATCATGCCGCCGGTGCAGGATTCGGCGGTGGCGAGCGTCAGGTGCTCGTCACGCAGCTTGTTGCCTGCGCGGATCGCAAGCTGGTGGACGACGGAATCGGTTGGCATGCGTCGGGAAACGGGAGTCGGGAAATCGGTCAGCCGACGACGGAGCGCCACAGGGCGATCACGAGCAGCGTCATGAACGCGGCGACCAGGTCGTCGGCCATGATGCCGAGCCCGCCTTTCAGGCGGCGGTCGAAATAGCGGATCGGCGGCGGCTTGAGCATGTCGAAGAAGCGGAACACGACGAACGCCCACAACTGGCCGACGAAGGTCGCGGGCGTGACGAACAGCATCACGAGCCAGATCGCGACGATCTCGTCCCAGACGACGGCGCCCGGATCGGACGTGCCCATCTTCCTCGCGGTGAAACCGGCGATCCACGTGCCCGCCACGAAGCCGGCCGCGATCAGCGCCCACCATTCGGGCACCGTCAGGTAGCGGCTCAGCACGACGAACGTAAGCCAGCCGAACAGCGAACCGAACGTGCCGGGCATGATCGGCGCGAGCCCGCTGCCGAAGCCGAACGACACGAGGTGTGCCGGGTGCGACAGCATGAAGCGCGCACTCGCGCGCTTCGGCGCGTGCTCGTTCGGTGCGGCGCCGGGGTCGTCCGCGGCGTGCGCGGGCGTCGGGTCAGTCTGCATGGAAGTGGTCGAAGCCGTGCAACGTGAGAGCCAGGGGCGCGCCGGCGGCGTCGCGCCACGCGATCGCGGGCTGCTCCGACGGCGCGGACAACGCGCGTATTGTACCGATTCGCGTGACCCGCACGCCGGCCGTCGCGCCGGCCGCTTCGACCGCCGCGCGGGCCGCGGCCGGGGCCGTGAAGCACAGCTCGTAGTCGTCGCCGCCCGCCAGCGTGCAGCGGCGCTGCACGTCGGGCGGCAGCGTCGCGAGCGCGGCCGAGCGCGGCACCGCATCGGCGTCGATCTCGGCGCGCACGTTCGAGCGCGTCAGGATGTGCTGCAGGTCGCCGGCGAGGCCGTCCGAGATGTCGAGCGCCGCGTGCGCGACGCCCGCGAGCGCGAGGCCGAGCGCGATG